>NZ_CP058990.1:2010000-2368789 GCF_019021925.1 Cellulophaga sp. HaHaR_3_176
TCTTGCTAGAGTCCCCGACATGACTCGCTGGCAACTAACAACAGGGGTTGCGCTCGTTATAGGACTTAACCTGACACCTCACGGCACGAGCTGACGACAACCATGCAGCACCTTGTAAATTGTCCGAAGAAAAGTCTATCTCTAAACCTGTCAATCTACATTTAAGCCCTGGTAAGGTTCCTCGCGTATCATCGAATTAAACCACATGCTCCACCGCTTGTGCGGGCCCCCGTCAATTCCTTTGAGTTTCATTCTTGCGAACGTACTCCCCAGGTGGGATACTTATCACTTTCGCTTGGCCGCTCAGTCCGAAAACCGAACAGCTAGTATCCATCGTTTACGGCGTGGACTACCAGGGTATCTAATCCTGTTCGCTACCCACGCTTTCGTCCATCAGCGTCAGTGTATAGTTAGTGACCTGCCTTCGCAATCGGTATTCTATGTAATATCTATGCATTTCACCGCTACACTACATATTCTAGCCACTTCACTATAACTCAAGACCGCCAGTATCAAAGGCAGTGCATACGGTTGAGCCGCAGCATTTCACCTCTGACTTAACAGCCCGCCTACGGACCCTTTAAACCCAATAATTCCGGATAACGCTCGGACCCTCCGTATTACCGCGGCTGCTGGCACGGAGTTAGCCGGTCCTTATTCTTACAGTACCGTCATCAATCTACACGTAGATCTTATTCTTCCTGTATAAAAGTAGTTTACAACCCATAGGGCAGTCTTCCTACACGCGGCATGGCTGGATCAGACTTCCGTCCATTGTCCAATATTCCTCACTGCTGCCTCCCGTAGGAGTCTGGTCCGTGTCTCAGTACCAGTGTGGGGGATCTCCCTCTCAGGACCCCTACCCATCGAAGCCTTGGTAAGCCGTTACCTTACCAACTAACTAATGGGACGCATGCTCATCTCTTACCGTAACCTTTAATATAAAATCGATGCCGACTCAATATAATATAGGGCATTAATCCAAATTTCTCTGGGCTATTCCCTAGTAAGAGGTAGATTGCATACGCGTTGCGCACCCGTGCGCCGGTCGTCAGCGGAGCAAGCTCCCTGTTACCCCTCGACTTGCATGTGTTAGGCCTGCCGCTAGCGTTCATCCTGAGCCAGGATCAAACTCTTCATCGTTGTTTTGTAAATATTATTACAACACAAAATATAAAATCATCCGAACCTAGCCCTTAATATTCTTTAAGCTATTATGTTAATTCAATTTATTTAATTACCGTTTCCAGTAATTAAACGCTGTCTTACAATATGTCAATGAACTTTTCTATTCCTATTTTCTCAGCTTATTTACGTGTCGTTGTTTCCCTAAGCGGCTGCAAATATACACCCTCTTTTTAAACCCACAAGCTTTTTTTTAAACTTTTTTAATCTTTTTTCTACCCAAATTATTAAACAACTCAAAACAAGCAATTTACAACTCAAAAAAAATGAAAATAAATTTCAGGAGAAAGATAAATATAAAGAAAACTAATGAGCTTTGCAAATAACCACTAGTCTTTCTTACTAGTCGCCCACTTATTAGATAGTGTAGAATAATCATAATTTAAAGCAGAATTTTGTCTTTCTATCTTAAATTCAGAGAAAGCACGTTGCAAAATGTCTTCTATCAGATAATCCTCATGAACTGTATCAGGATGAAATTCTTCTTTAATACTTATATCAAACATCTTTGCTGTTGTATTATACCAGAATGCCCTCCACCCATTTCGCAATTGCTTTACTAGATCAAATGCTGTTATACCTGTTTGCCTGTGTATTAATTTAATAAGTATCTGCCCCTCTGTTCTAGTTAACTTTTTTAATTCATCAGAAAACTCTCCTTCAACATACTTTTGAACTTCTTTAGTATATCTCCTTTTTTTATTGTTTTTTGTAATCTTAAGTAAACTATCATTTAGCTCCGTTAATCTCTCTGCTGCTAACTTAGCATAAGGATACACTTTCAATGTTTTTCTCCTTAATATATAGTACCGTAATTTATCATCGTAATTATCAAACTTCAATTTACTAAAAACATACACCTCTTCTAAGGCAATAGAACTCTGAACTATCGAATCACCTTCTATTCTAATCATTTTTTCAGCTAGAGAGTCTAAAATAATCTCTTCCTCTTGCGACAATCCAACAGAAGATATCATTAAAAATATAAAGAGGTATCTAAATTTATTCATCATTATCTATAGAAATACAAAATTCTTGCCAAAATTAATAATAAACATAAGCATCACTATTAAATAAAAGTGAATATTATTAACTTCGTTTTAAAACAATTACAAATGAGTACAACGAAAATTCTAAATAAAAAGTCTATTGATTTTTTAGAAAAATATCTAAACAACCCTTCACCTACCGGTTATGAGTGGGAAGGACAAAAAATATGGATGGATTACTTGAGACCATATGTTGACACTTTTATTACTGATACATACGGAACAGCTGTTGGAGTTATAAACCCTGATGCTAAATACAAGGTGGTTATCGAAGGTCATTCTGATGAAATATCTTGGTATGTAAACTACATTACAGATGATGGTTTAATATATGTAATTCGTAATGGCGGTAGTGATCATCAAATTGCACCATCTAAATGGGTAGATATACATACTGATAAAGGAATTGTAAAAGGAATTTTTGGTTGGCCAGCAATTCATACCAGAAACAGCTCGAAAGAAGAGCCGCCAAAATTAGATAACATATTTATAGACATAGGCGCTAAAGATAAAAAAGAGGTTGAAAAAATGGGTGTTCATGTTGGTTGCGTTATCACCTACCCTGATACTTTTCAAATTTTGAATGGGAATAAATTTGTTTGTAGAGCTATTGACAACCGTGCTGGTGGTTTTATGATTGCCGAAGTTGCTCGTCTTTTACATGAAAATAAAAAAGAATTGCCTTTTGGATTATACATTACTAATTCTGTACAGGAAGAAATAGGGTTACGTGGTGCTGAAATGATTACACAAACTATTAAACCTAATGTTGCTATAGTAACTGATGTTTGCCACGATACCACCACACCTATGATTGAGAAAAAGACTCAAGGCCATACGGAAATAGGTGCCGGACCAGTTATCTCATACGCTCCTGCTGTTCAAAATAAACTAAGAGAACGCATTATTAAAACTGCAGAGAGTAATAAAATACCTTTTCAAAGAATGGCTTCATCTAGATATACTGGAACAGATACTGATGCTTTTGCTTACAGCAATGGCGGTGTAGCTTCTGCATTAATATCTTTACCGTTAAGATATATGCACACAACTGTTGAAACCGTACACCAAGATGATGTTGAAAATGTCATTAAATTGATTTACGAAACATTACTTACCATTAAAGAAGGAGAAACTTTTAGTTACTTCGAATAATATTAAAAACCCTCTATTGTTACAATGGGGGGTTTCTTTTTTAAAGCCTATATATTGATGGATGAACTTATTGATATTTTAAACTCTGAAGGAAAGCGATTAAACAAAATAGCTTTAAAATCTGAAGCACATAAAAATGGCTGGTTTCACCAAACTGTGCATGTCTGGTTCTATACAAAAAGTGGACAGATTTTATTACAACAGAGAGGAAGAAACAAGAATATATTCCCTTTACTATGGGATGTATCTGTCGCTGGTCATATTGGTGCTGGTGAAAATCTTGAAATTGCCGCGATAAGAGAAACTAAAGAAGAAATAGGTATTACTATTTCTGTAAATGATTTAAAAAAAATTGGCGTTTTTAAATCTATTCAAAAACACAATGAAACTTTAATAGATTGCGAATTTCACCATACTTATATATGTGAACTAAAAACGTCCTTACCAAAGCTTATAAAACAAGAAAGCGAAGTAGAAGCTTTAACACTTACCTCGCTTTTAAAATTTTCTGAAGAAACTTGGGGATTAGCCAATATTAAAAAATATGTCCCACATAATATTAGCTACTACAAATCTGTAATTAAAGCTATTAAAGAAGTACTATAACGTACTTATAAAATCTTCTGCTTTTGCCAAGCTATATGTTTCTTGAGTATTCTCATTTATATTTTTCACCGTAAAAGATGCATTTTTCAATTCATCTTCTCCGATAATAATGATAAATGGTACGTTTTTATTTTTAGCAAACTTAAATTGCTTGTTCTCTTGCTTTTGATTTTTAGCACTATCAGGGTATAAATCTGCTTTTATTCCTTTTTTTCTAAATAGAGTTAAAAGTTTTAAAGATTCAAAAGCTTCTTTTTCTCCAGAATTCATAAAAAGCACTTCTAACGATTGATCTATAGCTTCCGGAAAGAGACCTAATTCTTCTATTACTAAGTAAATACGGTCTAAACCAAATGAGATACCTACTCCACTCACATCTTTTAAGCCAAATATACCTGTAAGATCATCATAACGGCCACCGCCACCAATTGATCCCATTTTCACACCTTCTGGCGCTCCAACTTCAAAAATAGCACCTGTATAATAATTAAGTCCACGTGCTAAAGTAACATCTATAGCTAAAGTTGCCGTTTGCAAGCCAAGTTCTGAAACTGTTTCAATAATAAAACGAAGCTCCTCTACTCCTTTTGAACCTTCTTCTGAAGAGGATAAAAGCTTCTCTAAAGCATCTAACTGCTCTACATTCGTTCCTGTTAAATTAAACAACGGTGATGCTTTTTCTATAGAAGCTTCAGAAATACCTTTTTCTAGCATTTCTTTTTTAACACCTTCTTCCCCTATTTTATCTAATTTATCTAAAGCTACTGTAAAATCTATCAGGTTTTCTTTAGCGCCGATTACTTCTGCTATACCTGCTAATATTTTTCGGTTGTTTAATTTTATAGTTGCTCCGTTTAATTTTAGCTCTGAAAAAACAGCATCATATAACTGAACCAGTTCAACTTCTTGCAATAATGAGTTAGAACCCACAACATCAGCATCGCACTGAAAAAACTCTCTAAATCTACCTTTCTGAGGTCTGTCTGCTCTCCAAACAGGTTGTATTTGATACCTTTTAAAAGGAAAATCTATTTCGTTTTGATGCATTACTACGTAACGGGCAAAAGGCACTGTAAGATCATAACGAAGTGCTTTTTCTGAGATTTTTGATGTTATAGTATTAGAATCTTTTCTAAAGTAAGTAGCTTCATCAACTTTTGATAAAAAATCACCTGAATTCAATATTTTAAAAATCAAACGATCTCCTTCCTCACCATATTTACCCATTAAAGTATCTGAATTCTCAAAAGAAGGGGTTTCTATCGGAGAAAAACCATAAGTCTGAAAATTCTTTTTAATAATGTCGAATATGTAATTACGTTTTACTACCTCTGAAGGTGAAAAATCTCTAGTCCCTTTTGCTATGGATGGTTTTTTTGCCATTTAAATTTTTATATTCTTGTCTTCAGTAGCACTGAGACGGTATAGTTATTACTATAATCTGTCTTTGATTTTACTATGACAGTGGTTTTATATTAATCAGGTTATTTCAAAATAGAAAACGCAATAATTTTTTTTGTAAATATCAGCTTATCCTATGACTTTTTCAAACCACTGATATAGCTCGCCTTTTGTAATTACAGCTCCTTGTTTTATTAAATCAAATTTATCAGCATTCTTCTCACCTTTATATGCTTTTGAAGCAGATAGGTATTCTACAAAATCTGATTGCCAGTTTTTCTTAAACCATTTGAATCCAATATCTGTGGTTAAATCTATTTCTGGATTCATCACCTTTACTGAAATGAGTTTCATTTCTTTATCTGTCAAATGAAATAAATGCATTTGTTGCGCTGAGATATTCTCTACAAACTCAACCTTTGTTAATACTCCCTCCCAAACTAAATCAGAAAAAACATCTATTTCTTCTTCTGCAACTTCTGGTTTATCATTTTTTATGGTTTCCCATTCTTCTCCTGTAATAGATTGTGTTGCCAAAAAGTTAATAAACTCTTGGTGTAATTCTTCTAATTGTTGTTTTGTAAGTCTCGTGTACTTCATCTACCTATTTTATATAAAATTCAAGCAATGTATAATCTAACTCAAATTCTTTTGCAAAAATAAAAAGGCTACACTAATTGTGCAGCCTTTTTAAGTATTAAATATTTTTTATTTTCTTAGAAAATATATCTTAAACCAAATTGCGCTTGCCATCTTGATGCTAAACTGGCATCAAACCCATAAGTATTAGTCAAACTAGGATCAAATGTATATGTAGGAATGTTTGTATTTTGATCTACAGTAACACCTATTGGACTCACATTATTTGGTTGTTGAATAACACCCCAATTAGAGTTAACTAAATTACCTACATTAAGAATATCAACACTAAACTGAATTTTGTTGTCATTGCTAAACGTATAATCTTGTAAAAACTTGATATCCCACTTACCTCTCCATGGCGCTAAAGCTCCATAACGCTCCATATATTCACCTCTATTTTCACTTAAATACTTATCTTGTTGAATATATGACTCAAAAGCTTCTGCTTGTCCAGCTCCTGAAAACTGCATTTGACCAAGTTCTGCTGATGTAGGAATATATAATAAGTCATTATTCTGAAAAGAACTATCACCATTTATATTTCCTGCGTACGTATAATTATAACGAGCACCTTGACCGTATTCAAAGAAAGTTGAAATTGTTGTATTCCATTTTCCTTGACCGTATTCAAAATTCTTAGATAATACACCAATAAAACGATGTGTATCTCCATATTTAGAAAAACCTAAAACATCTTCATTAGCATTTCCTAAAGTAGGATTAAAGTCAAAAGCATCACCAGTAATCTCTGCTTCAATAGAATTTACATCTTTAGCATTTAAATAGCTATACGCCCCCATTACATACAAACCATTATTGAAGTTTTTCTGCGCCTTAACAGAAGCATTCCAAATTCTTCCTTTATCTGAGTTTGTAAATACGTAAGCGTTAGTTGAACCTCCAAAAGCATTCGTAGCAAAATCTCCAGATTCATAAACTGGTCTATTATCCCCAGGTGCATTTAATGTTCCAGAAGGCGTATTCAAACCCCAGTTTTGAACATGAGACGCATTTAAATCTTTTGTATAAGAAACATCAGCCGTTAAAACTATATCATTTTCAAAACGATGATCTATACCTAAGTTAGTTCTCCAAACTTGTGGCCATTGAAAATCAGGATCAACCGCTTGGTAAAAGAAAAAATCAACACCTTGAACTTGGTTACCCAACCACACAAAAGGAAGTCTACCCGTAAATACACCTGTACCACCTCTTAATTGAGTTGTTTTATCTCCTTTTAAATCCCAATTGAAACCAAATCTAGGAGAAATTAACCAGTTATTATCTGGTAATTGTTCAGAATCTATTAATGTTTGCTCACCTGTATTTGGGTTATAGTACAAATTATCTGGTTGATAATCACCAATTTTTCTAGCTATATTTTCTCTAATTTTATCTCTGGTATCAAAATAAAGAGGTTTATCAAAACGAACACCGTAAGTCAATTTTAAATTCTCAGTAGCATTCCATTCATCTTGTAAATAAAAAGACATTTGACCTACATTAGTTTCTGCTAATTGCCAGCCATCTCCATCTGCAAATTGATTGTTATTCGCAAATTGAGCTTCAGCTCCTTGAATCATACCATCAATTAAACCACCTGGTTGAGCAAAAGATAAAAAATCATTTACTGATAAAAAGTTTCTATCATCACCAAAATCAAATGGTGTACCATTTACATCAAAACCAAAAGTACCTCCATAATTTCCTAAATTAAAAGAGTTATCAAATTGAAATTTTTCAAAAGAAAAACCTACCGTATAAGTATGATTACCCTTAAAAATATTCATATTATTAGTCAATTGAAAAACCTTTTGATCTAAGCGATTATGAATAGAGAATGGTTCATGACCTGCTACTATATAATTAGACCCTGCACCATCTTGAATAATTATACTTGGAGCTGGTGAAGAAAGTGGGTTTCTAAAATCATCAAAATGAGTATAACCAATTTGTAATTTATTAGTTACTTCATCTGTTAAAGTTGAATTTAATTCAAGCTGAATTGAATTTAATTTATTATTGATTTCATATCCAGATTTTTCAAATTGAAGTGTTGAAAAGCTTGGTCCTCTAGCCCCTATAGCAGTTGGGTGAGCTGGTTTTTCACTAGATGCATCTAAAAAATTATAAATAAGTGCTAATCTATTTTTATCGTTAATATTCCAATCTAATTTAAAAAGTCCTTTTGTAGATCCCGATCCGTATGTAAAACCATTATAACTACCTGTATCATAACCAAGAGTTGCCAATGCTGACTGCACTGTCATTAAATCAGATTCTAAAACTCTAGATTCATTAATTGCTCCTGAACCTGTATTCGGAACCCAGCCGTTTGTCCCTAAGTCATCTCTTTCTTCTTTTTCAAAATTAACGAAGAAAAACAATTTATTTTTAACAATTGGACCCCCAATACTTACACCGTATTGATTTTGTGATAATTTAGGTTTTATCACATCTTCACCTTTTACTTTACCACCTGTTAAATCTTCATTTCTAAAAAAACCATAAACAGTACCATGAAACTCATTTGTTCCACTTTTAGTAACCGCATTTACAGTAGCTCCTGTAAAACCAGATTGAGTAACATCATAAGGAGCAGTAGATACTTGAATTTGCTCAATAGCATCTAATGAAATAGGTTGAGATCCTGTTTGGCCACCTGGTGTTGGAGAATCTAAACCAAATGGGTTATTAAAAATAGCACCATCTAAAGAAAAGTTATTGTATTGATCATTACGACCACCAAAAGAGTTTCCACTAGCTGTTGGCTCTAACCTTGTAAAATCAGATGCTGATCTTGAAATCGTAGGCAAACGACTCAATTCTCTTCGACCAACACTAGTTTCTGCACCTGTACGATCACTACCAAAAGTACCACTCTGATCAGATATTACCACAACTTCCTCTAAAGCTTGGCTATCTGATTGCATGTTTATATCTGCATTAAAAGTTTGACCAAGTGTCAAGTAAACATCAGGTATTACTTGTGATTTGTAACCAACATAAGAAAATGTAAGTTCGTAAGGGCCACCTACTCTAAGGTTTAGTAAATTAAATCTACCGTCTTCATTAGAAATAGCACCATACTTAGTTCCTGTTGGAGTATGTACAGCAACAATATTAGCCCCTAATAAAGGCTCATTTGCATCATCAATAACAATACCTTTTATATTAGATGTTGTTACTTGAGAAATTGCACTAAAAGAAACAATACATAGAAATATTGTTGCGCAAACTTTTTTTAACATAATTGAGTGAGTTTTAGTTTGCGGTAAATTTAGAACAAAAAAAAGAGAGCTATGCACGCATAACTCTCTTTTTAAAAAATTTTGTTAACTATTTGTTAACTATTTTCTCCTACAACTTCGAAAGGGAAATCAAAAATCACATCTCTATGTAATCTTATTTGTGCATTGTAAGGACCTGTTCTTTTAACAGCTCCACCTTGAATAGCAATAAATTTCTTTTCTATTTCTTGACCAGCTTTAGCTAATGCATCAGCTAAATCATTGTTAGTAACAGAACCAAATAATTTATTACCTGCTCCAGATTTAGCAGAAATTTTAATTTCTAGTTGTTTAATTGCTTCTGCAGTTTTAGTTGCTGCATCTACAATTTTCTTTTCTTTATGAGCTCTTTGCTTTAAATTTTCTGCTAATACTTTTCTAGCAGAAGATGTAGCCATAACAGCTTTTCCGTTCGGAATTAAAAAATTTCTTCCGTAACCATTTTTAACAGTTACTAAATCATCTTTAAAACCTAAGTTTTGTACGTCTTCCTTTAATATAAGTTCCATCGTTCGCTTCTTTTTATTTTAATAAATCACCAACATATGGCATTAACGCTAAATGACGAGATCTTTTTACAGCAACTGCCACTTTTCTTTGAAATTTCAAAGAAGTACCAGTTAATCTTCTAGGAAGTAACTTCCCTTGCTCGTTTACTAATTTGATTAAAAAATCTGGATCTTTGTAATCTACATACTTAATACCAGACTTTTTAAAACGACAATACTTCTTCTGAGAATTCGTATCTATGTTTAATGGAGTAAGATACCTGATCTCTCCATCTTTCTTACCTTTTGCTTGTTGTTCTATTGACGACATACGACTTAAGCTTTAGTTTTTAACTTTGTTCTTCTTCTTTCTGCCCATGAAATAGCATGCTTATCTAACTTTACTGTTAAAAATCGCATAACACGTTCATCTCTTCTGAATTCTAACTCGTAAGGAGAGATAACTTCACCTGGAGCTGTAAATTCAAACAAATGGTAAAAACCACTTTTCTTGTGTTGTATTGGGTAAGCCAGTTTTTTTAGGCCCCAATTTTCTTTTGATACCATCTTGGCATCTTTGCTAATTAAGAAATCTTCAAATTTCTTAACTGTTTCCTCTATCTGTGTATCAGATAGAACGGGATTCAAAATGAAAACAGTTTCGTAATGATTCATATTAATATATATTTTTAGGAGCGCAAAATTAACAATTATTTTGAGTTATCACAAGATTTAGCAAAAAACTTCGTTATAAAGTAAATGAATTACAATTAACATAAGCCAAATCTAAAATAAACCAAATCTTTAATCATGTTTTTTACTGAATACACAACATATTATGTCATATTCACATCTTTTGTTGCAGTTCATCGACTTTTTTCAGTAATTTGCCTATGATTTAATCCCGCAAATCAACCATTTATGAAATTAAGAAGTATAATAGTAGACGATTCTTCAATGCAAAGGATGGCAGTCGCTAAGTTAGTAAACAACCATCCAAACTTAGCTTTGGTTGCTGAGTACAGCAACGCTATTGAAGCAAAGAATGGAATTAAAAACAATGAGATTGATTTAATTTTTCTAGACGTTGAGATGCCTATTATCAACGGTTTTGATTTATTAGAGTCTTTAGACAACAGACCTCAAGTTATTTTAATCACAGGAAAGCCTGATTATGCTTTAAAAGCTTTTGAATATGACGTAACGGATTACCTACATAAGCCGATTACAATGTCTAGATTTGATGCTTCCGTAAAAAGAGCGATATCTAAATACGAACAAATGCATCGAGTTAATGAAGATGAGGAGCATATTTTCGTAAAAAGTAATCTTAAAAAAAGAAAAGTTATTCTAAACGATATTAAATGGGTTGAAGCTTTAGGTGACTATATTAAGTTGGTTACCGATGAAGCAAACATAGTTATATTATCTACTATGAAATCTTTCGAAGAACAATTACCAAGTGATAAATTTCTTAGAATTCACAAATCATATATTATAAACTTAGAAAAGGTTGAGAAGTTTAACAGTAAAAATGTTGAAGTTAGCGGGCGATCAATTCCTTTAAGTAGAAATAAAAAGACAGAATTAGCTGAGGCGCTTAATAACGTATAAACTAAATATAGTCTACATTATAAATTACCCGTACGCTTGCGTAATGTGAAATAGCATTAAAAGATTTTTCTATTCTTTTAATGCTATTTTTAGTTTTAGGTAATGATTGTCCTACTGGAATTTTTATCAATACATTTTTCAAATATTGATTTCTTATTCTAGCAACAGGCGGAAATTCGGGCCCTAAAACATGTACACCAAATGAATTTCGCAACCCTTTAGTAAACCATTCAGCAGCTTCATTTAGTTTACTATAGTCTTTGTGTTTAAAAGTTATTTTTATAATTCTGTTTACTGGTGGATATTTATGCTGCTGTCTTTCGTATAATTGTTCTTTATACATACCCATATAATCACCCGTTGAAACTTGTTTTAAAATTTGGTGGTATGGATTATAACTCTGAATTATAACTTTTCCTGTTTTCTGGGTCCTTCCTGCCCTACCTGCAACCTGTGTTAATAATTGATAACTACGTTCATGAGCTCTAAAGTCAGGGAAGTTTAGTAAGGTATCTGCATTCATAATACCTACCAAGCTCACATTTCTAAAATCGAGTCCTTTTGTTAGCATTTGAGTACCCACTAAAATATCTAATTCTTGCTGCTCAAAAGCAGTAATTATTTTTTCATATCCATGTTTACCTCGTGTCGTATCTAAATCCATTCTACCAATTTTAGCATCAGGAAACAATGTTTGAAGCTCTTGCTCTACTTGTTCTGTACCAAAACCTTTTGTATCTAAAGTAGCTACACCACAAGCATCACAAGCTAGTGGTAATGCTATATTATAACTACAATAATGGCATCGTAATTGTTTTTGATATTGGTGATATGTTAAACTTACATCACAATTTGGGCATTGCGGTGAATGCCCGCAAGTAGTACATTCTACAATCGGCGCAAAACCTCTTCTATTCTGAAATAAAATTACTTGCTCTTTATTTTGAAGTGTTTCTTCTATTTCTAAAAACAAACGTTCAGAAAAATGACCTTTCATTCTCTTTTTTCTAGTCTGCTCTTTTATATCTACCAACTCAATATCAGGCATTAAAACATTTCCAAAACGCTTTAATATACTTGCATAACCGTATTTACCATTTTCTACATTATAAAAACTTTCTACACTTGGCGTAGCTGATCCTAAAAGTATGTTTGCATTATGAATATGAGCTAAAACGATTGCCGCATCTCTTGCATGGTATCTTGGAGCAGGATCATACTGCTTAAAAGAGCCCTCATGCTCCTCATCTACAATTACCAGCCCCAATTCTTTAAACGGCATAAAAAGAGCTGACCTGGCTCCTATAACAATTTGAGCCTTTGATTTGTTTGTTAAAACGTTATTCCAAACTTCTACCCGCTCTTGAACACTATATTTTGAATGATATACAGCAACCTTTTCCCCAAAGTATTCTTGTAGTCTTGAAATTAGCTGTGTTGTTAATGCGATTTCTGGCAACAAATACAAAGCTTGTTTTTTACTCTTCAAACATTGCTCTATCAACTTTACATAAACCTCAGTTTTTCCAGAAGATGTAACTCCGTGTAAAAGTGTTGGTTTTTTTAATTTGAAATTTTCTTGAATATCTAAAAAGGCCTTTTGCTGATACTCATTTAAAGACTTTAAGTCTGAATTTTCTGTATCATTTAAATAAATCACTCTATCTGTTTGCACAAAATATTCTTCTAAAATATTTTTATTAACTAAAGATTTAATAGTTGCAGAAGAGCTACTACTAGCTTCTTCCAAATCAGATACTTTTATAGGCTTTTTAGTAGATGCTTGTAATTGAAAAAGAGAAAGAACTACCTGGCTTTGTTTTGGTGCTCGAGTTAAAGAATTTAGAAGTTCTTCTAGCTTTTCTTCAGATTGAAAAAGTTTACTCATTCGAACATAACGCACCATTTTTGGCTTATACTGCTCATACACCTCTTCTTTTAATATAATTATGTTTTTATCTAATAAGCGATTTAAAACAGGTAAAATATTTTTCTTATCTAAAATGGAACTTATTTCATGAACTCTTAAAATAGATTGATGACTTAAGGCCTCGTAAACCAAAAATTCATCATCTAAAAGCTCTAGTTCATCTATGTTTATTTTAGTGTTTTTTAATATTAAGGTTTCACTTTCTAACAAAAAAGCACTAGGTACAGCTGTTCTAAAAACCTCGCCTATACTACACATATAATATTCTGAAATCCAGAACCAATGTTTTAACTGAGCTTCAGTAACTACAGGTGTTTCATCTAAAATTTGATGTATTTCTTTAGCTTCATATACCGTAGGTGGTACTTGATGGACTTCATGCACAAGTGCACTATATATTTTTGATTTTCCAAAAGGAACGGCAACCCGCATTCCTGGCTGAATAAACTCAGCTTCAGCTGCCGAAACACTATATGTAAATAGTTTTTCTAACGGAATAGGTAGAATTACATTAATAAAATTAAGCATTATCGTATTTTCTAATCTTTTACTCTTAACCAAGTTTGGGTACGGTAAATAAATGACAAATACCCTCTAACTTTAAGCTCGTCGGGGTTATCAGGGTTTAACCATATTTTACATCTAAATGTCATGGCTTGTTCTGGATCGAATAATTTTTTACCTTTCCACTCACCATCTTCATGTAGCTCAGCTGCGTCTATAATTGTCATTCCCAATACAGGTTTATCTTTTAAATCCCCTTCACACTTGGTACATTTTACATCTTCTTTGCCTTCTTCTAAGATTTTTATAATCTTACCATACATTTTACCATCTTGCTTATAAATTTTTATAACTCCTTTTGGCTTACCTGTACGGTCGTCTATCGTTTTCCACTCATCAAAAACCCCCTGAGCTGTTCCAATATTTATCGATAATACTGAAAGGGCTATTAACATTATTCTAAAGTAATTCATCTTTCTTTTTTAGGTTATTACGTAATGCATTTAAAGTAGCATTTAACTCAAAGCCTAACAATAATATATTTGAGTTCAACCAAATAAATACCATTAAAATTAACAACCCTCCTAAAGTACCATATAACTCATTATATCTAGCAAATTTTTCTACATATACCCCAAATAAATATGAAGTAAAAACAAAAAGTAAAGTTGTCATTAAAGCTCCTGAAGAGAAAAACTTTGCTTTTTTACCTTCTGCAGTTCCAAAATAGTACAAAATAGCGGTTGTCAAATACGATAATATGATAAAAAATATAACTTTTGCAATTCGAACACCCACTATATCTGCCTCTTCCACATTGGCTCCGTATGTTTTACCTACCAAATCACTAGCATATTCTACTATATAAAATTCTGAATACACAAATGTTATTGCAGCTACTATAAGTAATATTGACAATACCAAACCTACCATTAAAGCATAAGCATATTGCCTAAAAAAATTCCTTGTAAGATTTACATGGTATGAGTTTTCAAAGCCTCCAAAAATAGCGTTTACACCATTTGCTACTAAAAATATTGAAATTAAAAAGGTAGACGATAACAAACCTCCTCTTTTCTGATCTTTTATCTGAATAAAAATATTTTCAAAATAATCGCCAGTTGCTGATGGTAAAAAAGATTCTAAAAAAGATAAGAAATCTGCCTCAAAATTAGTCTCACCCCCTATTTGGATATATGGAATTAAAAATGGTAGTAGAGTAATTAAAAAAATCAACAAAGGGAATAAAGCCATAAATAAACTAAATGCAATTGCACTAGCTCTGCTTGACAATGCCCCCTGTACAATACCTGACAGATACATCTCTATCAGATCATACATAGAAAGCCCTTCAAAGGCAGATAGCTTTACTTTTTTAAGTAAGCGAGCTAACCAATTTACAATCGGAATTTTCTCAACTTTTTCCTCTATTGCTGCAGACATTTATACCGCTTTAAGACTTAAGTCCATATTATAAACAGAGTGCGTTAATGCACCTGATGAAATATAATTTACACCACAATCAGCATATTTACGAATTGTATCTTCATTAATACCTCCTGAAGATTCCGTTAAGCATTCTTTATCTATCAATTTCACTGCTGTTCTTGTGTCTTCAAAACTAAAATTATCTAACAAAATACGATAAACACCTTTTGCATCTAGTATTTGCTGTACTTCATTTAAATCTCGAGCTTCTACTATAATCTTTAAATCTCTATTGGTTTCTTTTAAATATTGTTTTGTTTTAGCAATCGCTTTATCAATACCACCTGCAAAATCGATATGGTTGTCTTTAAGCATAATCATATCATATAAAGCGAATCTATGATTTTCTCCTCCTCCAATTTTTACTGCCCATTTTTCAAGTGCACGAGTACCAGGTGTTGTTTTACGTGTATCCAATATTTTTGTTTCCGTACCATCTAACAGGTTAACAAAAAACTGAGTTTTAGTTGCTATAGCACTCATACGTTGCATTGCATTTAAAACTAGACGTTCTGCTTTTAAAATACTTTGAGAACTACCACTCACATAAAAAGCGATATCACCATATTTAACAGCATCTCCATCTTTTAAAATATGTTCGATTTTTAGATTTTCATCTACATAAGAAAAAACCTCTTCAGCAAACTTTATACCTGCAATGACACCTTCATCTTTCACCAAAAGCTTAGCTTTACCAACTGCACTTTCAGGTATACATGCTAACGAACTATGGTCACCATCACCAACATCTTCTCGGATGGCATTGGCTATTATCAACTCTATCTCTTTATTAAATTGCGCTTGTGAAATCATTCGTTTATTTTCTTAATTGCTAATTTACTAAATACTTTATAAGAACTCTTGTTGATTATAAATTTATAATCTTAATTATTAAAAGTCAATTTTCTATTTAAATTTGCAAGATGACAATTAAACTACTTGCCATCGGAAAAACAGATAGCTCACAACTATCTGCACTTACAAAAGAATACGAGAATAGATTGAAGCATTACGTTAAGTTTGAGCTAGAAATTATACCTGATATAAAAAACACTAAAAATTTATCAGAAACACAGCAAAAAGAAAAAGAAGGAGAAGCTATCTTAAAAAAACTAAACCCTACTGATATTTTAATTTTATTGGATGAAAATGGGAAACAATATACATCTGTAGATTTTTCGAAGTTCTTACAAAAACAAATGAATGCAGGTTTTAAACAATTAGTTTTAGTTATTGGTGGCCCTTACGGCTTTAGTGATGCCATTTACCAGCAAGCACGCGGAAAAATAAGTTTATCTAAAATGACATTTTCTCATCAGATGATACGCTTGTTTATTGTTGAGCAGATATACAGAGCTTTTACCATATTAAAAAATGAACCTTATCATCATCAATAAAAAACAAAAAAGCCTCAATTTTAAAATTGAGGCTTTTAATCTTATATAAAACTACAGATTAGTACAATACTCTAAATTTAATTGTATTTTCTATCTTTTTAAGTTCTTTTATAACATCTTTATTATACTCTTTATTTACATCAGAAATAACATAGCCAACCTCGCTATCAGTTGATAAGTACTGACCCGTAATATTCAACTCATAACGTGCAAGAACTTCATTTACTTTAGCCATTACACCTGGAACATTTTTATGTATATGTAAGAATCTATGAGATTTATTCTGCTTAGGTAATCTGATATTAGGAAAATTCACAGCATCAACCGTATTACCAGAGTTCATATATTCCATAATTTTATTAGGAACAAATTCTGCTATATTTCGTTGCGCTTCTTCCGTACTACCTCCAACGTGTGGAGTTAAAATAACATTAGGAATACCTTTTAATTCTGTTTCAAAATCACCATTACTTCTTGGTTCTTTCGGAAAAACATCTACTGCCGCACCACCAAGTTTACCACTTTTTAATGCCGAAGCTAATGCTGGAATATCAACAACAAAACCACGTGCTAAGTTTACAAAAATAGCACCGTCTTTCATTTGGTTAATTTCACGTTCACCAATAAAATTAAGGTTTGCTTTATTATCATCTATATGTAATGTTACCACGTCAGATATATTCAATAAATCTTCAAGAGTATTACATTTAACAGCATTACCTAGAGCTAATTGATCATTAACATCATAATAGTAAACTCTCATCCCTAATGCTTCTGCAATAACAGATAATTGTTTACCGATATTACCGTAACCAACAATACCTAAATTTTTACCACGAACTTCTCTTGAGTTTGCAGCTGTTTTATTCCATTGCCCTTGGTGAATTTCTGTACTACGCGTAAATACACTACGCATTAACATAATTATTTCACCAATTGCTAATTCTACAACAGAACGTGTATTACTATACGGAGCATTAAAAACTACAATTCCTTTTTTCTTACAGCTATCCAAATCTATTTGCGTTGTTCCAATACAAAATGCAGAAACAACCATTAATTTATCTGCTGCTTCTAAAACTTTTTCAGTAACCTGTGTTTTAGAACGAATACCAAGAACATGAACGCCCTTAATTTTTTCTATTAACTCTTTTTCTGACAAACTATTATTAACTGTTTCTACAGAAAAACCTGCATCAGTTAAACTACTAAATGCATCAGGGTGCACATTTTCTAACAACAACATCTTTATCCTGTTCTTAGGATAAGAGATTTTTCTAGGTAAATCGTTCACAAATAAAAATTCATCAAGGTTAGGTGTAATATAATCTGCATTTTTTGCAGCTTTTTCTCGGTGTACATTTTCAGTATAAGCAAAAAATTTATCTGCAATACCAGCTTCACGCATCACATAATCGCTATAACCATCACCAATAACTTGAACCTCACCGTCAAGGTTCATATTTTTTAGACAGTCAATTTTTCCGTTATGCATTGCTAAAACATTAGTTTCATCAAAACCAATGATTCTTCCCTCTTCATCAAACTTAAAAGTATTTGCATATACTCTATCTGAAGGAATGTTATATTCTTTTACAATAGGATCTATAAATTCTTTAAAGCCACACGATATTACATAAATATCATCTGCATAATCTCTAAAGAAGTCTTTATTAGCCTCTATCGATTTAGATATTTTTGTTCTTAATTCTTTAACCAATTCGGATAAATCATCTTTATGCGCATTCAATAATTTAATACGCCTTTCTAAAGATTCTGTAAAGGAAATATCTCCATCTATACCTAAGTTGGTAATTTCTTGAATCTCCTTAATAATCTCATCTTTATTAGATTTACCTACTAATGTTAATTCTGCTAATACATCTAATGCTTCTACTCGCGTTAAAGTACTATCAAAATCAAATACATACTTTCTGCCCGTTGCGACCATGATTTAAAATTAAGCAAGCAAAAGTAAAAATTAATTTTCTCGAAACTTGTGATTTTAACCTAAAACTAATATCGATTTAGGTTTTCTAACATTTTGATGTATAATTGTTTCTATAAGCTGTTAAAAATTATCAATATCGCATTTTATTGAAATTTCAAATACACTAAACCTGTTAAAATTGCCATACCAAAACTTAGTAAGGTTCCTATTAAAATATATTCTGTTAATTCTCGACTATTACCGTCTTTTAAATCGTTAAATCGAAATACCGATTTTGCTGCTATTAAAAAACCTATTACTTCCCACCTACCAATAACTATAAAAACCACAACAAATGTTCGCTCTATAATACCAATATACATACCTGCGTTTGGCAGTGACTCGTGATCATTTTCGATATACTTAGACATACCGTCTAATAACTTACCTATAATTATTGCCGACGGAAAACTCACAAAAACCAACGCCGTTACCAATTTAATATCAATTTGTTCAATAAGTGCTAATGTATGACTCCCTAAATCGCCATAAAAAGCACACGCATATAAAACTCCTACATGTAATAATTGATCTGCAAAAAACGGAATATTTTTATTTTCAAAATTAGAGGTTACATACAGTTTAATAACATCAATTAAATAATGAGAAACTGCTATAACTACAGCTATTTTCCAATAACTAAAATCCCATAACAATAGCATTGTTAACAAAAAATGCATGAATATATGAATGTATAAATATACAGACTTGGCTTTTTTAGTTTCTTTATCTGCTACCCATTTTTTAGGCTGAAAAATAAAATCACCTATCAAGTGTGCTAAAAAAAGTTTTGTAAATAAAATCATACTATTTTTTATTTATTAGTGATGAATAATATGCGAGTACTTGTTGTACTAAATCTAATCTTGCTCTTTTTTGCCGTTGACTAATTGCTGATTGTTGTACACCTAATTTATCTGCAATTTCTTGCTGTTGTGCATGTGGGCTTTCTAATGCTATTGTTATTATTTCTGCAGAAACAGGGCTCCAATCATCCATAAAATCTAATGCTAGTTTTATAATTAGATTTAAAACAACATCATTCTCTACATTTTCTGTTGCAATTGCTAAACTAAGTTTTTGGTCTTTTAGTTTTTCAAAAATACGCCCTGATAATTGATACGCTGTTCCGTTAGACTCACTTACACTTGCTCCTATAAAAGACTCTTTCCCTAAGCCTACTCCCATCCTAACATCTAACCCTTTTACTTTCTTAATACATGCTTTTATACCTATAGCGACTTCTAAGGCCTTTGCAATAGGTACTTTAATTTGAAATTCATCACCCCTATATACCTCCCAATGCTCTGGAGTATTACCGTATTTAGATAGTTGTAACTTTAACACACTCAACCATTCCGTAACCTTATAATGCTCTGAATTGATAATATCCCCTGTTATAACTGCAATCATAATATAAGTTAAAACGCTAATATATTAAAATATAAGCTAAAAAGCTAATAACAACACTTATTAGTAAAAATGCTTATGTAATTAAAACCACCTTCTCACACTTATTTTGTAATTCTTATATTCTTTACCAAACAGCTCTAAAAGAGCTTTTTCTTCTGGTATAATTTGAAATTTATTCATATAAGAAACAAATAATGCCGCTAAAACAGCATTAAAAGCATTACCTAAATATAGTGCCCATACCAATAATAATAGTAGCATTGCTAAATACATTGGATTACGCGTAAAGCTATAAATACCTGTAATAACTAGCGACGAAACACCTTCTAGTTTTACAGGGTTTATTGTCGTTTTATTTTTTAAAAACTTTAAAATAGATGTAACAGCTATAATAGATGATAAACCAAAAAGAATATACATTAAATAAAACCTTCCTGTAAAATCAAAAAAACCTACAGGTAAAAAATATGCTAAAACATACATTAGAATACCAGCTATTAATAAAATTACTATTGGTGGAATTTTTAAATGCATCTGCTAAAATTATAAAAGTTTAAAATACTATTTTTGAAATACCTTATTAAATAAGAAAACAAATTTACATGAAACTTGTATTTGCCACACACAATCAAAATAAAGTTAAAGAGGTGCAGTTATTAATGCCCAAAAATATAACATTACTATCTTTAAATGATATTGATTGTTTTGATGAAATTGCAGAAACAGCAAATACTCTAAAAGGCAATGCTCAATTAAAAGCTGATTTTGTTACTGAAAAATATGGTTATAATTGTTTTGCTGATGACACCGGTTTACTAGTTGACAGTTTAAATGGAGAACCTGGTGTTTTCTCAGCAAGATATGCCGGTGAAGAAAAAAGCACAGAAGCCAACATGGCTAAATTATTAAAAAATTTAGAAACAAAAGATAACCGAGTTGCTCGTTTTAAAACATGTATTGCGTTAAATATTGATGCAAAAAAATATAAATTTGAAGGAGAGGTCGAAGGAATAATCACCAAAGAAAAATATGGAATTGACGGTTTTGGCTATGATCCAATATTTAGACCTAACGGATTTGACAAGACATTTGCCGAATTACCAATAGAAATAAAAAACAAAATAAGCCATCGCGGAAGAGCTATTCAAAAACTAATAAAACACCTTAATTTATCGTAAATAACTATAAATCAAATTTATAAAACGCAATAAATAGATGGTTTTTTAAAATTAAAAAATAAATTCTCCCTCTCTACCCCTGCTATTTAAAGGGCTTTAAAAAAATAAACTCACAAATACTGCTAGTTGACAAATTAACAGTACCTTTGCACCTTTAAATAACGCCGCTAGTATAGCATGTGTTGCGCTGAGTTTTAAAGGTTATATCGTTAATCGCTCTATGCAACAGACATATTTGCGATTAAGTATAACATATTATGACAAAATTTGAAGCGCTAGGATTGAAAAAATCTTTATTAGACGCTATTACTGACATGGGTTTTGAAACCCCTTCAGACGTACAAGAAAAAGCAATTCCAATTCTTTTAGAAAGTGATACCGATTTAGTAGCTCTTGCTCAAACAGGAACAGGTAAAACAGCTGCTTTTGGTTTCCCATTAATTCAAAAAATTGATGCAGATAGTAGAACCACTCAAGGTTTAATACTATCACCAACTCGTGAACTTTGTTTACAGATCACTAAAGAAATGCAAGCATATTCTAAATATGAAAAGAATATTAATGTTGTTGCTATTTATGGTGGAGCTAGTATTACAGATCAAGCAAGACAAATAAAACGCGGAGCACAAATTATTGTTGCTACACCTGGTCGTATGAAAGATATGATGAGCCGTGGATTAGTTGACATTTCTAAAATTGACTTTTGTGTTTTAGATGAAGCTGATGAAATGTTGAACATGGGATTCTTTGAAGATATCAAAGAAATTTTAGTAGATACTCCAAAAGAAAAAAATACATGGTTGTTTTCTGCTACCATGCCAAGAGAAGTTGCAACGATTGCTAAAAAATTCATGAATAGCCCACAAGAAATTACTGTGGGAACAAAAAATTCAGGAGCATCTACAGTACAACATGAATATTATGTAGTTAGTGGTAGAGATAGATACCCTGCTTTAAAAAGATTAGCTGACACAAACCCTAATATTTTCTCTGTTATTTTCTGTAGAACTAAAAGAGATACTCAAAAAGTTGCAGAAACTTTAATTGAAGACGGATATAATGCAGGAGCACTTCACGGGGATTTAAGTCAGAACCAAAGAGATTTGGTAATGAACGCTTTCCGTAAAAAACAAATACAAATGTTAGTGGCTACTGATGTAGCTGCCAGAGGTATTGATGTAGATGATATTACTCACGTAATTAACTACCAACTACCTGATGAAATTGAAACATACACACACCGTAGTGGTCGTACAGGAAGAGCTGGTAAATCAGGTACTTCTATGGTTATTATCACTAGAAGTGAACTTAGAAAAATAAAAGCGATTGAGAACAAAATCAATCAAAAATTCATCACAAAAAACATTCCTACAGGAATAGAAATTTGTGAAATACAATTAAATCACTTAGCTAACAAGATAAAGGATACAGAAGTAAATACTGAAGTTGAAAAATATCTTCCTGCTATTAATGAAATATTTGAAGGCTTAGATCGTGAGGAACTGATAAAGAAAATGGTTTCTGTTGAGTTTACGCGTTTCTTCGATTATTACAATAAAACAAGAGATTTAAATTCTGGATCATCAGAAAGAGGAGAAAGAAATAACGAAAGAGGTTCTGGAGAAATTCCTACAAACGGATCTGTTCGTTACTTTATCAACGTTGGTGAAAGAGATGAGTATGATTGGATGTCTTTAAAAGATTTCTTAAGAGATACTCTTGAAGTTGGCCAAGACGATATTTACAAAGTTGATGTAAAAGAAAGTTTTTCTTTCTTTAATACCGATGCCGCAATCACACCTAAAATTTTAGAAACTTTTAAAGATTTTAAAGTAGATGGTAGATTTGTAAACGTTGAAATTTCTAGCAACCCAGGCGGTGGCGGAGGTCGCAGCGGTGGCGGTGGTAGAGATAGAAACCGTGGCGGTGGAGGTAGAGATCGTAATCGCGGTGGCGGTGGAGACTTCCCTAAAAGAAGAGAAAGATCATCAAAAAGTGGTGGTTACGGTGGTAGCAGTGAAGGAGGATCTAAAAGAAGATCTGGTGGATCTGGATCTAGCTCTAATTCAGGCTCTAGAGGAGGCAGCAGAGATTCTGGTGGTTCATCTAGCGGAAGTAAAAGCAAACGTAGAGGTGGGTTCTTTTAGAACATTCACTTTTAGTTAATTTCATATTAAAAAATACGCTTCGGCGTATTTTTTTGTTTTGTTTACTATTTTAGAGCTTTATTTGATATATGCTAAAGAAATTATTTTACGGAGTGTTCTTCTTTTTTACTGCATTAGGCTTTTCTCAAGAAACTGAAGAAGTAGATGAAGGTGAACCTATAAAAGCCATTGTAGTAAACGCACAAGATGCATCTGTAATGGAAAGTGTACACGTTGTTAACTTAAACAAAGTCGTAGGTACGATTACAAATGAAAAAGGTGAGTTTGAAATTAGAGCGTCTGTAAATGATACTTTATACTTTAGCTACCTTGGTTTTAAATCTCAAAAAGTACGAGTTACAAATGATATGTTTAAGTTTAAGGACACTAAAATAGCCTTAACTGAATTAGCCTATGCCTTAGAAGAGGTTATTGTATCATCTTACAACCTAACTGGCTACTTAGAAATAGACGTAAAGAACCTACCTATAAACGATTCTTACCAATACAGTATTTCTGGTTTAAATACAGGCTATGAGGCTCGTAAAAAGAATCCTAGTGCTGTTACTAAAGTTTTAGGCGCTATATTAAACCCAGCCGATTTACTTAGAAACCTATTTGGTAAAAAGCCAAATCAGATGAAAAAGTTGAGAAAAGTAAAAGAAGACGATGCTATAAAAGACTTACTTGCTTCTAAATTTGACAGAGAAGCTCTTATCGAATTATTACATATTGAAAAAGTAGATATTGAAGATATTTTAAATAACTGTAACTATTCAAAATCTTTTATAAGAACAGCTAACGATTTACAAATATTAGATGCCATTAGTGGTTGTTACGAAGACTTTAAAGTATTAAATAGAAAAAATTAAAACAATATTGTTTTTAATAAAAAAATAAAAACCGTAATCTATTACGGTTTTTTTATGCTCATTTATTACTGGTTATTTCAAACCTTAATTTTTACTAAATTTTTATTAAACGAACTGTTATTATTATATAAAAACAGTTCCTTTGCTCTTAAAAAAATTAATGGCTATTAATAGAAGAAAGTTTATGAAAACGCTCTTTTTAAGCATTGTAGGGTTAGTAGGCTTTATATATCTTGACAGCTTTTGGATTGAAAAATACATTATCGATTGGAATGAATTTGATGTATCAAATAATTCATCTAATAAAATTAAAATAATACAGCTATCAGATTTGCACTTACATGAAATTAAGTACTTTCATAAAACAATTGCTGAAAAAATTAATTCCGAAAATCCTGATATTATAGCCTTTACTGGTGATACAATTACTAGAACTAGTAAATTTCCCGTACTAAAAAAACTTCTTGACTTAATTGACCCCGAAATATTGAAAATTGTAATATTAGGAAATAAAGAACATGATGGTCGCATTCTTGTAAGTGAATTAAATGATGTATTTAAGGACTATAATGGACTAGTATTAGTTAATGAAAATTATATATTTGATAAATTAGACCGAAAAATAAATATTATTGGTGTCGACTCTTTAATGCATGGAAATCCTGATTTCAAAAAAGCAATAACTGGTATCGATAAAAAATTAGATACTGTGGTATTAAATCATTGTCCTGAATATAGTGATGTAATTGATGACCTCAATCAAGATGAGGAAGTAAATATAAAGATGATTTTATCTGGGCACACACATGGCGGACAAATAACATTTTTTGGTAAAGAAATATATAAACCTGTAGGTAGTGGCCGATATTTGAAAGGATGGTATCAAAATAAAAATACAAAAATGTACGTATCTAAAGGTATTGGAACAACTGCGCTACCTATTCGTTTTTGCGCTAGAGCCGAGGCTATTATTTTTCATATTTAAAAGGAGCTTACCCCCTATTCAAAATATCTTTCTAAAATATCATCAATACTTTTAATCGATTTTTTAGTCCAGTCTAATTGCTTCTCTAATTTTTCACTTTCAGTCAATTTCCAATCAAAATTTTGCTTTTTAAGTTTTGTTGTTAACGTTTGTAGCGTAATTGCTGCTGAAACAGAAATATTTAAACTCTCTGTAAAACCTACCATAGGGATTTTTAAATAACCATCTGCCTTTTCTATAACTTCTTGACTTAAGCCTGATTTTTCTGTGCCAAAAAATAATGCTGTCTTTCCTTCTAATTGAAAATCATCTAAATAACAAGAATCGTTATGTGGTGTTGTCGCTATAATTTTATACCCTTTTGCTTTTAAAGTTTCAATACAACTCGTTGTACTATTGTATTTAATAACATCAACCCATTTCTGAGATCCCATCGCTATTTCTTCATCTAGTGTGTTACTATTTCTTTTTTCGATAATATGCGCCTCTTGTACTCCAAAAACATCACAAGAACGTATTACAGCACTTGCGTTATGCATTTGATACACATCTTCAACAGCTACAGTGATCAGTTTTGTACGTTCTTTTAAAATTTCTAAAAAACGCGCTTTTCGTTCTGGTGTAATAAAATCTTCTAAGTAATCTAAAAGTTTAAAATCAATCATAAATCGAATATAATAAAAAATTAAAGTTGTATATTTTCAATACCAATTTTCTTTATGATGAAAAATATAGTTGTTTTAACAGGAGCTGGAATTAGTGCAGAAAGTGGCATAAAAACTTTTAGAGATGAAGATGGCCTATGGGAAGGTCATAATGTTATGGAAGTTGCTTCGCCTGAAGGTTTTCAAAACAATCCTAAATTAGTTTTAAACTTTTATAATGAGCGTAGAAAACAATTATTGACCGTTTTACCAAATAAAGCCCATAATGCCCTTTCAGAATTAGAAACGCATTTTAAAACTACTATAATTACACAAAATGTAGACGATTTGCATGAGAGAGCTGGTAGTACTGATGTTTTACATTTACATGGAGAATTATTAAAAGTGAGAAGTACAAAAATATCAAGAATAGGAGCTCCTGTTATTTTAGATTGGAAAAAAGATTTAAAACTTGGTGATAAATGTATTAACGGACATCAACTAAGACCCAATATTGTTTGGTTCGGCGAAGAAGTACCCTTACTTAACAAAGCTATTGAGATAACTCAAAAAGCAGACATTTTAATAATTATTGGCACTTCAATGCAGGTATACCCTGCTGCTAGCCTTATAGACTTTATTTCAGAAAATACACCTATTTATTTCATAGATCCAAAACCTAATGTTCAAAAAAACGATTTTAACAACTTAAACATTATTCAAGAAACTGCTGTAAATGGGGTTCCTAATCTCGTTTCATCTTTAATTGATACAATAGTCTAGTTTTATTCGCCCATTCTAAAATGGCATTTTTTTCACTAGTACTTAAATCTGCTTTTGAGTGCAACCAGATATATTCATTTAAAGGCATTTTATTTTCATCAACCTCTTCAACCAACTCCTCTAGCTTATGTGATTTTTTATCAGATGTATATGTACCCCATTCCGAAAAATTTAAATGCTTTTTCCCATCTTGCACATGATCATTTACCCAATATGATACTGGAGCTAAGTTAGCATACCAAGGGTAATGTGTGGTATTACTATGACAGTCATAACAAGCATTCTCTAAAGAGATTTTAACATTTTTAGGTGGGTTTGTTTCTGTTGTAAAAACATACAAGTCATTTGATTCTGACATGTTTTTTTCGGGTCTATAAAACTGTAATAATGCAAAAATTAAAATTAAAGCTAATCCAGTATTTTTGATTATTTTCATGGTTGAAATTGAATAGCTAAAATTACAATATATTGGAAACAATAGAACTTAAAAATTCATTAAATTATGTAAATCACTCTAGAGAAAAAAGAGCTGAAATGTCACTTTTAGTTCTAGAAAACCCTAATTTAATTGAGCCTTTATTAAAAATAGCTTTCACTGTAAAAGACCCTATCTCATCAAAAGCGTGTTGGGTTTTAGAATTTACAGCTAAAGAAAAATTGTCTTTTATATTCCCTTATTTAAACGAGTTTACATCAAAAATGGGAACTGTATACTTACACCCTTCTGTGCGTCCAATGGCTAAAATTTGCGAATATTTAATTACATCTTACTTTTCGAAATCACCCAACAACGTAAAAGAGTTTTTAAACAACGTACATTTAGAACGTATTACAACAGCTTGTTTTGATTGGCTTATTGGTGAGCATAAAGTTGCAGCACAAGCATATTCGATGACTTGTTTATTACTATTAGGAAAAAAATTTGATTGGATTTTGCCTGAGTTAAAAATTATATTAGAAAAAAATTATGCTCAAGGCAGCTCAGCATACAAGGCAAGGGCACGTATGACACTTGCTAAAATTAAGTAAGCAACTAAACTTTGTTACAAAACTTGACTATTTCTAATCTTCATTTTTTAGCTGTTTAAGGAATACGTATCTTAGCAAACTTAAAAAATCAATCAATTCTTATATAAAATGTCTTTAAATAAATTGAATGCGATTTCGCCTATTGATGGTCGTTATAGAGGTAAAGTAGAAAAATTAGCTGATTACTTTTCAGAAGAAGCTCTAATAAAATACAGAGTGCATGTTGAGATAGAATACTTTATAGCACTTTGTGAAGCTGAATTACCACAACTTTCTGGTTTTGATAATTCTAAATTTGATGCTTTAAGAAAAATATATCTTGATTTCTCTTCAGAAGATGCGCAAGCAATTAAAGAAATTGAAAAAACAACAAACCACGATGTTAAGGCTGTTGAATATTTTATAAAAGACAAATTTGACGCACTAAACTTACAAGAATTTAAAGAGTTTATCCATTTTGGATTAACCTCTCAAGATATAAACAACACAGCAATTCCTCTTTCTATTAAAGATGCAATGAATGATGTGTATGTACCTCAATATTTAGAGCTTTTAAGTGCTATTGAAAAATTAGCCGAAGATTGGGCTTCTATTCCAATGCTAGCAAGAACACACGGGCAACCTGCTTCACCTACTCGTTTAGGTAAAGAAATTTCTGTTTATGTAGTTCGTTTAAAAGAACAGTTTAATTTATTAAATGATATACCTAGTGCGGCTAAATTTGGTGGCGCTACTGGAAATTACAATGCACATAAAGTAGCATATCCAAAAACAGATTGGCAAGCTTTTGGACAAAAATTTGTTCAAGAAAAATTGGGACTTCACCATTCATTCCCAACTACTCAAATTGAACATTATGATCATATGGCTGCTTTGTTTGATACTCTCAAAAGAATAAATACAATAATCTTAGATTTAGATCGTGATTTCTGGACTTATGTATCAATGGATTATTTCAAGCAAAAAATAAAAGCTGGTGAAGTTGGTTCATCTGCTATGCCACATAAAGTAAATCCAATTGATTTTGAAAACTCAGAGGGTAATATTGGTATTGCAAATGCAATTTTTGAGCATTTATCGGCTAAATTACCAGTATCTAGACTACAAAGAGATTTAACTGATAGTACTGTTTTAAGAAACGTTGGTGTGCCGTTTGCACATACTATGATTGCATTTCAATCTACATTGAAAGGTTTAGGCAAATTACTTTTAAATAAAGAAAAGTTTGAACAAGACCTAGAAAATAACTGGGCTGTAGTTGCTGAAGCTATTCAAACTATTTTAAGACGTGAAGCATATCCTAACCCATATGAAGCATTAAAAGGTTTAACACGTACAAACGAAAAGATAAACCAAAATTCTATTGCTAGTTTTATTGATACATTAGAAGTTTCTGAAGCTATAAAAGCAGAACTAAAAGCAATTACCCCTAGCAATTATACAGGTATATAATTATCTATTATTCATAAAAACAAAAAGACCGCTAATAGCGGTCTTTTTTTATACATATATGTTATAAAGATTATTTATTAATCTGAACTTCATGTGGATAAGGAATTTCAATTTTAGCAGCATCTAAAGCCATTTTAGAACCTTCAATTGTTGCAAAGTAAACATCCCAATAATCTTCAGGCTTACAAAATGGGCGTACAGCTAAATTAACTGAGCTATCTGCCAATGCTTCAACATTAACCGAAGGAGCAGGATCTTTCAATACCTTAGGGTTTGCTATAAGCATTTCTAAAAGCACTGCTTTAGCTTTTTTCATATCTTCCCCATAACCAATACCAACAGTAGTATCAACTCTCATTTTACCTTCTGCAGTATAATTAATTATATTACCATTTGCCATAGCTCCGTTTGGCACTATCGCTAATTTATTCTGAGGAGTAATTAATTTAGTAGTAAAAATTTCAATTTGCTTTACATTTCCTAAAACTCCTTGTGCTTCAACTAAATCTCCAATTTTATAAGGCTTGAAAATCATAATTAAAACACCTCCAGCAAAATTAGATAATGATCCTTGTAAAGCTAACCCAATTGCTAAACCTGCTGCTGCAATAATTGCTGCAAAACTTGTTGTCTCTACACCAAGTTTTGAAATCACCATTATGATCAAGAAGATTTTTAATCCCCAAGAAAAAAGATTCAATAAAAAGCTCTGTAGTGATTTGTCGTACTCTTTATTATTAAGTACATTTTTAACTCCTTTGATAATTTTTTTGATGATCCAAGAACCAATGATGTAAATAGCTATAGCCCCAAGAATTTTTGGGCCATAATCAGTTACAAACTCAATTCCTTTTTCCATCCATACTTCTGCATTTTCCATTTTTAAACGTGTTTAGTGATTATTTTTTGTTAATAGTTGCCGAAATATAAGAAAAATCAAATAAGGTTAATCTTTATTTTAAACATGAAAATGTTATCATTTCATCAAACACCTAATATTTAGCTATATATAAACACTTTTTTTTTTCAAAATTCTGATTTATTCTTTTAAATTTTAATTCTAAAAATGCTAAATTAGATATTAAAATAATTAGAGTTTTTCCATCAAGAAATCTAATTAAATATTTATTTATGCTTACTAACGTATTACTTATTGAGGATGAACAGAATGTTGCTGCTTTTATAAAAAAAGGCCTTGATGAATTGGGTTTTGATGTTATCATATCATATACCGCTAAAATGGGCTTAGAGCTATTACATCAAAAAAATATAGATATAATAATTTTAGATGTAATACTCCCTGATGGAAATGGTATTGATATTTGTAAAAAAATTAGAGCTTTAGGTTATAATCAAACGCCTATACTAATGCTTACTGCATTAGGCACAACAGAAAATATTGTAGAAGGCCTTGGAGCTGGTGCCGATGATTATTTAACAAAACCATTTAAATTTAGAGAACTGGTTGCTCGTTTAGAAGCTCTTTCTAGAAGAATTAAACACAACAACACTACTAATCAATTAGTACTTACTATTGCTGATATAACATTAAACTGCGAATCTAAAATCGTAAATAGAGGTGGAAAAGAACTTAAACTTACCTCAACAGAATACCGGTTATTAGAATATTTTTTAAAAAATAAGAACAAAGTACTTTCTAGAATTGACATTTTAGAATATGTGTGGGATATTGGTTTTAATATGGGAACTAATGTGGTAGATGTTTATGTAAATTATTTGAGAAATAAAATTGATAGAAATTCGGATACAAAACTAATTCATACTGTAATTGGCATGGGCTATATTATGAAAGAAGAGACTTTGTAATATGAAAATTAGAAGAAAAATAACCCTTGGTTTCGTAGCTCTATCAGCCCTATTATTATTGGCAATTTTCTTTTTTATTTACTACTCTACTAAAAAGTATACTGATAAAGAATTCTACCTACGGTTACGACAAAGAGCATCAATTGCTATGCAGGCACATATAGATGAAGATGAACAAAACATATCTATATACGATGATATTCGAAAAAAACACTTGCAAACCTTACCTAATGAAAAAGAAGTAATTTATAAAATTGACATCGAGAATAAGAAAATATTAGGAGAGGTAAATGAATTATTACCTTCTATTTTTTTTGAAGAGGTCTTTTCAAAAAAATATGCGGAAACCAAAGTTAACGACGTTTACTATACTGGGTTGTTATTTTCTGATATAGCTGGAGATTTTATTGTAGAATTTTCGGCAAATGATCTTTATGGTAAAGCTAAAATGCGAAACCTAAAAGGAATTTTAATAATCGCATATTTTGTTAGCCTATTGTTTTTATATGTTTTAGGTCAATATTATTCAAAACAAGTTTTAGATCCGATAATAACTATTATAAATAAAGTAAACTCTATTCGTGCTAAAAACCTTTACCAACGTTTAGACCCTGGTAACAATAATGATGAATTGGCAGAACTTGCACTAACATTTAATGCTATGTTAGATCGCTTAGAAACATCATTCGAAATGCAGAGTAACTTTATGCACAATGCATCACATGAATTAAAAAATCCGTTAACAGCTATTTTAGGACAAACAGAAGTTGGCTTACAGAATATCAGAACCGAAAAAGAATATATAGATATATTACAAACTATTGAAAAAGAGGCTTTAAGGTTAAATAACTTAATAAATGGTCTTCTTAATCTTGTACATACCGATAATGACAAAAAAGGTATTATCATTGAACCGATAAGGGTTGATGAATTAATTTTAGACATTAAAAAAGATATAGATATTACATACCCAGACAATGATATAACTATTGATTTTAGCCAATTGCCGCCTCATGAAGATTTACTTATCATGAATGGTAATTTAAACTTTATTAGAATTGTTATTTACAATGTTTTAGATAATGCTATAAAATTCTCTGATAACAAAAAAGTTAAATTATGGCTAAAAACTACTTCAGAAAATATTGAAATAAATACACTTGATAAAGGCATAGGTATACCTTCAAATGAAATTAAAAATATATATGAACCTTTTTTCAGAGCATCTAACGTTAGAGGTGTTAAAGGTTTTGGTTTTGGTTTACCACTATCTTCAAAAATTATAAAAATGCACGGAGGTACTATCGAAGTAACTTCTGAAGTTGAAAAAGAGACATTAGTTAGAATCATCTTTCCTAATAAAAATCAATCATACAATGTTCTTAAGTAAATTCTAATCTCATTCTAATCTCGTTATTATTTCTTTTTAATGTGATGCACGTATACTTGCTTCAAATTAAAAAATACTAATGAAAAAAGTAATTATCCCTACAGATTTCAGTATCAAATCTCTTCAACTAATAGCACACGTTGCACAGTTTTATCCTGATGAATTAACGGATGTATTACTTGTGTACGGCTATAGAATATCTGATATCGACGATAAACTTTCACATTCTTCATCTAGTCAAATTATTAGAAAACTTGCTGATGGCGATTTTTTAGAGGCTAAAGCTGATATGCAAAAAAAATTCTGTTTAAACATTAACTCTATTCACTTAGATGTTTTTACAGGAACAAACTCATTTGCTTTTCAAAATTATAGAGACTCTCATCAAATACATGATGCTATAATACCAAATAAAGGTTTTTTGAAATTTTCTGGTAGTAGTTGTTTCGACCCCTCAAAGTATATTTCAAAAAATATAGCTACGGTTTGTAATGTAAACCTTGCTAATGATTTTGAACCTAAAAAAAAACAGCGCTCTAAATCTTTCATAAAAAACCTATTAAAAAGATAAACCAATTCCTTGTTAGCTGATATTTAATACTACTACTATTTAAACAAAACAAATGAAAAAATCTAAATATTTAAAAACTGACATCCAATCTGGTTTAGTCGTTTTTTTAGTTGCCTTACCGTTATGCCTGGGTATTGCTTTAGCTAGTGGCGCTCCACTATTTGCTGGTATTATATCAGGTATTATCGGTGGTATTGTTGTTGGTTTTTTAAGCAATTCACAACTAAGTGTTAGCGGGCCAGCTGCTGGCCTTACTGCCATTATATTGACAGCAATTGCGACTCTAGGTTCTTTTGAAGCATTTTTAGTTGCTGGTATAATAGCGGGTATATTTCAACTTATATTAGGTTTTGCTAAAGCTGGTATAATATCGAATTACCTACCCTCTAATGTAATTGAAGGTATGCTTGCTGCTATTGGTATTATAATTATACTAACACAACTACCACACGCTGTAGGCTACGATATTATGCATGAGGGCGATTACTTTTTTATTGATAAAGAAGGTAAACATCAACTATTCTCAGTTATTATTGATGCTATTAATTATATGCACATAGGCTCTATTATTGTGGTACTAGCCTCACTAGCAATAATTATTTCTTTTAATGAGATTGGTTTCTTTAAAAAGATAAAAGCCATTCCTAGTGCTTTGGCAGCAGTTTTAATAGGTGTTGGTATTAATGAGCTTTTTAAAGCTACAGGATCTTCGTTTGCTATTGGGCCTGATCACCTTGTTAGCTTACCTACTCCCAGTTCATTCTCTGAATTTTTAGGTCAGTTTGCTGTTCCTGATTTTACTCAAATTACAAATATTGATGTTTGGATCGTTGCTGCTACTATAGCTGCTGTAGCCAGTATTGAAACGCTACTTTGTATTGAAGCTGCTGATAAATTGGATCCACTAAAACGTTTTACGAACACAAATACCGAATTAAAAGCACAAGGTATTGGAAATATTATCAGTTGTTTAATTGGTGGCTTACCTATGACTTCTGTAATTGTTAGAACGTCGGCCAATGTCAACTCTGGAGGACGAACAAAAATATCAGCCATATCGCATGGTGTATTTTTACTACTAGCTGTTGTGTTAATTCCTTTTTTATTAAACAGAATACCATTAGCCTCTTTAGCTGCTGTATTAATTATTATAGGTTATAAATTAGCTAGCCCTCGCCTATTTAAACATATGTGGAAAAATGGAAAAAAATTCCAATTTATTCCTTTCATAGTTACAATTGTTGCAATTATTGCTACCGATTTATTAAAAGGTGTAGGTATTGGCCTTGTTGTAAGTATATATTTTATTTTAAGAGGTAATGTTAAACTAGCCTACTTTTTTAAAAGAGATAACCATACTAAGGGCGAAACTATACAAATGGAATTGGCTCAAGAAGTATCATTTTTAAATAAAGCTGCTATTAAGCAAACCTTTATTCACTTACCTGCAAATAGTAAACTCATAATTGATGCTTCTAATACAATTTACATTGATCATGATGTACTACAGATGATTAAAGATTTTGTCAAATTTGGATCAAAAGAAAAAAATATAATTGTTGAATTGATCGGCTTCCGAAAGGTATATAAAATTGAAAATTCAGCAACACACGTTACTTCTCTTATCACTGAAACTGATGAAGATGTTTCTCCTAATTTAGTTAAAAACGGTACCAAAATACCTTCTAGCAAACTAAAAATAGGCGAATTAAGTAACATTTAAAAAAATAAATATAGTGTTTTTAACACCTATAAAAAGACTTTACTTTTTATGATTGAAGCTTTTTTAAAACGTATTGAGAACACTAATTTATAATTACAATTTTTTATTAATTAATTTAAATTTTAAAATATGAAAACTATTATTTCTATGTTTTGTTTCTTATTCATGTCATTTACTATACATGCTAATGACATTAAAGTGGGGTCTGTTTTAATTATTAGCAACCCTTCTAGTAATCAATATAAACACATTGAATTACCCAAAAAGAATTTTATAATTAAAAAAGGCGGAATTGCTGATTACTCAACTATTTTAAATGAAAAAGTTGTGGTTAGCGATTTAACTACTTCGGAAAATGGAGACATTGAAGTTGTTTTAAAACGAGAAAATGGTAAGCGTTTTTTTAATAGCCACACTGTATTAAAAGCTAATTTATCGCAAGCTTTACAAGCTAACGAGTTAATAAAACCCTAGTGCCAAATAAATTATAATTGAAAAGCCCACTTCTGACACGTGTCAGAAGTGGGCTTTTTAATATGTTATTGGTTTATTACTTAAAAATGTTTCCTAACATTTTTAATTGGTTACCATCTATATCCGATTTTTCAACAGCTTTTATTAACGTCATTAAATGTGCAGGGTTCATATTATCTCCTAAAACACGAACTAAAGCAAACCCTTTTTCTTCACTATCGCCATATATTATAACCTCATCAATCGAATCTTCTTTACCTAAATATTTAACAGTAGCTTTTCCGAAACTTGTATTAAACTTCATTAACTCTTCATATTGATCACTTTTAAGAATCTCTTTCACTTTTGCTTTTTCTAACGTAAAATCTGAAGCATTTTCATCTGTTTTTTTAAAAGCCAATATATTTAGCTTTTTTAATGAGCCGGCAGCTTTACGTTGCTCTTCTGTTAAGTTCGCTGTTTCAAGATTTAGTAAACTTGAAGGCAAGTCGAACGATATAAAATTCGGATTCTCTGAGTTAGCAACATAATACTCTTGTAACGTTTGTTTAGACGAGCAGCTTGTTAAAATAAAAGTAAATACCAAAAGTGCACTATAAACTATTTTTTTCATAATCATTTTCTTTATGTAAAAAAGACCTTAAAAGAATTACTTATCAAGGTCTTTAAAATTATTATTTACTTTTTTCTACCTTATTTAATTCTTTCGGTAAATTCATTTTACTGGTTAAAGAGCCTATTTTATTTAAATCAATATCGCCTGTTAAAGACAATAATACGGTTTCTATTTTATGTCCATTTAAATCTAAATCTGAAGAATCTATACCTGTTACAAACATTAATAGCTCTTGTACATGATCTGCATCTTTACCTTCTCTAATATAAAACTTCACATTTACATCTTCATCTTTAACACGCATTAACTCTTCTAGTTTTGAAGATTTTAAATACTTTTTTACTGATGCAGTCATATCTACTGATGCTTTTTCATCTTCAGTAATAAAAACTTTTAAGCTTTCTAAACCTTTTGCTACATCTATAAAATCTTGAGTCTCTTTATCCATATCATCCGTTTGAAAAGAACTGACAAAATCTATCATTCCTTTATTTACAATTACTGATGATACTTTATCCATATTTTCATATTTATCGAATAAAGATTGAGAAAAACCTAAAAATGGTAAAATTGCTAGTACTAAAAATAAACTGATTGTTTTCATGATTGATAATTTTTGATTGATGATGATATAATTATTTGTTTTTTCCTGCCTTGTTTAATTCCTTTGGTAAATTCATTTTACTAGTAAGAGAATTAATTTTATTTAAATCGATGTCTCCTGTTAACGATAGTAATACCGTTTCGAACTTTCTACCATCTACATTTACATTTTTAACTCCTGTAATAAACATTAAAAGTTCACTTACATGATCATCGTCTTTACCACTTTTAACGTAAAACTTCACATTAGCATCTTCATCTTTAATACGCATTAACTCTTCTAAAGATGATGATTTTAAATAACTACTAACTGATGCAGCCATATCACTTCCAATGATTTTATCTTCTGTTGTAAATACTTTTAAACTACTCACGCTTTTAGCAATATCCATAAAGTTTTGCGCTTCAGCATCGTCTACTTCAACATCTATTTTACTTAAAAGGTTAAACATACTTTTACTAACTATTACAGATGTTACTTTTTCTGAGTCTTCATATTTATCAAATAAAGATTGAGATACACCTATAGAAGGCAACATTGCCATCAAAATTATTATTAGGGACTTTTTCATGATTTTTTATTATTAATGATTATAAATTTTTTGTTTTGTTTCTTCAAACTCTCTTAAATATGCTACTTTACTGGTTCCTTTACCAAAATTTTCTGCTAACAAATTCAAAGCTTTCTTTGTTTGTTGGTAAGCATACTCAGCCTGCTCTTTTTCTAATTTACGCTGCTCTATATATTTGTTACCAATAAACATTCCAAGAAGTAAAACCACTGCAGCAGCAGCATACATAAACTTAAACTTGGGCTTACTCTTTTTAAAAGGCACTTGCTTTGTAAATACTTCTTCTTTTGCTTTTGTAAAATGAGCAAACAATGGCTTATACTTTTCTAAATGCGGAGCAACCTCTTCTCCTGAAAAATAAGCACGTAATGCTTTTTCTTCGGCAACTGATGTAGTCGCCTCAAAATATTTTTCTAAAATATTATCTATGTTATTTAATTCCATAACTATGTTTTTGTACTAACTTTTCTCTAACTGTTTTTCTTGCCCTTGATAATGCTACACGAATTGCCGTTGGTTGCATATCTAACATTTTTGCTATTTCGTCATAATCATATTCTTCAACATCTCTTAATTGCAATACTAATTTCTGTTGCTCAGGCAACTCTTCCATAATTTTTTCTACCCAAGTAATACTATCATTAGCTTCTAATTGTTTTTGTAATGATGTGTTTTCATCTGTATAATTGGTATGTACTAACTTTAAGTTACCTGCCTGTTTAGATTTTAACCTGTCTAAACAAAAGTTTTTTGTCATTGTCATTGCAAAGGCTTCTACATTATTATACTTTTCCATCGTATTATTTTTAGCCCACAGCTTTAATAATATTTCTTGCGTAGCATCCTCTGCTTCTTCTGTAGAAACCAGTAACCGCTTAGCCAAACGAAAAAGTTTGTCTTTAAAAGGCATTACAATAGTTAAAAAATCTACCTGCTTCATTATTAGTTTGGTTGTTGTAAAACCCATTTTAAGTGGTTTATACTATCAAGACGAAGTATAATCAATTTTGTTACAAAAAAATTTTTTTATTCTGTTTATGTAAGTAATTTAGATGATTGCTAACTAAAACATAAGGCTCTAACATATTGATTTTTAAGTGCAAAAATCAATTTAGAATATTATATGTTTAATTTAAAAAAATTATATGAAAAAGTATTTGTTATTACTTATTGGCTTAAGCTTATTAACTACTGCTTGTAGTGATAAAGATGACGAGGTTATTGAAGAGATTGTAAATGTAGAACTAAATAACGAAGTTAATGAGTTTATTTGGCAGGGTATGAATTATTGGTATTTCTGGCAAGCAGATAAAAATGATTTAGCAGATGATAGGTTTGCTACCGCTGATGATTTTCATAGTTATTTAAACGGCTATAGTTCTTCTGAAGCTTTATTTAACGATTTGGTATACCAACCAGGTGTTGTCGATGATTTTTCTTGGTATATACCTAATGTTGATGAGCAATTAGATAGTTTTAGAGGTATTAGTAAATCATATGGTATAGGGTTTCCTAGAGCATTAATAAGAGCTAACGCTACTGATGATGATGTTGTTATTTTCATAGCTTATGTTGAACCTAATTCTCCTGCTGCTGCTGCTGGTTTAAAAAGAGGAGATATAATACACAGAGTTGATGGCGTTAGAATGGATGTAGATAATGCAGCTATTATCAACAAAGTATTTAGTGAAGAAAACTTATCTGTTGGTTTATGTAATATTGTAGACGGAGTAGTTGTACCTATTGATGGCGAAATACAAATGAGTGCTGAAATAATTACCTCTAACCCTATACATCATTACGAGGTTATCGAAGAAGGTGGTAAAAAAATTGGCTATTTAGTTTACAACAGCTTTAATGCTACTTTTAATGGCGAATTAAATGATGTTTTTGACTTTTTTAAAGCTCAAGGTGTAAATGAAATGGTGCTTGATTTAAGATATAATGGTGGTGGTTCTGTACTAAGCTCTGGGCTACTAGCTAGTATGATTGATGGTGATGTTGCAGAAGGAACAGCATTTGCAAGATTACAATACAATAGTAAACGCGATGAAAATGAAGGTTTCACATACCCTTTTTTAAATGACAATTATTTATATGATAAGACTACAAGTGATTTTATTGGTACAGAAAGCATGAGTAGATTACAAAACATTAATAGATTATATGTTTTAACAGGGGAAGGAACTGCATCTGCAAGTGAAATGATTATAAATGGTCTACGCCCATATATTCCAGTAAAAATTATAGGAGAAAAAACAGTTGGAAAAAATGAAGGTTCAATTACTGTTGTTGATTCGGCTGGCGATTTTACTGATTTAGAAAACAGAAACCCTAACCATACTATAGGTATGCAACCTATCGTTTTTCAAGTATATAATAGTAGAAACGAAAGTGATTACACCGCTGGTTTTCAACCTGATATTTTAGTTGAAGAGGCTCAATTCACCGCAGATATAAAAGCTTTTGGCGATCCTGAAGAAGCTTTATTAAGAACGGCACTTAATGATATGTTAGGTACCTCTACTTCTAAATTCAGCTTAAACGCTGATAGCAACATGAAAGCTACAGATACTAAAATTAAACTACCTAAGTTTTCTTATGATATGTATTTACTTGACGATGAAATAAACATCAACTTTTAACTACTAAAAAATATAAATAAAAAAGGGTCGGCAAATTGCCGACCCTTTTTTATTTTATCAAAATATTCTATTAGTTAAAATATATTCCTCCTGGTATAATACCAACAGTAAACGTATTTAAAAGTGCTTTTGAATCTAAATCATATATATTTAGATCACCATTACTAGAAAAATCTTTAGCATCTGTACCATATAATTTACCATCTTTAATAACCATTCCATAAAAATATGCATCAGTCATAATTGGTGTTGTTGGTAAACTTTCTGCTGAAGTTTGTAATTCATATAAACCACCAGCTAAAGTGTAATATAATTTATTTGAATCAAAGTTTAACCTGCCAGGATGTTCTGTAGCTCCAAATTCAATTGAAGAAATCACCTCATTTGAATTTACATCAATCTTAGCTATTGAACCTGCTGTTTCATCATTACTATAATCTGGCTTCCCTGAAGATAATACCCATAGGTTACCTGAACCATCAAATTTCATACCGCTTGGTAAATCCCCTACTGTTATTGTAGTTTCTACTTCTTGAGTTTTTGTATCAATAACTGAAATTTTATTGTTAAAACCATAAGCTCCTTGGTGCGCTACAAACACTTTATCACCACTAGCTACTATATTTTCTGGTCCTAATACTACAGCAATAGTTCCTTCAATTGAATTTGTATCTAAATTTACAATTGCTATGTAATCGTCAGTTTCGTCAGCTGTATCACCCCAATTTGTAACATACCCTTTTCCGTTTGCTACAACCATATATCTAGGGTTATTTAAACCTGTTTCAATTGCTGCTTCTTTAACAAAAGTATACCTATCTACTACAGTAATTTTATTAGAAACGTTTGCTATAATATAGGCTTTTTCATTAGTAAAACTGATAGATTGAACTATATTACCTAAATCTTCATTGTTTACTGCATTATAAATAGATGCTTTTACATCTGTCGAATCGTTATGTATAAATGATACTGTTCCTGTTCCATTACTAAACGGACCTTCGTTTGATACTAAAATTCCATTTGCATAATCACCTTCTGGTAATTTAAAATCATCATTATCATCAGAACATGAAGCTCCTAAAACCCCTAAAGCAATAATTGTTAATACGTGTTTTATTCTCATTATTTAAAATTTAGTTATTATTTGTAGTTGAAAATTTCTATTAGGCATAGGTCTATATGCCACATTTTGGTAATTTTTATTAAACAGGTTATTTACTTTTATTAAAACATCTAGATTAACTTTTTTATTTAGGTCTAAAGACCGTTTTAAACCTAGATTTGAAACAGAGTACCCTTTTACAAAATCAGTATTATCAGTTGTAGAATAGGCTTTACCATTATATAACATTTGATAAAATGCTCCCCAATTGTTATAACTATAAGATACTCCTGTTGTAACTTTCTCTTTAGGTACGTATAAAAGTTGCTTGCCTGTCTCTTTGTTTTCTGCTATAGTATAAGCAAAGCCACCATTAAAATTAAAATCATGTTTCCCGAAAGATTTATTAAAAGCAACTTCAAGCTCAGCTCCATAATTTTCTGTCTTTGCAACATTTACAGGCGTCCAAACGATACCATTTGGCCTCCATTGAATCAAGTTATCTACATTTAGGTAGTATCCATTCAATTTAATTTCTACATTCTTATATGTAAAAACATTTCCTAAATCTAATTGAAGAGAAGATTCTGGCACTAAATCTTTATTTCCGCTAGCACCAGCTCCTGTCCAATACAAATCATTAAAGGTTGGTACTCTATAATTTTTAGAAGCATTTATAGTTGCGCTATACATTGAAGAAAATTGATACTTCCCATCAACAGAAACAATAAATGGGCTATCATAATCATTAACAAATTCTTGTCTAATGCTTATTCCATAATTCAATTTATCATTTACATTATGAGACATTAATACCGTTGTTGAGAAAAAATTTCGTTCAACATTTTCTATTGAAGTTCCTTCTCCTCTTATATTACTATATTCAGCAATACCGTTTAAAGTCACCTTATTTAGGTAAAGTTTGTAATCGTAATTTGCAAGTATGTTTTTAGAATTCCCAAAAGTAAAACGATCCGTATCTTTATTAGCAAAGTATTTATATTCTTCTGATAAGTACGCCAATTTAAGCTTACCTGCACTCTTTGTATTAAAGTGATTCCATTCTATAAGCGATCTTGTAGTAACATCTTCGTAATTACTATTTGAAGGAGCCGTTAATGTTGACGAAAAATTTCTATCTCCAATAAATGTATTATGATAAAATTTTAATAAATGATGATTGGAAATAAAATATCCAAAAGAAGCATTAATATTTACAGAATTGAACTCTCCATTTTCATTTACCTTATCTGTTTCTAAATATTTATAATCATTATCAGAGTCCATATAATTTATTCCAAAATTATAAGTCCATTTTTCATCTCCAGCAGTTGTATTAAAGCTTGCCTTTTTAGAATTAAAACTCCCGTATGATAACAAAACACTTTGAGAAGCATCTTTTTTAAAGCTTAATTCATCATTTAAATGAATACTACCTCCTATTGCTCCACTACCGTATTGTACACTTCCTCCTCCACTTCTTACTACTACATTATTATAATTTTCAGGTATAATTGTATTAAAATCAGTTTGACCGTTTAATTGAGAATTAATATTGATGCCGTTCCATACCACGGCCGTTTGTTGTGCAGATGTCCCTCTAAAAGAAGGCGATGATACCATTCCGTAGCCATTTTCTTTAAAATATATAGTGCTATTAAATCGTAGCAGGTCTGTTAACGAAGAATTACTGCTTTTTAAAATGCTATCTGATAAAACTCGAATTTTAACTCCGTTTGAAAAACGAATCAATTTGGCATCAGTAAGTACTACTTCATCAAGTACAACAATACTATCTTTTACTTTTTGAGCAAAAAGAACTGTTGACGTAACCAAAGTAAAAAGAAAAACGAAGTATGCTTTTTTTAATATCATAATTTACAAAAAACCTTTATCCCGAAAGTTTAACATTATTGTTCTGAATTTGGCAGGTCTCCTGACTTACGTACTATCATTAACCTTCCCAAGTAAAAACTCAGTGGTATTTTGAAGAAATGATAGCCACCTTTTAAAATGCATAATTATGCAAAAGGCTAAGCTTACAGTTGCGGGAACAGTTTCGGATTTAAACCGAATTCCCTTTTAATTTACATCATTTTAAAAATAATGTAAAACCAAAATTCGGCGCGAATATATTGCTTTTAATCAAAACAAAAGCTATACAACTACCCTTTTTAGAAAATCAAATAAAAGCATATTTGCGAATCGATAGCTACTTTTGCTACCTTGCAGAAAATTTAAACTCAGTTTATTAAAATGAAATACTACATTTTTATAGCATCCTTATTTCTTTTTCTTTCCTGTAAAGAAGCTCAAAAACAAGAGCAAGAAAACACTCCTTTTCCTAAAACGGAAAACATATCTTCTACTATAAAATATGCCAAAGGTTTTTCTATAAACAAGCAAGCTTCAGGAGTCACAATTATTACCATTACATCGCCATGGCCGAATTCAGAAACTGCTTTTAAATATGCTTTAATTCCTATTGAAAAAGCACCATATCTCACCTTAAATAAAGATGATTATGATGCTATCATAAGTACTCCTGTAGAAAAAATCATCGTAACATCTACAACACATATTCCTGTTTTAGAAACTTTAAATATTGAAGAAACTTTAGTTGGTTTTCCAGGCACTAAATATGTTTCTTCAGAAAAAACAAGAAAACTTATTGATACTGAAAAAATTAAAGAAATAGGAAAGAACGAAAAAATAAATACTGAAATGGTATTAGAGCTAAGACCAGATTTAGTTGTCGGTTTTAGTATTGATAGCAAAAATAAAACCTACGAAACTATTCAACGTTCTAATATCCCTGTAGTTTACAACGGAGATTGGACAGAAGAATCTCCGTTAGGAAAAGCAGAATGGATTAAATTTTTTGCTGCTTTTTATGGCAAAGAAAAAGAAGCTGATGCTGTTTTTTCTGAAATAGAAGTAAATTATAACGCTGCTAAAGAAGTTGCTAAAAAAGCTACTACTCGACCAACCGTAATTAGTGGTGCTATTTATAACGATGTTTGGTATTTACCAGGCGGAAAAAGCTGGGCCTCTAAATTTATAAATGATGCAAATGCTACTTATGTTTATACCGATTCTAATGAAACTGGTAGTCTTTCGTTAAGTTGGGAGAGTGTTTTAGAAAAAGGTGGTGCTGCTGAATTTTGGATTTCCCCTTCTCAATTTACATCGTATGAAAATATGAAAGAAAACTCATTGCATTACCAACAATTTAAAGCCTTTAAAAACAAAAATATATATTCTTTTGCAGGCACTGTAGGCGAAACTGGTGGCTTATTATATTATGAGCTAGCACCTAACAGACCTGATTTAGTTTTAAAAGATTTAATTCATATTTTTCACCCTGAATTGTTACCAGCTTACCAACCTTTCTTTTTTAAACCTTTAAAATAAGTGTTGCACAACAAAACATATCGCTTTTACTTTATAGTGCTTATAATGCTCTTATGCATATTATGTATTGTAAATATTAGCTTAGGTTCTGTTAGCATACCGTTAAAGAATACACTGCAAATTATTTTTGGGACTACTACTAATGAGTCTTGGGAGTATATTATTTGGAATTATAGAATGCCAAAAGCTTTTACTGCAATACTTGTGGGTGGTGGCTTGGCATTAAGTGGTTTATTAATGCAAACGCTATTTCGCAACCCATTAGCAGGGCCATTTGTATTAGGTATAAGCTCAGGTGCTAGTTTGGGAGCGGCACTTTTAATTATGGGTGCTAGTTTCTTCTCTACCCTATTTTCAATTAATTTTTTTAATGATACCACACTTGCTATAGCCTCTAGCTTGGGTAGTTTTTTAGTATTACTAGCAGTACTTTCTGTAGCTATAAAAGTAAAAGATACCATGTCGTTATTAATTATAGGACTTATGTTTGGTAGTATAACTGGTGCCATTGTTAGCGTATTATCTTATTTTACTACTGCCGAAAAACTACAACAATATATTTACTGGTCTTTTGGTAGTTTAGGCGATTTATCATGGCCACAATTAAGTTTGTTAGCTGCTATTATTGCTATCGGAATTGTACTCAGTATTTTATCAATAAAACCTTTAAATGCCTTCTTGTTAGGCGAAAACTATGCCCGTAGCTTGGGCATTCAACTAAAAAAATCACGCTTGCTTATTATTATTGCTACAGGTTTATTAGCTGGTGGTATTACCGCTTTTGCTGGGCCTATTGCATTTATTGGTTTAGCGGTACCTCATTTAACCCGTCAAATTTTTAATACTACCGATCATAAAATATTAGTACCTGCTGTTTTACTTTATGGTGCTATTTTAATGTTAATTTGTGATACGATAGCACAGTTACCTGGCTCATCAAATGTTTTACCAATTAATGCGATTACAAGTATTATAGGTGCTCCTGTTGTCGTGTGGCTATTGATTAGAAAAAGAAAAATGGTATTTTAAAAACCGAAACTATCAGCATAAAAGAAAAACATATCGCCTTAAATGTTCACCAATTAAGTATTGGCTACAAAAGCAAAAAACAAGAAATTATAATTGCTAAGGGTATTTCGTTTGCATTATCGGAAGGAGAACTTACGGCTATTGTTGGTATAAATGGTATTGGAAAATCGACCCTTTTACGTACTATTGGTAATGTACAATCAAAAATTGATGGAACTATTGCTATTGATCAAAAAGATATTTCGTCATACACAACACTACAATTAGCTTCTAAAATAAGTTTAGTACTTACTGAGGCTATTGCATCAAAAAATTTAACGGTTATTGAGCTTATTGCCTTAGGTAGGCAACCGTATACCAATTGGTTAGGCACCTTAACTGAGCTTGATAAAACAAAAACAAAAGAAGCTATACAACTTGTTGAAATTGAAGATTTACAACACAAACGTTGTTATGAGCTTAGTGATGGGCAATTGCAACGTGTAATGATTGCTAGAGCTTTGGCTCAAGACACAAAATTAATTCTGTTAGATGAGCCTACTTCGCATTTAGATCTGTACCACAAAGTACAGATACTAAAGCTTTTAAAAACTATTGCTCATAAAACCAATAAAACCATTTTATTTACAACCCACGAAATTGAAGTTGCCATACAATTGTGTGATACTATGGTACTTTTAGATAAAAATGACAGCCATTTTGGTACGCCTTGTACATTAATAACAGAAAAACGTTTTGATAACTTATTCCCTTCAAACATAATTCAGTTTGATGCTAATACGGGTAGCTTTAAGATTCAGTAAAAAGAGATGTTAATTCATTTTATCAGTTGCGTTTAAATGTTGTTAACAAACCAGTATCTTTACTTTTTATAATCACACCACTAATTATGAACCCATACATTATCTACCTACTTATCGGAATTGTATGCCTTGCCGTAGGATTCTTTTTAGGAAATTACATTCAAAAATTAAAAACCACATCGTCGCAAAGTGCTTTATTAGAGCGTGAAAACCAGTTGCGCAACACTATAACATCATTAGAAAAAAAAATAGATACCGCAGAAGAAACTATTACTGATATTCGAGCTTTATCAGAATTAGATAAAAACGAATTACGATCTGAAAAAGAACAGTTAAGCAATCAGCTTATTCGTTACCAAGCAAATGTAGAAAACCTTCAACTTAAAAATACAGAACAGAAAGAAGAAGTAGAAAAGCTACAAGAAAAATTTACGAAAGAATTTGAAAACTTAGCCAATAAAATTCTAGATGAAAAAAGCTCAAAATTTACAGAGCAAAACAAAGAGAATATCAAAAACATATTAAATCCTTTACAAGAAAAAATACTGCTTTTTGAGAAAAAGGTTGATGAAAGTCAAAAAGAAAGTATTGGTATGCATTCTGCCTTAAAAGAGCAATTAGCCACCTTACAATTACAGAATTTAAAAATTACTCAAGAGGCAGAAAACCTTACTAAAGCTTTAAAAGGCGATAGTAAAATGCAAGGCAATTGGGGCGAGTTGGTTTTGGAGCGTGTACTCGAAAAATCGGGCTTAGAAAAAGATAGAGAATACACCGTACAGCAAAGTTTTACCAGAGAAGATGGCTCTCGAGTATTGCCTGATGTAATTATTAACCTGCCTGATGGCAAAAAAATGATTGTCGACTCTAAAGTTTCATTAACTGATTATGAACGTTATGTAAATGCAGAAGAAGATATAAAAGAAAAACACCTAAAAGACCATATAAACTCGCTTCGCCGACATGTAGATCAGCTTTCTGCTAAAAAATATGAAGATTTGTATGAAATGGAAAGTCCTGATTTTGTATTGCTTTTTGTACCTATAGAGCCCGCTTTTGCCGTTGCAATCAATAATGATAATACACTTTATAATAAGGCTTTTGAGCAGAATATAATTATAGTAACCCCATCTACCCTACTGGCTACACTACGTACTATTGATAGTATGTGGAATAATGAGAAACAACAACGTAATGCTATAGAAATTGCGCGCCAAGCTGGTGCTCTTTATGATAAATTTGAAGGTTTTGTTACGGACTTAACAAAAGTTGGTAAAAAAATTGACGAAGCTAAAACCGAATATCGTGGCGCAATGAGTAAATTAGTCGACGGTAGAGGAAACATTATTACCAGCATTGAAAAGCTAAAAAAAATGGGAGCAAAGGCTAAAAAAACTATTCCAGAATCGCTATTAAAAAGAGCACACGAAGCAACCGATGATGATTTTGAAGAACCTAAATTAAATTTATAAATAGAATATAAAATGAAAAAAATAATTGCATTAATTGTAGTAGGTTTAATAGCTGTTTTTGCAGCCTATTATGCTTTTGTATACTTTGTACCCTATAGCGAAGGTATTCGCTCGGGCGAACTTATAAAAATTAGTTATAAGGGCGTAGCTATAAAAACATGGGAAGGCGAAATTAGCCAAGGTATATCTGGCGCACAAATATTTTCTTTTTCGGTACTTGATAAAGATGAAGAGGTAATTAAACTACTACAAGAATACCAAGGGCAATATGTTAAGATGTCATATATTGAGCGCTATAGAACATTTTTATGGTTAGGTGACACTAAATATTTTGTTACAAGTGTTGAAAAAGAAAAATCACCCGGATACAGAAACTAATTATGGAAAAATTTAAAACATCAAGAGAATCTAAAGTATCAATTACAGAGCTGATGCTACCTGCACATTCTAATTTTGGCGGAAAAGTACACGGTGGTTACATTTTAAATTTAATGGATCAGATTGCTTTTGCCTGTGCCTCTAAACATTCAAGAAGTTACTGCGTTACAGCATCAGTAAATAAGGTAGATTTTTTAAACCCGATTGAGGTTGGTGAGTTAGTTACCTTAAAAGCAAGTATAAATTATACCGGAAGAACATCGATGGTAGTTGGTGTACGCGTAGAATCAGAAAATATAACTACAGGTAAAAAAAAGCATTGTAACTCTTCTTATTTTACAATGGTTTCAAAAGATATAGATGGTAAAAGCATGCCTGTACCAGGTTTACTGGTTACCGATGTACAAGGCGTTCGAAGATTTGCTCGGAGCATTCAGCGTAAAAGCGAAGCCTCGTCTAGAACCTCTCGTTTTGACTCTTCTAATTTTAAAGTAGACGAATTTCTTGAAGGTTTAGCGAAAGAAAACGTACAAATAGACTTATAAATACTAAAAACTCCTTCTTATAAAAGAAGGAGTTTTTTATTGAATCTGTAAAATATAAAATTAGACATTTTCAATAAAAAAATAAAAGCAAAATATTTATATTTAACGTAGCATTAATTAGAAAAAAAATGAAATTATCTGATAATATAGAGAGCTGGAATGCCAATAATGGAAAAATTAATAATCAATATGATTTTAAGAATTTTGACATGCTAACTGTTAAAAGTTTAGCACTCTTGGTTGTATCCGTTGTGTTTGTTAGCTGCTCCCCTAAAAGCGTTAATCAAGATTATATAATCGAAGTTTATCAAACATCACAGGCTGGCGATAACCTAAAATTAATAGCAAGCGATGAAGCTAAAACAACTTCTACAGAAGTAAAGAAGGTTAGTTTAGAACTTCTTCCTAATGAAGAATTTCAAAAGTATTACGGTTTCGGGGCTTCATTTACCGAATCTTCTGCCTGGAACTTAGCTACTATTCCGGTTGAATCACGTAAAAAAGTGTTGACCAAACTTTTCAGTCCGACAGAAGGCGCTGGATTCACCCTCACACGAACTCACATCAACAGCAGCGATTATTCAAATAGCCACTACACCTACATTGAAGATGATGATGAAGATCTTTCAACGTTCAGTATATATGAAGATATGAAAGGATTTACTGGTGAAGAAAATGATCAGGTACGCGGTATTGAACTGATAGAACCTAGTTATGACCTTATTCCTATGATTTTAGAAGCTTCTAGCATTCCTGGGGCAGATTTCAAGATTATCGCTTCGGCCTGGAGCCCTCCATCTTGGATGAAAACAGGAGAAACTGCTAAGATGACTAACGGAACCTTGCTACCTCAATATTATGGCCTTTGGGCTACATATTTATCAAAGTATGTAAGCGCTTACGCCGAAAATGGAATTGACATTTGGGGAATTACACCACAAAACGAGCCACTACATTATCATGATGCTGCATGGGATAGTAATGGGTTTACTCCTGAACAAGGTCGAGACTTTCTGAGAGATCATCTTGGGCCTCAACTTGTAAAAGATGGTCACCTTATTCTTGATGATTTAGATTCAGGCTTACATGTACTGCTTTATGATCACAATAAGTCGACTATGATCGACTATGTTACACCTACTTACCAAGACCCTGAAGCTTCTAAATATGCCTGGGGAACTGCTTTTCATTGGTATGCAAATTCAGAGTTAAAAGAAAATAACTTTTATGCAAATGAATTAGACAAGTTGCATGCAGCTTGGCCAGACAAGGGAATCATTCATTCCGAATCGAGCATAGATATTGATGCCAACGACCCTATTGGTCAATATTGGAGAAAGAGTACCGACTATGCAGGTACTTTTGTGCCTTTCGAAACTTATGCTTATGATATAATTACAGACTTAAATCACGGAACTCAAGGTTACGTCGAGTGGTGTAGCATTCTTAGCAGCAAAGGGCAACCAAATCCGTACGACAATTTTAATAGTGCACCTGTGCTTATAAACCCAGTTACAGATGAAGTAATTTACACCCCACTTTATTATTTAATAAGCCACTTTAGTAAATTCATTCGCCCTGATGCTCGCAGAATTGGTTTGAAAGGTGAAGAGGTGAAAGGACTTATTTATACCGCTGCAAAAAACACTGATGGCTCAATTGCTGTTGTAGCCTACAATAATAATAATGATGAAGTTTATGAATTATCAATCTTATTGGAGGCGAATACTTACACAATGCAAATTGCACCAAAAGCTATTCAAACTATTCATTTACAAAGCAAGGTTACTAAAGGTTAAAATAGAGTATGATACATATTAATGTTTATAACCTATTAACTATATACCGACAAAACAGAAATAACCGTAATTATACGGTTATCCGTACGTTGTGCTTAATACAAAAAAAAACAATGAAAAAATGAAAAAAATAACTTTTGGAATTCTTATAAGTCTAATTTTTGCTTGTAATGAAAAACCAAATGAAACGGAAAAAACTAATGAAGACACCTCAATAGTTGAAGAAAATAATTCTGACAAAATTAGAGTACTAAATTTTGGAACAGCCCATTTAAGTCAGACGACAGACGCTAATTCTTCAATGATAAATTTAGAAGACCCAAAAGAAAAGGCTGATTTAAAAAAAATGGTACGGAAAATTGCCGAATTTAAACCAACAGTTATCCTTTTAGAATTAGAACCAAAGAATAATGAATATATTAAAAAAACTTTTGCCAAATATAAAAATGACCAAAACGAAAGACTTAATTATTCTGATGAATTAAACTCAATAGGTTTAGAAATTGGTAGATTAAGCGACACAGAAAGAATTTATGGTATAGATAGCCAAATTGGTTTTGATTATCCAAGTTTAATAGAATTAGCAAATAAAACCAAATCCGACAGTTTATTTGTTTCAGAAATGATGGACTATTACAAAAATCTGAATAGTCTTAAATTAGAAGAACAATTTGCAGAGATGAATACTAAAGAATCAAAAATGAAAACATTTGATTTTTATAATTTTTTAGCAACTCAACATTCTGAAAAAAATTATGAAGGAGCAAAAGTAATTTCTGCTTTTTATGAAAGAAATCTGAGAATGTACTCTAATTTAAATGATTTGAAACTATCAAAAAATGATAGAGTATTTATTTTGACAGGTGCTGCACATACAGCCTATTTAGATATTTTTATTGGAAATAGCGAGAAATTTATTTTAGAAAACCCATTGAAGTTCATTAATATTACGGAGTAGTACTAAGCACAACACGGTGTATAAAACATAGCTAATTAAGTGTTTAATTCAAAGTTTTGTGTTTTATTTACTGAGACCGCCAAGTTTTTAATTTGGCTCTTAAACTGAAAAGTTAAATCAAAATATAAAAAATTGGCTCTGTGCTAAACCCAAAATATAGTGTCTTTTTACACGCTACATTTCATACACTGAGCCGTTAGCTTTAATTATGAAAAAAAACTACATGAATTACAAACAAGTTATTAAATTCACAATACCACTAATTACAATACTACTTATGTCTTGTGAAGGCAAGCAAGGTACTGAGGGAGAAAATGGTATGGATGGTCTAATCAGCATAATTAATACTTCCAACGAACCACAAGGTTTGAACTGTGATACTGGTGGAATTAGGTTAGATTCAGGAATTGATGAAAATGTTAATGGGACGCTTGAATCTAATGAAATTCAAAATACATCATTCATTTGTAATGGTTCCAATGGAGTTTCAGATGAGCAGGTAAGGTTTAGATTTGATTTTGGAGGCAATACAACAAGTACAACTCCAATTATTGGAGGAAGTCTTATTAATTTTGACAAGAATTTTTTCGTAGAAGTCGACTCAATTGTTTTTGCTGCAGATCCATATGTAGGGGACATTAGTAATACTTCATTTGTGGAATTATACGATAGGACGAACGAAGAACCCATTGCTAATAGCCTTTTGAGTTCCAATAATCTACCCGAAGATGCTCAATTTTTATATTCTGAAAATATCATTAATCAACTTCCAGATGGTGAAATTACACTTGGAATTAGATTTTGGTCGGAAACGCAAGGACAATTTGCCGCGACGAATTTAAATTCTATATTCTTACTTTTATATCGATCAAATTAAACTTTAACTATTCCTAAAAAGGTATAAAATGCATTAAAACGCATTTTATACAAAACGCTAGGTTTCATTGCTAAAAATATAAATATTGAAACAAAAGACTTTATTAATTATAACTGGAATTATTCTAATTGGATTTTTCTTTTATTACTTAGCTTGGTCTTTTTCACCTGGAAGTTATTCAAGAGCTGAAACTTATGAATTTGATATTCCTGAAAAAACTCTTGTCGAAATAATAAATGAAGTGAAAACAGAGAATAAGGAGCTTGATGCGAAATCATATTTTGGAGATTATAAAGACAAACATTGGCACTCTTTTTATTTTCAATATCAAGACAAAAAACAAATAATCCATACTTGGACAAGACCAAAAAGTAAAACAGTAACGACATTTGCCTTTGTTGGATACAAAAGTAAGAGAGACCTTGGTAACTGGATATCAGCAAATAAATATTTTTGGTGGTGGAAAAACTCGGATGCTAAAAATGAATTTGAAACGAGAATATTAAAAAAAATTGAAGACAAAATAAAAGCAAAATATTTATATTTAGCTAAGTAATAAACCAAAATAATAGTGCTTATCACCTACCCTACGTTTCTTATATGTAACGTTAGCAGCAATATACCCAAACACGAATGAAATTAAGAAAAGAACTTGAACCTAACATAAAAATTGTTTCTGAATTATATCCTATTGTAAAAAAGAAAATACTCAATTTTACAGATTTTTGGGATAACAATCCTGATAATGCCATTTTGAAACATAAAGAAGTGGAAGAAGAATTAAAAATTTTGACAAGTAAAGATATGTCAAATTTTAATTTATGGGAATATTGGGAAGCAGATGGAATTGAAAATCTAGCATTTAGAATATCGCTTCCAAACCCTACTAAAGTTTCAGATTTCAAAAAGAGTGAATTAAAAGAAATTTTAACACGAATTAAAACTTTTGAAAAACCAACAGAATACGATAATGATGAAATTTCAATGTTGCTTTGGGCGAATAAATCTGATTATTATAAAGAGCTAATTAAAGTAAATTTTGATGAATATGATTTTAAATTTTTCATAAGAAATAAAGATAAAAAAGGAAATTATTTTGAATACTCTGTTAATGAAATTATTGAAAACCTATGGAAAGAATAAAAAATACTACTAACAAAGAACTGAGGTAAAACAAACAAATTCTTCGTTAATTTAACGACTCAAATTTACAAATACATATACATTGTCAAAAAAATAAAATTGTGCAGGTTTAATTAATTCTGACCATCTTCTAAACCCCATTTATTTAAACTTCTTAAAATATCTTCTAATGATTTCCCTCTATTCGTTAATCGGTATTCTACTTTAGGCGGAACTACAGGATAAATTTTTCTAGAAATAAGCCCATCTTTCTCTAAATCTCTTACCGTTTGTGTAACCATTTTATTTAAAATTCCTTGAATTTTATTTTGTTACATTCCAGAACGTAAAAATAGATGATAAATTAATTACTTGGTTCTGGACTTTTTACGTCTATTTTAAAGAATATTATATGTGTAATTTATTTGCTAAATTAGGTGTCAACAACGGTTTATAGCCAACGTAAGATAAAAACACAATCTATACTATTATATATGAAAGCAAAAACGACCACGTTCAAAAAAACTTTAAATAAAGAAAAATGTATTACTTTTTTTATTCGATATGGTTACTATATACATACTGAAGATGATAAATTGGTAATATTAAGAAAACCAGGTACAGAGTTTACAAGCGCTGGTGAAAAGTTTCCAAAAGAACTATCGTTTTTCTTTAAAACCGATGAAACTGAAATTAGGTTGAAATATGATACGTATGTTTTATTTGATACTGGCGACTTACAAGAAGAGCTTGATTTAATTTCAAATCGAATAACAAATAATATAGATAACCTCGTTTAAATCACTTAATAAAAGTATGAAATCTGCAATTATTGAAAAAGAATTTAAAATACCTTTTGATGAATTATACAATACCATCCGAGATAATATTGTTTCAAATGGTTTCTTAGTTCTTCATGAAATAGACACTCAAAAAATTGTCAGTACTTTTGAAATTAAAATTAGATCTCTAAAGCAAATATTATTTTTTCATCCAAAATATATTGAAAAAATAACCGCTCAAGATATTTTAGCAATAAATGAAATTCCGATTAAACTGGTTATAGCCGAAAAAGAAGATGGAGTTGTAAGCGTAAGTTTTCCTAACCCTACATTAAATTTAAGCGATTATAATTTAGATCAAAAAATAGCCTCTGAACTTCTTGAACGTGTAACCCGTATTTTAGAAATATAAAATACAACTGTTAATATAAACCTGAGTTAAACAAAAAAGCTCATAGATTCAATAAAACTGATTCTTTTGAGCTTTTTTTTAATGTATTCTTTTCTAATAATTTAGGCATTATTACTATGTAGGTTTCGTTATATAAAATATATTGTAGTATTTTTTCTTAAGTTTATAACTTATTAACTATACACTTATACTTATTAAAACCGATATTATGTTCAAAAATATATTTAATAAAAAGTCAGAAAAAACTATAGACATTAAAAACGACTGGGCTTCTTACTTCTGCAGAGTTGAAGACAAACCTGGTAGTATTCGGTTAAATTTAGCATTAAATGAAATTGCTCCAATAGAAAAATACAAGTACAGAATTTGGTTTTCAATTAAGCTTTTAAAGCCTGATGAGAATGGATTTACTACAAGAGAAGAATTTCCGACCATTTGCGATATTGAAGATGATATTTCTAATGCTTTAGAAAAAGTAAGAGTAATTTTAGTCGGGGCATTAAAAACTAATGGAACATTTGACCTTTATTTTTATTCTAAAAATATTGAAGGTTTTGAAAAAATTATTAATTCTGTTATGAAAAATTACTCCGATTACAATTACGCAACGGATTCTAAAACAGACAATGAATGGAATGATTATTTTAATTTTTTATATCCTGGAGAATATGAATATCAAACTATATTAAACCAACGAGTACTCATGAATTTAGATAAAGAAGGTGACAATTCTGAATCTGAAAGAGAAATTGACCATTGGTTGTATTTTAAAACAGAAGATGATAGAAATAATTACATTCCGAAAATTGAAAAAATAGGATATAAAGTTATTTCAAAAAACAACTTAGAAGAAGGGCAATATTTATATCAATTGAATATTTCAAAAGTAAGTGATGCCTATAGCAATACTATTAATGATTCTGTTTGGGAGTTAATTACGTTATCTAAAGAAGATAATGGTGTTTATGATGGTTGGGGATGCCCAATAGCAAAATAGTTATTTTTGAAATAAAATAACTACTACTTTATTGTTTGCGAATAATAAAACTTAACTACATTTGGAGCGTGAAAAATCATATTAAAATAATAAGCCTAATATTTTTAACAGCCATCTATTGCTTTGCAATTGGTGCTGCTGCTAATCAATCGGTTAATTATTCTAATATTAGTAACGATACAATACCTTCACAAGAAAAGGTAGCATTAGATGTTTCTGCTAAATTATTCTTTCACACATCTGAATCTGAAAGTTTAGTTAGTAGTTATGAAGAGCTACCTAGTTTAGGCTTTAAAAATCCGTTTGCAGGTTTTTTAGCAGCCAACACACCTAGCGAGCGACTTATTGTAAATCAATTACATAAATACACTTCCTACTCAAAAAACATACTGGTTAATTATCGGAAATCCGATATCATCTTCCCTTCTCATTATTTTTGGTAATCCATTTTTTTAGTTATCAAACACTGCTTTTTAGTAGCTGTTTGAATTTATTTTTTTAAGGCTTTGTAAAACAACAAAGTCAATATATAATTATCTAAAAAACTTTATTATGGATTTAGGAAGCGCCATCATTGGCTCTATCTTTTTTGTAATATGTATTGCACCATTCTCGTATATATATTTCAAAGGAGTGAAAACAAAAAATAACATGTTACGATCATTAAATAAAATTGCACAACAGCACAACTCTAAAATAAGTAAACACGAGGTTTGTGGCGATTTTATTATTGGGTTAGATGAAAAAACAAACTTTGTGTATTTCTTAAAACAAAAAAAAGAAGAAACGATTTCACAATTTGTTAATCTATCAGAAGTTCAAAATTGTCAAGCTGTAAAAAGCACCAGAAACATTAAAATGAAAGATAAAAATGTAACTGTGACAGACAGAGTTGAACTTGCTTATATGCCAATAAATAAAGACAAAGTTGAAACAAAATTTGAATTGTATCGCGAAGGCGGTATGCAACTAAATGGAGAAATACAACTTGTTGATGCTTGGTCTAAGCAAATAAATAACCTCATTAGAGCGTAAATTTACAAGAAAAGCCCTGTATAAAACTACAGGGCTTTTTCTTTTATAAAAACTAACTTTGTCACTATAATTACTTAATAAAAACAGACAAAACATAAACTATTAAAAAATTCATAAACAGCATATTACATTTTTTATAAAAATGTTATTAATGTATATTACACACTATATAAAGGCTTAAGTTATGGAGAATACTAAAATTTTAAATTATATAACTGATGTGCTAAAAACTATGCCAACTGACTGGCTAAATTTAACCACACATCGACTTGATATTTATAATGAAAAATTGGCGAAAATTGATTTTTTAAATCAGTTTGAAGATCTGTTTAATAAAAATAACTCTAGTGTATTAGCATTAAGCAAACTGCCTACCTCTTATGATTATATTAGACTGGGCCATCCATTATCATGTATTTTAGAATGGGCTATTGCAAACTTAAATGCTATACCATCAGAAAATGTAATTAGTTTTTCTTCAAAAACGATTCCTATTTTAGCTATTTTAAGAACTAATTTACTAGTGCATAAAAACACTCAAATTGTTTATACAGGTACTTTGCCTAACTCATTTGATCCTGATCTACTAAAAAATATTTACGGGTATAAATTTGAATTAAAGCAGGTTAAAAATGCCTCTGAAATTTCTAAATTTAACGGCAGTACTATTTTTATATCTGAACAGGCCGAAATTGGTACAGTTAATATCGATTCTTCTTTAGATTTTTACGTAAATATACATGATCAATTAGGTAGTGTTATAGTTGTAAACGGTACGCAAAACGACTCTTATATACCAGACATACAACATGTAAGAAGAAGAGAAACGATTGCAATGACACCATCTAACTCCCTTACTGCATTAAAAGCATTAGTAAACAATACTACCACTGAAAACACTACTATTAATGATGATAAAAAAAGTGTAGCCAATGCTATTTCAGCTATTACAGGCACTACTATTAAGCCTTTAATTGGTTCTAGCGGCTTATCTGTTCAGTATGCAATTATGATGGGTCTTGTACATGATGCTATCGAAAACCATAAGGGAAAACCGATTAAATTTATTGTTCCTCCAAATTGTTATGGTGGCACTAATGACCAAGCAAGACGTGTTGCTGCTTGTAACGAGAATGTTGAGATTGTAGATTTACTTGTTGATGGTCATAATGATATGGTACAGAGTATTGATACTATTTTAAATGAAATTGCCAAACAAGATGCCGTACCTTATATTATTGCTGAAATACCAACAAACCCTAGAGTTGAAGTTCCTGACCTAGAGCAATTAAAAGCCGTTTTAAGTAAGCTTAGAAACACGGCTAGTGGCCAACCAGCAATTGACCCCGTTTTTATATTAGATCAAACTTTTTGCCCTAATGTTTTATTCTTAGGTGAAGGTGAAATACTATCTTCTGTCAGAACTATTTCGTATGTCAGCGGCTCTAAATTTCCTAGTGGTGGCCAATGTACTGCTGGTTATTGCGTAGGGAATAACAAAACAGAATCATTACTACAAAAAATAGAAAAGCACCTTATACTTTGCGATAATGAAGCTACGGCATTACAATTAAAAATATTAGCAAAGCAATTACCATCAATGATTCAAAGAATTGAAGATGCTTATAAAAATACACGTGAGTTTGTAAATTTTATTCACGAGGTTTTACCTGCTGCAAAAATTAATTTTGTTTCAGAAGAATTAGCTGAGCAAGGTTTTACACCTTCTGTATTTTCGTTAGACTTGCCTGCAAAAGGAGATACTATTCAAGAAAAAGAAGCTTATAAAAGAGCTGCAAATCATACCTTAATTAATTTAATGATAACAGAAATACCTGACGAAAGTAAGTACTGTGTTAGTTATGGCCAATTGAAAGGTTGTTATTGGACAATACCTGCAACATCAACACAAGGTACTACTAAAGAGGGTGATAAAGATTATATAATTCGTGCATCGCTTTCTCCTAACTTAAACCTTGAATTGCATAAAAAAGTGTTTTTACAATTTGTAAAAGAAAACTAAATAAGTAAACATCAAATCGATATGTTCTTTTAGTATTTTTTTATAAATATTCAATTTATGATAAATTGAACAATCTAAATTGAAGAAAATAACATTTGTGATTATCACCTTTTTTATTTTATCATCTTGTACTACTCAGTAATAATTTTATAAAACGGAAATTGGAAACTTTACTACAAAAGCGGAAATGTTTTAGATAAAAGCACATTAACTAGTGGCAATGGAACATGACGTTATAGGGCAAGAAAGGTTAATTATTAGAAATAACATTATATAAAAATGGTAACTATGTAAATTACATATTTCCAAAAAAAACAAACATAATGTCTGGTTTTAAATAAATATAGTATTTTTTCTTATGTTTATAACCAATTAACTATATACTGATAAAACACAAATAACCGTAATTGTACGGTTATCCGTACGTTAGCTACAATTTAGAAAAATGAAAATCCAAGACCTAAATAACATTGCAGAAGAAGACGATATTGTCTTACAGATTGAGCAATTCAAAATGGGTTTAATTTCACGAGCTACGGGTGGCGATTTTGAACAAAAAGAATATAGTCGTTTAAGGAAAATGGTTTTAGGAATTCCTGGTGTGGAAAAGATAATACCAAGATTTCTAAAACTATGTAGGACAGCAGATGAATTTTGGGGATATATCAAAGGCGCAGCTCCTTCATATGCGGAAAGACGCGTAATAATTGCGGAAGCTCTGAATCCAATTTTGGAAATGGTTGAGTATGAAACGGGAGAAGGTTCTCTTGAATTCAAGAAAAACTATGAAGAAAAGAAAATTATCGGGCAAGGTGGGTTTGGATTAGTTTATTTATTTGAACATAAACTATTAAAACTTCCTTTTGCAGTTAAAATATTTGCTCCGGCATTTCACGAAGGTGGCGAAAAAGAACTTGAAAGGTTTTTTCAAGAAGCAAGAATGCTTTTTAAATTAAATCATCCATCAATTATTAAGGTTTATGATGCTGGTTTAATTGGTCAAAGACCATTTATTCGAATGGAATACTTTGAAGGCTCGAACCTAAATGAGATTTTAAATAAACACGGCAGATTAACACCCGAAAAGGCTCTAATAGCGATGAAAAGCATAATTGAAGGAATGCATTATGCGCACGAGGAAGTCGGAATTATTCACCGTGATTTAAAGCCTAGTAATATTATGGCTTCTGCTCCAAATCAATTTAGAATAATCGATTTTGGATTGGGAATTTTTATTGAAAATGAATTGCATTCTAGATTGACAAAAACTGGAGAAGCAACTATTAGTGGATACTACAATGCTCCCGAATTAATTGAAAATCCAAAGTTGATTGACAAAAGGTCTGATATTTATTCGTTAGGAGCAATTTGGTTTACACTTATCACAGGGCAACCACCAGCAGGAACTTCCATTTTAGAGTCTTTGGAAGAAATTGACGGAATTAGCGAAGATTATATAAAATGTATTGTGAACTGTCTTGCAAACATAAATTTGAGAACAAAAAATTGCGGGTTATTACTTGATGAAGTAAAAAAACTGTAGCTAACAAAGTGTATAAAACATAGCTATTAAGCGCTAAAACGATAGGTTTGCGCCTATTTACGAAGACCGCCAAATTTTTAAATTTGGCTTTTAAAATAGAAAAAGTAAAAACAAAACATAAAAATTCGGCTCTGTGTTAATCCGAAAAGTTAGTGTTATTTTATACGCTACGTTTCATACACAAACCGTTATCTGCAAGCTGAAAAATGTTGAATATAATAAACATAGAAACTATAATAAGTGAATTAGTAAATACTAATAACTCAATTGTAAATTTTCCTAAAAAAAACACTTTTGAGTTTCCTCTTGATTATAAGAACCTTGTCACTCAGATAAAAACGACGGAAATATCTGCTGAATGTGTTCTATTTGACTCGGTTAAATCTGTTAATGTGTCCAAAGAGTTCTCGGATTTAGATTATTGGAATGAAAATTTTGACGCAAAAAAAATCAAAAACTATTGGTTCTTTGGTGCGAATGGACAAGGCGACTCTTGGATTTTAGATAAAAAAAATAATATTTTGTTTTATGACCATAATAATGGGGAAATATCAAATAAGAATTTGGTTGATTTAGAACTAACTTTTCATCAATGGTTACAATTTGCATTTCTTAATAAAGAGTACGAAGAGATTAGTTTAAATAGTGCTTTAACTCCAGAATTGAAAAATATTTATAAATCAAAGCTATCCGAATTAAGCGTTGGTTTTGAAAAAAAATACCCGTTTGACTTATAAAAGCCAGCAGATAACAAAACCTATAAACAATACGGGCTTCAGGCTTAATCGAATGGTTTGCGTATTTTTATGAAGTCGCAAAATCTTTGGGATTTTGCTTTGGACAAAAAAAATAAAACTAAGCAATAAGCTTTAGCTTCGTGCGCAGACGGAAACGAAAAGTTTCCTTACTACCGCACTACGTTTAGCCTAGTCGTTAGCAAATATTATGAGAAGAGTAATTTATTTTTTATTAATAGTCATATCTACATATTATTCATGCAGGCAAAAAAATAAAGAAATTATAACTAAAAAAAATAAAATTATAGATAGCGTTAAAACATATACGCAACCAAGTAAACTGACAAATGAATACGTTAATTTCAATTCTCCAAATGCAATAAACCGAATAGCCGAAATCGAAAACGAATATTTTAATAGCTATCGACTAAATTCAAGTAAATATTATGGAACCAAGTGGTACGATTATGTAGGACTAAGCATGGAATTATCTGACTCGATAACTATTTTCGATAGATATTCTATAGAAAAAGATAACACAAGGTTAGATAGTATGCATTGCACTATTTTTGCTGTAAAGGGTTTAGAATCTGGATTTGGAAAAGAATTTGAAATAATTAAAAAACATCATATCGATATTTGGTCTGATCGTGAATATGCAGGTTGGAGTTTGGGGTATATATTAACAAAGCACTATAATTGGAAAGCATATCTTTTTATTTCAAAATATTCTGACGAATATGATATTTGTATTAGGAATTACAAAAAAGATAAAAAATATCATGTTTGGAAACAGCCAAATATTCCTATCGAAAAAATTTTCGATGTTGATGATGATAAAGATAAAATTAATAGTCTTTTAAAACTTAATGAGTTTGGTTGGGGTTTTAGTAATCAAGGATGGCATACTTGGATCACTAGGTTTGATTATTTGAAAGAATGTAATTGGCTTGGAGCACCTGCTAAAAAATATGACACAGAAGGTAATCAACCTTTATTCTTGAAAACTAAATTTATTGATTACTATGATTATGATTCTCACATAATAGTTTTCCCCCCGAAAAAAAATAAAACATTTGCTAACAAGGTATAAAAAACATAGGACGTTTGTGCTAAACCGAAAGGTCTGTGAATATTTACAAAGTCCACTAAATATAAAATTTGGCATTTATAGAACAAAAGATAAAAGCAAAATATTTATATTTGACTTAGTACCAGTCCGAAACGTATTGCTTATCACCTGCCCTACGTTTCTTATACGAGACGCTACCTGCAAGTAAATAAAATGAGAATTAATCAAAATAATGGATAAAAATAAATTTACTTTTTTAATCGGAATATTAGGAGTGAGTTTCTTTATTGTTTCTTCTATTGTAGGTGGTTTTCTAATTGAAAACTATAGCATATTGAGTCAATATATAAGTGAAACCTATGCAATTGATACTGAATACGGAGTGATTTTAAGAACCTTTGGATTTATCCCAAGTGGAATTCTTCTCACCTTATTTTGCTTTATTGGGGTAACATATTTTCAACCTTCCAAACTAATCAAAATCGGATTTTATGGTATCGGAATATTTTATGGATTAGCCACAGTAATTGTTGGAATCTTCCCTTGTGATAGTGGATGTAATAGACAGTTGGTTGACCCTAGTACTTCTCAATTAATTCATAATCTAATGGGTTTATTAACATATATATTCGTTCCTATATGTATGATTCTAATTGGTGTAGGGTTAAGAAAGTTTTCAAATAACAATAAGTTCTCTGTACAATCAATCGCATATGGAGCAATAAGCATTTTATTTGTCTATTTATTGATCTATAACTCGAATTCTGTATACATCGGACTATATCAACGAATGGTAGAAATAGTATTTATTATATGGATAATTTCCTGTGCTATTACAATTAAAAATAAAAAACCTACAGGTAACAAAGAACTGTGGTAAAAAACATAGCTAGTTTATACTAAATCGGAAGCTTGTGCGTATTTGCAAACACCGCTAAATCTTTTGGATATAGCTTTGAAAAAGAAAAAATAAAACTAAACAAAAAGCTTTAATTAAGTAATAAACGTAACGTACTAACCACTTATCCTACAATCATTATAGATAATGTTATAGCTATTAGAGAAACAAAAAAATATTCACATTGCAAGTAAAAATAAAAAACCCGAGAATGAAATGTTACAAATGTATGAGGCCTACAAGCACATGTATTTGTAAGCACATTAGTACTCTACAAACTAAAACTCGTTTTATTATTCTTATGCACCCTAAGGAGTACAAGAAAGAAAAAAACGGAACGGGGCATATAACTAATCTACAACTTGAAAATTCAGAAATTATAATTGGTGTCGATTTTACCAATAACAATCGCGTAAATGAAATACTGGCTAAAGAAAATAGTTCTTCTTTCTTACTTTATCCAGGAAAAGATAATTTCAACCTATCAGTAAGAAAGAGTTCAGAAATAAATTCTTTTATGGGTAATAGCCCAACCATCTTCCTTATCGATGGCACATGGCCTTGCGCACGTAAAATGCTTAAACTAAGTAAAAACTTGCAACAACTAAAAAGAGTCAGTTTTGATAATAAAATAAAATCAAAATTTATTATAAAACAGCAGCCTGAATCCCTTTGCCTTAGTACTATTGAGTCAGTCTATACTGTATTAAATTTACTTAAGCAAGGTGACTTAGAACAATGCGAAACGAAAGATTTCCTTATTCCTTTTGAAAAAATGATCGAGCATCAACTTGAATATATGTTAAACCCAAATAGTAAAAACTATTGTTCTACCACGAAAATTGACATTGTACCTAAGACCTTGTATAAGAAAAATACGGAACGAAATATTATTTTTGAACAAGATTAAATCTAATTACTGAATCAAAAAAAGTAATCAAAAAAAATGTAGAAAAAAAATAAAAATTCTCTTCTCTCTCAAGCTAATTCACTATTATAAATATCATATCTAAAAACCAAACATACAAGACGAGGCATATAGAAATGCAAACTACTCAAAAGCAAAATATTTATATTTAGCTAAGTAATAAACCGAAACGAATCGCTTACCACCTGCCCTACGTTTCTTATACCTAGACGTTCTATTCCATTTGAAAAACGAAAAACATTTGGACATTTGAAATAATATTTAGATATTTACCTAAATAACTAAACAAATGAATTCACTATTTAAAGCTCTTAATGATGAAACTCGTAGACAAATTGTCGAATTATTAAAAGAGAAAGATATGAATGCAGGAGAGATTGCAGAACAATTCAATATATCCAAGCCAAGTATTTCGCATCATCTTGACATTTTAAAAAGAGCAGATTTAATAACAAGCGAGAAAAAAGGACAATTTGTAGAATATTCATTAAACACTAGCATATTAGAAGATTTAATAAACTGGATAATAACATTAAAAAAATAAATTATGAACCTAAAAAAAGAATTACCACTAATTACAATCGTATTATTACCCTTTATCTATTTTACATACATCTGGAATCAATTGCCCGAAAAAGTTCCTATGCATTGGAATATTAAAGGAGAAATAGATAGATATGGAGAAAAAATGGAATTAATAATAATCCCGATTTTATTACCTCTACTTGTTTATATTATCTTTCTAGTCGTTCCGAAAATTGACCCAAAAAATAAACTGAATAAAATGGGAAATAAACTTCAAACCATAAAGGTTTTATTAACTACTTTTATGTCAATACTAGCCTTATTTATAATTTATTCAGCTAAAAATCAATCTTTCGTCAATCCGAATTATATTATATTATTAATTGGAGTTTTATACATTATACTTGGTAATTATTTTAAAACAATAAAAGCAAATTATTTTATCGGAATTAGAACGCCTTGGACTCTGGAAAATGAATCAGTTTGGAAAAAAACTCATAAATTAGGCGGGAAATTATGGTTTGTAGGTGGGATTATTATTGTGCTTACAAGTTTGATTTTAGATAAAGAACCGAATGTTTCCGTATTTTTAATAATTACTGGAATAATTACAATAATACCAATAGTGTATTCATACATTATATTTAAAAAAGAAATAAAAGCGGCATAGAACACCGTGTATAATTAATTGCTTTGGCAAGTGCTTATTTGGACAAAACACTTTAAATTATGTTCAAAGATTACTACGACATTCAAAAAATTGTACCTCCGGTAACTGCCGAAGAAATTAAAAAAGCATTCAGAAGCCAATGTATGATTTGGCACCCTAAAAAAAATCCTGACATAAGAAAGACCAAAAGATTAATATTGAAGACTCTTCGCTTTAATATTACTATTGAATAATTGAGTACATCTTTAACATAAAAAACGTTGTACAACAATAGTTACCGTTGCACATGCCAATAATTTATACTTTGAAAATTATGACCGCCTTGAAAGACGGTCATAATTTTAAATGCAATTACGCTACTTTTTTTAAAGAAAAGTAAGCGGCCTTTCTACCCTACATTTTTTCAATTTTAATTGAATTTTAATTATTTATTCAAAGTGTATATTCAATTTTCAAACCACTAAACCAATTTCTTGGTATACCAGGATAATAATAACGGGGTTCAGCTGATCCAAATCCTACTGCATTTATAAGTATTGATGATGCATAAGTTTCATTTGTAAAGTTGTTTACACCTACATTAACTCCAATTGTAAGATGATTGGTAATATTATTTTTATAAGATAACTTCGTATTAAAAATAGTGTACGCATCAGAGTACAATGTATTTGCATCGTTAAGAGGCATGTCTCCAATATGTAATATATTAGTGTTCAGACTAAAATTTTTAAGTCCAAAAGATATTCCTCCATTTACTTTGTTATTGGGTACTCCTGTAAGGTCATTACCCGAATAATCATTAATTCTATCTACAAAATCAATAAACCTATTCTGTGTAATTTCAGCATTTATATATGGGGCAATCTTAAATCCATTTATAAATGTATGCGTATATGAAAGGGAAAGTTCAATACCTTTATGTTCTGTTTTCCCTGCATTTCTACCTACATATTGATCATCACCTACGCGCTCTGCTACTAATAAATTATTTATATCTAGCAAATAAGCCGATAATTGTAGATGTAATGCACGATCAAATACATATACCTCGGTACCTATTTCATAATTAAAGCCTGTTTCAGGTCCCAATTCAGGGTTAATAACACCTTCTGGCGTTAATGTTTCTTCAATAGATGGATAATTAAATCCGCGACTTACATTTATATAAGCGTTTGTATTTGGAGTTAATTGGTATAATATATTTAGATTGGGAGCAAAAATAGGATCAAAATTACGATTAGCATCTTTATTATTCTCTCCTGTATTGAATACATCAATAAAATCATAATTAGTCTTATTGATATTTACACCCAACTGTGCCTTTAGTTTTTCAGTAAAAGGAAGTGTTATTGTCGCAAAAACATTTAAATTATTTCGATTCTCGATATTGTCACTAAGCAGTGAACCTTCTAAACTACCATTCCCATTATTATTCTCATACAAATTCTCTTTAGTTTTCCAATTGTATTGATCCCTATAAAATTCACCTCCGAAACTTAAATTTGCTTTTGCTTCTAAAAAATTAAAATCTTTTGCAAAAAGTGTTCGCATCCCGTAACCATTAGTAAATTCATCTAAAATATTAAATGGTCGTGGCTCATAATGATCTAAATAGTTGTAAAACACAGCCGTTGTATTACTGAAGTTTTCAGAAAATAGATGTGTATAATGTATTCCTGCTAGCACTTGCTTATTATCTTCATAACCTTGAGCAGCACCCCAGGTATATGCTGCTTGTGTAGGATCTTCTTCAAAAGCTGATTTACTAATAGAACTCGGTATTTGAGCATTATTATCTGTATAATTAAATAACACACCTATTTCATTTTTTTCATTAAAGGTGTAGTTAGAATTTAATAATAGGGTACTTCTATCATACCTACTATTATCTCGAAAACCATCAAACTCCATATGGTCATAATTTAAATTGAGAGTCGATTTATCAGTCGCTGTAGCAACAGAAATACTATTTTTTATAAATCCGAAACTCCCTACAGTACTACTGTTTTTAATATATGTTTCACCTGCTGAAGCTTGTTTTGAATTCAGTAATAATGTTCCCCCTAAATTAGTTCCGTATTGAGTAGCTTTGGGGCCTTTAACTATTTCTATATCCGAAATATCTTCTGAGTTAAAAGCATCAATATCTGTAGACCCAGTACCATTTGTGATAGGAATACCATTAAAATAAGCTCTAATTTTATTTGTTCCATACAACGTCCGAGATCCTACACCACGTATTACGATCCTGTTCGTATTCAATGCTCCACTCTGTATATAAACCCCTGGAGTTTCATTAATCGCTGAAACTAAATCAACAGGACTGTATTCATCAAATTTAATTGCTGTAGTTTTCGACGTTGGAATAATGACCTTACTTTGCTTTTGATAAGTTGATGAAATAATCACTTCCTCAAGAGCTTGTGTATTTTTCAAAGCAGACAGTTTAAATACGTTGTTATTTTTTGATAATACAAATTCTTTATTATAATAATCAGGATGTTGAAATTTAATTTTAAGGGGTAACTTAAACGTTTCTGCTACGGTAAAAATACCTTTTGCATCTGTTTTAGAAATTATTTTACTATTCCAGAAAATAACGACATCTGAAATTGGATTATTTGTTTCGTTAGTGACCCGACCACTAATATTTTGAGCATATGCTTTATTTATAGTGGCGATTATAAAAACAACCCCCACCATTAAATGTACTGACAAATATTTCATACTGTTCTAATGTTGGTTTTTAGGAATTAATTGGTATAACTTACTTTCCAAATTGTGTTACCTGAATCATCATTTACCAATAAATCTCCTGTAGGCATAACCGTTACACAAACAGGTCTTCCGTATACTTCAGTATCACTATTTTCTGCAATAAATCCAGTAAGAAAATCTTCTGGTTCTGAAATTGGTTTTCCGTTTTCAAATGGAATAAAAACAACACGATACCCAGAAAGTACTGAGCGATTCCAAGAGCCATGTTGCCCTACGAATACGCCATTCATATATTTTTCTGGAAAATTTCCTTCATCATAAAACGTCAAACCTAAAGAAGCGGTATGTGACCCTACAGATACATCTGGTACAATAGTTTTCGCTACTAAGTCTGGAGCTTCTCCTTTTAATCTTGGATCAGGTATAGCTCCATAATAAGCATAAGGCCATCCATAAAAACCTCCTTGTTTTACACTAGTTACATAATCTGGCACCAAATTATCGCCTATTTTATCACGTTCGTTTACGGCTGTCCAAAGATCACCATTTGCAGGGTTCCAGTCCATCCCTACCGGATTTCGGAGCCCACTAGCATATATTTTTTCATTTCCTCCATCTATATCAACCTCTAAAATATTAGCACGACGAACTTCTTCTTCCATACCATATTCGGCAACGTTACTTGCTGAACCCACAGAAATATAAATTTTATCTTCATTTTTATTGGTTATGATATTTCGTGTCCAGTGATTATTGTACCCTCCAGCAGGAAGATTTACAATTTTTTCACCTTTAGAAGGATCTAATTTAGTTTGTCCTGTTTTATAAGGATATTTATAGAGGCCATCTGTATTAGCCACATAAAAATTATTCTTAATAATTAACATCCCCAAAGGTTGTTTTAATTCTTCAAGAAAAGTTTCCCGCATCTCAATTGTACTGTCGTTATTTTCATCTCTCAATAAAGTGATTCGACCCGCACTATTTTTAGTATTAGCCTCACATACAAAAATATCGCCATTAGGACCAATATACGTCCAACGCGGATTTTGGAATCCGTCCGCAAATTTGGTGACTTTAAATCCATCTGGAGCCGTTGGCATTTTCCCAGCAGGCCAGTCCACAAGTTTATTTTCTTTTTTTACTGATTCTGTAGCATATGGTTTTGGTAAAATTAGCTCACCAATCGCAGTTTGAACCGTATCTGCTGGTTGTTGAGAAATCATAGCTTTCACTTCTTCAGACACTTCTATTTTATTTTTTTCTTTAGATTTACAGGCAAATAATACCGCTGCAATAGTGATAATTAATAAGGGAGTAGTTTTCTTCATAATTAAAATTTTTATGAAAATATAGAATTCATTAAATGCTTATTAACTCAATCGATTTTTTAAAATAATTTTAACATTTCTTTATATTTTTTTCAGAATTAAATATTGCTTGAAAATAACTTAAGGCGCCCCAAAAATGAAAAGGTTTTGTTTGTTTATAAAGGTTGTCAAATCTGTTTGATATGATATTTTAATTTAAAAAAAATCAAATCTAAAGTAAATTTTAATTTGTGATAAATACACAGATTTAAGACGCATGTTTGCCAGTAATATTTCATCCTTAAAAAAAGGAAAGCTCTCTAAGATTCCATTATAACTACGTTAGTTTTTATTAGTAAGAAAACCCACTTTAAGTTTATTAATCGGGTAGTAATTACTAATTTTGTATTATAAATACAGCGTAGAAACAACTGTAGTTTTAAATTAGGATTCCTATCAAAACAGATACGGCACAACCTGTAAACATAACTTTTCTATGAGGAAACATAAAGCCATAAGGGTTTTTATGGTATTGACTGTAGTATTGATTCAAATAGTATTTTTAACCACTATTATAAAAGATAAATACGAAAACGATAATTTTGTTGCTATACTATCTATACTCCTTTTAGTGATAACCCTTTTTTTTGGATATCGCTATATAAACTTACATCATAAAAATTACGAATATGAAAAAATAGGAGTCATTATTTGGGTACCCATAGGTGCTATCATTTGTTATTTATTAAATATTTCTGCAGGCTTAGGTAGTGTTTTGTCTGCTGGCATTACTGGCACTTTAGCATCATTAATACCAGAAATAAATAAAGAATCTCGCTATTTAGAAAAATTGCCAGCTGCCATTTACTGTGGTGTTTTTGTTGGTATGTCTAGCTCAGAAATTGTACCCTCCATTGGTTTTGTGGCTGCTGCTGGTCTATTAGCAGGTGTGCTTCTTATGCTCTCTAAAAATTTATTTTTAGGTGTAGGCGGTAAACTAGGTACCGTAGCTTTCGTTGGTGTAATTATTGTTTCATTGCTTTACGGATTGGCCTTATGAATTATGTAATCATATTCATAACTGCTATTCTGGGGGCTTACCTCACTTTTTTTACCAGCGAACGGTTAAAACAAGGTCCGGTAAGGTCATCTGCTGCTCTTTCACTAATTGTAGGACTATTTTTTTATTATTTGCCTGAACTATGTAGTGCATACTTAACAAAAAATATTCCGATTGTATTTATAGGTGCCTCATTTATCGGCATGATATCTCCACAAGCAAAAGGAAACTACATCCGTTTGACTATAGCCGCTAGTTTGTTTAGTATTATATATTTGAATAAAGGTGATTTTTTTGAAGGTTATGGAGGTGCACTGGGAGCCTTAGCTTTTATTGCTCTACTATCAGCCATGGGTTTTTCGGTTATTATCTCCAGAAGTTCTCGACTAAAAAAAGGTATCGTAAAGCTCAGAAACAAAACTTTAAAACAAAGAAAGTAAACCCAACATAAAAACAGGAAGAGAATAAAAATTAGTACTAAAAATAGCACGATTAATATGTGTTTTAGCACTTTTAATTCTGATAATTAGCAAAACATAGTATATTGAAAATTAAAACTGTATTGAAAAAAAGAAACAAAATTTTAATCTGTATTTTAATATTTCTAATAGTAGGATTTTTGATTCCCCAGAATTTACAAATGCCTGTTAAGGGTGCTACAAAATCTGACTATAATGCTAAAACTTTTTGGTTTTCCCCTTGGGGAAAATCTGTCACACATAAAGGAGTTGATATTTTTGCTAAAAAAGGAAATGAAATTAACGCCTCAACTTCCGGTCTTGTTTTATATTCTGGAGAAATAAGTATGGGAGGGAAATTTATTTTAGTACTTGGCCCAAAATGGCGATTACATTATTATGCACATTTAAATGAATTGAAAACATCTTCGTTTTCTTTTGTTAGTAAAAACTCAACAATAGGCACAGTTGGTACCAGTGGTAATGCTGCCGGTAAATCGCCACATTTACATTATTCTATTTTAACAATTATTCCTTATGTATGGAGAATTGATTCGGACAGACAAGGTTGGAAAAAAATGTTTTATTTAAACCCAATTGAATATTTTAAATCTGAAAATTAACTTGATCTTTTAGGTTTTTACCACCATATATTTCTTGCAAAATCATTAATCATAATTTACCTGAAATCTAAAAAAATTAATAAAATATAAAAACTCAAAAATATTTGTATATTTGTATTATACAAGTTGAATAATACTATTTGATTATGAGTAAAAATATATTACCTGATTTACTATCTTCTTGGGAAGAAACCTACAAAAAGGGTCAATTAACATTATGGATATTTCTTGCATTAAAAGATGGACAAAAATATGTTGATGAAATAAAGGAATTTATAGAAACTAAATCGAAGAACACCATCAACTGTGAAGAACAAAGTTTGTATAGAAACTTACGAAAATACCAACATATTGATGTGGTCTCTTTTGAAAATAAAAAAGGAAATAAAGGGCCTGATAGAAAATATTACTTTTTAACTAAAATGGGAAATGAATTACTTGAAAAATTTATTGATAGAAATATCAAATTGTTTTTCTCTACTGAAATAAATAATCTTTTGAAAAAATAAATAGTGATGAAAAAATTAATAACACCGAATTTATCAAAATTCACTTTAGCTGCAGTACTACTTACGATAATTTTCAGAATTGGATTAAGTACTGCTATAACTAACCAAATAACAATAGTAATTATTTTAAGTGCTGTACTTTATGGTATTTTAATGTGGCTCAATGGCAGTTATTTTGGAAAAAAAGAATATGAACACCTACCTATTTATGATATTGGATTTAGGTTTCATTTAGCTACATTTTTAGCACATAATGTAGTGTCTATATTATGGTTTTCATTGGCATTTCAATCAAAATATGAAAACATTAAAGTTATTTATACGACTGCTTTACTATGGTCTATATTTTTAATTATTCACCTAGTTTATTATTTATCTATTCGAAAGTCAACAATAAATAACTTAAACAAAGAAGACCTTTTCGAATAATTAACTACATGCAAATAAATAGCCTAAAAAACAAAGCCTCCCTTTTGAAAAAAAGGGAGGCTTTGTTTTTAAATAAGTTAATACTAACTAATATCTTTAGCTGCATCAGCATCTAAAAACCATATCAATTTTCCTGCTGTAGGCTTTACCAACGTTGCAGGGTAATCTTTATAATTATCTACCTCTTTTACTATCTCTCTTACTTTTTCTGCTTTGCTTGCCCCTGTAACTAAAAAAGCAACAACCTCAGCATTATTTATAATTTTACCAGTTATCGAAACTCTGCGCTGTCCAGATTCTGGGTGTATTGCTACTTCACAATTTTCTTTAGAGTCCCACAAATGTATTTCGTGTGGAAAAACAGAAGCTGTATGTCCATCATCACCCATACCTAAAATTACTAAATCAAATTTAGGTATATTATTCTCACTAGGTAAATTCTTTTCTAAAACATCGCTATATCTAATTGCTTCATTTTTAGGGTCACTCTCTCCTAGTATTCTGTGTATGTTTTCTTGAGGAATCGTTATTTTAGACAATAAATGTTCTACTGTCATTTTATAATTACTCTCATCATCTGTAGGCGCTACACAACGTTCATCTCCCCAATAAAAATGTATATTAGACCAGTCTATTTCTTCCGAAAAAATATCTGCTAAATAATCAAAAACTATTTTAGGTGTACTACCTCCCGATAGCGCTACATTAAACGTTTTTCCATTTGAAGCTGTCTCTTTAAAAAACACAGAAAATTTTTCTGCTACTATTTGCTTTGTATTGTATATTCTAACTTGCATTGTATGCTTTTAATTAATTTCACAGAAACCAGATTCATCAGTTAAGCGTGGCCCAGGGTTTCTAAAGCCATGGTCGCCTTCTAACAATTGATCTGCATTTTCAGGACCCCATGTACCTGCTGAGTATCCGTAAGTCTTTACATTTTTATCTGCCCAATAATCTAAAATAGGATCTACAAATGCCCAAGCAGCCTCAACCTCATCTGCTCTTGCATATAAAGTTGCATCGCCTTGCATAGCATCTAATAATAATCGCTCGTAAGCATCCATTATATTAGAATCAACTAAACTAGAATATTGAAAATCTAAATTAGCACGTTCTACTTTAAACCCTTGTCCTGGTACTTTTACACCAAATTTCACTAAAATTCCTTCATCTGGTTGAATACGAATAATCAATTTATTATCCATATTGGCAATATCTTGATCTTTATATACTTGATGGTGTGGAGTTTTAAAGTGTATAACAACCTCTGTAACCTTTGTTGGCATACACTTAGCTGTACGTACATAAAAAGGAATATCTTTCCAACGCCAGTTGTCTACAAAAAACTTAATTGCTGCAAAGGTTTCTGTTCTAGAGTCTGCATTTACACCATCTTCTTCTCTGTATCCTTTTACCTCTTTACCATCAATTTTGGAAGCTACATACTGCCCTTTTACAGTATTTGTATATAGCGACTCTTCGTCACGCATTATCCTAAGCGATTTTAAGGCTTTTACCTTTTCATTTCTTATTTCTTCTGCGGTAGAGTTTATTGGTGGCTCCATTACAATTAAAGAAACTATTTGTAATAAATGACTCTGAAACATATCTCTCAATGCTCCTGACTTATCATAATAACCACCACGTTTTTCTACACCTACAGTTTCTGCATTTGTAATTTCAATATGGTGAATGTAGTTTCTGTTCCATAAAGGCTCAAAAATAGAATTAGCAAAACGGGTAACTAATAAATTCTGAACAGTTTCTTTACCTAAATAATGATCTATTCGGTATATCTGCTTTTCTTTAAAATATTTCTGTAAACCTGTATTTAAGTCTTTTGCAGTTTCTAAACTATAACCAAAAGGTTTTTCAACAATTATACGTTTCCAACCGTCACTCTCATCAGTTAGGCCTGCATCGCAAAGGTTTTTTGCGATAGCCTCATACAAACTTGGTGGGGTAGATAAATAAAAGATATAGTTATTGTTTGTATTGTATTTAGAGTTTAAATCAGAAATACGCTTACTTAAACGATCATAATCAGTATCGTAATCGTCTCCTAAATCTTCATAAAATAATTTGTCTGAAAACTCATTGATATAATTGTTTTCTTCTTTAGAAACATCATCTGCTAAAAAAGCACTTTCATGAACTACTTTATTTCTAAACTCTTTATCAGTAATATTACTTCTACTTGCACCTAAAACTATAAAATTTTCAGGAAGATGTTTTCCTTTATATAAATCATAGATTGCGGGAATTAACTTTCTTGCGGTTAAATCGCCCGAAGCTCCAAAAATGATCAGCATTTGGTTCTCAGTCTTATTCATAAAGCTTAGCTTATTTAGGTAAATTTGTTGTATATCCAATTTTTTAATCAACATTGGTTAGTTTATTACGACAAACCTTTTAAATTGGATATTTTAAATTAATTTTGATATCAAATTACGGCTAAATTAACACTATTTTACATGAAAAAATAGTTCAACCGTACACTTAACACAATATTTACACCTATTGTTAGGTAATAAAACAAACATATGGAGCATAAAGATTATGATTTTGGACTAGTAGGACTTGGCGTTATGGGACGCAATTTTATTTTAAATGTTGCTGATAATGATTTTAAGGCTTTTGGTTATGATTTAGATCAAGAAAAAGTTGACGCATTAAAAGTTGAAGGCGGTAATTTAGAAAAAGTTAATGCGACCAGTGATATAGAAACTTTTATTAGTGCTTTAGCACAGCCTCGTAAAGTTATGTTATTAGTACCTGCTGGTAAAATAGTAGATGCTGTTATTGAAAATCTTCTTCCTTTTTTAGATAAAGATGATATAATTATTGATGGAGGAAACTCTTTCTTTACAGATACTGACCGTAGAGAAACTTATTTACAAGAAAAAGGTATTCACTTTTTTGGTTCAGGAGTTTCTGGTGGTGCAAAAGGAGCTAGAAAAGGACCTAGCATTATGCCTGGAGGTAATAAAAAAGCCTATGCTCACGTAAAACCTATTTTCGAAGCTGTTTCTGCTAAATTTAATGGAGAGCCTTGTGTAGCTTATTTAGGCCCTAAATCGGCTGGTAACTATGTGAAAATGGTTCATAATGGTATTGAGTATGGCTTAATGCAATTAACTTCAGAAATATATGACCTTCTAAAAAAATCATGTGCACTTACTAATGATGAGCTGCATACTGTTTTTGACACTTGGAATAAAGGCAGGTTACAATCTTTTTTAGTTGAGATTACTGCTGAAATTTTTAAACAAGATGATGATTTAGGTAATGGTCGTTTAGTAGATAAAATTTTAGATAAAGCAAAACAAAAGGGAACTGGAAAATGGACTTCTCAGAATGCAATGGATTTAGGAATACCTGTTCCTTCAATTGATATTGCAGTAAGTATGCGTGAAATTTCTGCATTAAAAGATGAACGTGTTATTGCTGATAAATTATATGACAGACCTGAGCCTGCTAAAATTGATAAAGAAGAATTAATCAGTATGGCTGAAGAAGCTTTATATTTTGCTTTTATAAATACATATGCACAAGGGCTTCACCAATTAGCAGATGCATCTAATGAATATAAATATGAATTAGACTTATCTGTTATTGCTAAAATATGGCGTGCAGGTTGTATTATTAGAGCCGGCTTATTAGAAGATATTTCTAGTGCTTATGTTACTGATAACAAGCTAAAAAACTTACTACTAGCACCTTCTTTTGTCCCTAAAGTACAAAAGGCTGTTCCATCGGCTAGAACATTGGTAGCTTATGCTGCTAAGAGTGGAATTCCAGTACCAGGCTTATCAAACTCTTTAACGTATTTTGATGCCTATACTTCTAGTAACTTACCTTTAAACCTAATACAAGCTCAAAGAGATCATTTTGGTTCTCACACATATGAGCGTATAGATAAAGAAGGTATTTTCCATACAGAATGGGGAGCTTAAAAGATTAATTATCAGCCTATTAATAATAAAAAAAGCCAATTGTAAATTTACAATTGGCTTTTTTTATTATTAATTATTTTTATCGATACGATAATCGTTTAAATTTTTCTTGTTTAGCAGTTACTCGCCTACTTACAATAATACCTACTGCAATTAATATTCCTGCTGCTGCCATTGCCGCTCCAACATAACTAGCTGATGTAATGCTGTGTCCCATTGCAATTGGTAAACCGGCCAAATAAGCACCAGAAGCATTCCCCATATTAAATGCACTTTGGTTCATTGATGAGCCAAGCATTTCTGATCCTTTTGATGAATTTATAATCGCCATTTGAATTGGTGTAGCAACTGTAAAAGAAATCATTCCGATAAAGAAAGTTAATATAAGTATACCGATCGGACTTGTTGCTACGATTGTATTTATCAGTAGCGCTAAAACCATCATTGATAAACTTATAACTACAGCCTTCATAGGTGTTAATTTTTCTGCCATTTTTGCTCCTAGAAAATTACCAACAACCATACCTAAACCTGCTAAAATCATAGCATAGCCGACCATACTTTCAGGATACCCTGTTACATCTGTTAATAATGGCGCTATGTAGCTATACCAAGCAAAAAAGCCTCCAGTACCTATTGTTGTCAATAAAATTAAAACCCAAAGTTCTAATTTCTTAAATATTTTAAAATCTTTAGCCATACTCCCGTTTGAGGATTTTGGAAAACTAGGCATCCAAAAATAAACACTTAACATTGCTAATACGCCAACTACCCCAACTAATAAAAACGAAATATTCCAGCTGAAATGATGTCCTAAATAGGTACCTAAAGGAACTCCGATAACATTAGCTATAGTAAGACCCGCAAACATAGTAGCAATAGCATGGGCTGATTTACCTGGCGTTGCTAATTTACCTGCAACTACAGCTCCTATGCCAAAAAATGCTCCGTGTGGTAAACCAGATAAAAACCTAAAAACTAATAGACTTGTATAATTTTCTGAAAAAGCGGAAAGTGTATTAAAAATAGTAAACCATACCATTAAAGCTAATAAAACTTTATGAGCCGGCCATTTACCACCTATACTAGTTAATAATGGAGCTCCTACTACTACGCCTAATGCATACGCAGCTATAAAATGACCTGCTTCCGGTATGGTAATATTTAACGAACCTGCTACATCTGGTAAAATACCCATAATAACAAACTCTGTCATTCCAATACCAAAACCACCTACTGCTAAAGCTATTAATGCTTTTTTGTTTGATATATTCTCTTTCATAACCTTTCTGATTTAAATTATTGAATACAACCTTTTCAATCCATTAAATTAATCCACAAAAATAAGAAGCTTAATTTGTTTATATGCTATGCATATTTATCTAATATCTGTTTAATTCTAACATTTAATATATGCTTCAGAAACAATTAATAAATACTTATTCATTTTATTTTTGAATAGTATAATACTAAATCTAAAAAAACACCGTTATAACAAAATGTAATACTTTTCTTACTGAGAAAATATATTCTAATGATTGATAAAAAAATAATTTCGAATACTGATGAGACCTCTGGTAACCTAAAAGGAACCAGGATACTTATTGCTGAGGATAATGAAATTAATATTTTTATTATCAAAAAATATTTTAAAGATTGGGAAGTAGATTTTGATATTGCTAGTAATGGAGAAAAGGCTATAGAATTAGCAGAGGCTAATACCTATAACCTTATTTTAATGGATCTTAATATGCCAATTTTAAATGGCTATGAGGCCACAAGAGCAATTAGAAAGAATACATCTTCTAGCAATCACAATATTCCTATTTATGCTTTATCTGCTTCAATTGGTATTAGTGTAGACGACGAATTAAATGAATCTGGAATGAACGGTCTTTTATATAAGCCATTTGTTCCTCTTGAATTGTACACTACACTATCTAAAATAATTAAAGACAGCAAAACAAAATAGTTTTTACAATATGTAATCTGTACTCACAAAATTAGAAAGCTTAGCATCTAATAGTTGTTCAATTATTTCTGTATTCAATTCATTGTCTTTAAAAGCTACAAATGTTCTAATAGAAAAAGAACGTAATGCATCATGCACACTTAATGTTGCTTGAGCAGAATCTTTTCTTCCTGTAAATGGATACACATCTGGCCCACGTTGACAAGAACTATTCAAATTCACACGGCAAACTAAATTTACCAAAGTATCAATCAACGGAGCCAAAGTATATACATCTTTACCAAACAAACTTACTTGTTGTCCGTAATTAGATGCTGCCATATCATCTAAAGGCTCTTCAATATCTTTAAAAGAAACAACAGGTATTACTGGTCCAAATTGTTCTTCTTGATACACAGCCATATCTTTTGTTACAGGATATAATACTGCTGGCCATATATAATTCTCTGAAGTTTCTCCTCCTTTTTTGTTTAAAATTTTAGCTCCTTTAAGCTTCGCATCATCAATTAAACCTTGAATATAAGCTGGTTTTTGAGGCTCAGGTAATGGTGTAAGCTTTGCCCCATCATCCCAAGGGTTTCCAAATTTTAATTCATCTACTCTTTTTGCAAAGCGTTTATTAAACTCATCTACAATTTCTTCATGAACATATACGACTTTTAAAGCAGTACAACGTTGGCCATTAAATGATAGCGTACCTGCAATACATTCGTCTATCGTTAAATCTAAATCTGCATCTGGCAAAATAATAGCAGGATTTTTAGCCTCTAAACCTAATACTAAACGTAAACGGTTACTTTTAGGGTGTTGATTTTGTAATGCATTTGCTGATTTACTATTACCTATTAATGCTAAAACATCTACCTTACCTGTTTGCATAATAGGCGCTGCAACAGCTCTACCTCTTCCAAAAATAATATTAACTACTCCCTTTGGAAAACAAGACTGAAAAGCTTCTAATAAAGGTGTTATTAATAAAACACCATGCTTTGCTGGTTTAAATATTGTTGTATTACCCATTATAATTGCAGGTATCAACAATGCAAAAGTTTCATTTAACGGGTAGTTATATGGGCCTAAACAAAGAACAACACCTAATGGCCCTCTTTTTATATGTGCATAAACACCATCGTGCTTTTGAAATTTTGCTCCGTTACGATCTAGCTGCTTATAATCTTCAATAGTATCATAAATATATTCTACAGTTCTATCAAATTCTTTTTGAGAGTCTGGTAAAGATTTACCTATTTCCCACATCAATAATTTTACAATCTCTTCACGCTTGGTTTCCATCTTTTTTACAAAAGACTCCATGCACTGTATCCGATCTTTAACGTGCATTGTAGGCCAAACTCCTTGTCCTCTTCCAAATGCTTTGTGAGCGGCATCTAAAGCATCCAAGGCTTCAGTTTCGCCCATGTCTGGGATGCTACCTAATAACGTTGGTTTGTATTCTTCTGTAGATGATATTGTAGAAAAAACTTCTGTGGTATTACCACTCCATTTTTTGAGCTCTCCATTTACAAGGTATTTTCTTTGATCTATAGTTTCTTTAATCTGAAACTCTTCGGGAATTGAGGTGTTTATTTTACTCATAATATAAATTAACTTGAAGTTAAAGTTACATATATTGAATATAATACACCTATAAAACTATTCTCTAATTATAAAGAATAGGGTAATATTAACATAAAACTCAAATTCTATCAAAATCAAACGTTTTCGTTATGCCTCTGTTGTAAATTTGATTTTAAAGAATATACCTCATGCGCTATATTATACTAAATATTGAAACAAATCAGGCTTATCATTTATATAATCTCCAAAGAAGTTATTAGCTTTCATACGCTCCATTAAAGGTTTTAAATCCTCTGCATTTTTCAACTCAATACCTACTACTGCTGGTGCATTTTCTTTACTTGATTTTTTTGAATATTCAAAATGTGTGATATCATCATTAGGACCCAAAATATCAACTACAAACTCTTTTAAAGCTCCTGGACGTTGCGGGAAACGAACAATGAAATAATGTTTTAAATTACCATAAAGCAATGCTCTTTCTTTTATTTCGGCTGTTCTTGTAATATCATTATTGCTACCACTTACAATACACACAACATTTTTACCTTTAATTTTGTCTGCATATTGATCTAAAGCAGCAAGTGTTAAAGCTCCTGCTGGCTCTACTACAATTGCATCTCTATTATATAAATCTAATATCGTTTGGCAAACTTTCCCTTCCGGAACAGTTATGACATCACTTAAATACTCTTGGCAAATTTTAAAGGTTAAATCACCTACTTTTTGAACTGCAGCGCCATCTACAAATTTATCTATTTGTTCAAGCTCTATATTTTTCCCTTCTGCTATAGAGTTTTTCATAGAAGGTGCACCTAATGGCTCTACTCCTATTATTTTTGTATCGGGAGAAAGTGACTTAAAAACAGCGCATAAGCCTGAAGCTAAACCACCACCACCAATAGCTACAAATACATAATCTATAGGTGTTATTGTTTGCTCTAATATTTCTAAACCAACAGTACCTTGCCCTTCAATGGTTTTTGGATCATCAAAAGGATGAACAAATACTTTATTATTCTCTGTACAGTTTTTTATTGCAGCTTTAGAAGAGTCGTCAAAAGTATCGCCTACTAAAACTATGGTTACCCATTCTCCACCAAACAATTGTGTTTGTTCTACTTTTTGTTTTGGAGTTACAGATGGCATGTAAATAGTACCTTTTATACTCAAGTGATTACATGCAAATGCAACACCTTGAGCATGGTTACCTGCACTAGCACAAACTACTCCCCTTTTCCTTTCTACATCTGTTAAAGAGCTTATTTTATTGTAAGCGCCTCTAATTTTATACGAACGAACTCTATGCAGATCCTCTCTTTTTAGAAGAATATTCGCATTAAATTGTTTTGAATATCTAATGCTTTCAAAAAGTGGCATAACTGCCGCTACCTCTCTAATAGTTATAGCAGCTTTACGTATATCATCAATGTTTGGGAAATAACTCATCGTGTAAAAATAAAAAACCTGTCAGGTTTAAAAAAACTTGACAGGTTTAAAAAAAATTATAGTCTAAATATTTATACTATTGGTTTCATTGCTGTCATTGAAGCTCTTAATCTAGCTCCAACAATTTCAACTGGATGCTCTCTTAATGCTTTGTTTACACTAATTAACTTAGCGTTATCTACACCATTACCTTCACCGAATTTTTTACCGATAACATCTGTATCAATGTTTTTCATAAAATCAGCTAATAAAGGCTTACAAGCATGATCAAATAAGTAACAACCATACTCAGCAGTATCAGAAATAACACGGTTCATTTCAAATAACTTTTTACGTGCGATTGTATTTGCTATTAATGGCGTTTCATGTAAAGACTCGTAGTAAGCAGATTCTGCAATAATACCAGACTCTGTCATTGCTTCGAAAGCTAACTCAACACCAGCTCTTACCATAGCTACCATTAATACACCATTGTCATAAAATTCTTGCTCAGAAATTTTATCACTTCCTGCAGGAGTTTTTTCAAAAGCAGTTTCTCCAGTCGCTGCTCTCCAAGTCAATAGGTTTTTATCATCATTAGCCCAATCTTCCATCATTGTTTTAGAAAATTCACCTTGAATAATGTCATCCATATGTTTTTGAAATAATGGACGCATGATTTCTTTTAATTCTTCTGATAATTCAAAAGCTTTAATTTTTGCTGGGTTAGACAAACGATCCATCATATGCGTGATACCACCATATTTTAATCCTTCTGTAACAGTTTCCCAACCGTATTGGATTAATCTAGAAGCATATCCTGCATCAATTCCTTTTTCGACCATTTTGTCGAAACATAAAATAGATCCTGTTTGTAACAAACCACATAAAATAGTTTGCTCACCCATTAAATCTGATTTTACCTCAGCAACAAATGAAGATTCTAAAACACCTGCTCTATCGCCACCTGTAGCTACAGCATAAGCTTTAGCCTCTGCAAATCCTTTTCCTTGTGGATCATTATCAGGATGTACTGCAATTAATGTAGGTACACCAAAACCTCTTTTATATTCTTCACGAACTTCAGAACCTGGACATTTAGGAGCAACCATGATTACCGTTAAGTCTTCACGAATTTGCATTCCTTCTTCTACAATATTAAAACCATGAGAGTAAGATAATGTAGCTCCTTTTTTCATCAAAGGCATAATAGCCTTTACTACACTTGTGTGTTGCTTATCTGGAGTTAAATTGATTACTAAATCTGCAGTAGGAACCAACTCTTCGTAAGTACCAACATTAAATCCGTTTTCAGATGCATTTTTAAATGATTGTCTTTTTTCTTTGATAGCTGCTTCACGCAATGTGTAAGAAATATCAAGACCTGAATCACGCATGTTTAAACCTTGGTTTAAACCTTGAGCACCACAGCCAACAATAACTATTTTTTTCCCTTTCAAAGCGGATACACCTTCAGAAAATTCACTTGTGTCCATGAATCTACATTTCCCTAATTGGGTCAATTGCTCTCTTAATGATAGTGTATTGAAATAATTTGCCATTTTCTAAACTCGTTTATTAAATTTAATTGTTTTTTTATTTTTGAAACTTTGCTAATAATGCCGAAATAGGCATTTCCTCTTTACTTACCGCTATTCTTCCAGAACGTACAAATTGCATAATTCCGTAAGGTAATAGTTGATTGTACATTTCATCTATTTCATGTTTTCTTCCTGTTTTTGCTAAAACAAAGAAATCTCTTGAAACTGTGACGATTGTTGCGTTACAATCTTTTATAATATTCTGAATATTTCTTTCATCAAAAAGTAAGCTAGAGTTTATCTTAAACAAAACAGACTCTTGATAAATAGTTTCATCATCAATATGGTAATATGCTTTTATAACCTCTATCTGTTTTTCAATCTGACCTACAATTTTACGCGCAACTTCTTCTTCTGTAAAAACTACTACCGTAAATTTAGAAACATCTTCAATTTCTGATTTTGAAACATTTAAGCTTTCAATATTTATATGTCTTTTTAAAAAGATACCAGAAATTCTATTTAATAATCCAACATTATTCTCTGAATAAACGGATATTGTGAACCACTTTTTTTCCATTATACTTAATTCTTAATCATACAAAACATCGAATATTAAAAACGATGCCTATTTTTTACGCTACCCTAGTAGCTATAATTAAACCTGTTGACCAATTCATCTTAGTCAAGCTAAAATCTTTTCTTTTCTCTAAATAAGCTATCAAGCCATCTACATTATCAGAATGTCCTTCTGGCCAGTTTGGCTGTTCAGTCATATCATCGATAATATAAAAACCACCTACCTTTACTAGTTTTAAAACCTCATCAATTTCGCTGTACTTACCTGGCCATGCATCTGCAAAAACTAAATCGAATTTACCCTGTTTATAATTTTTTAACCAAATACTACCATCTTCACAAACTAGTTGAAGTCGTTTATCATCTTTAAAAAAATCTTTTGCAATAGCTATAAGCTCTTCATCATTATCAACCGAAATCATAGTCGACTCAGAATCCATGCCATCTAACATCCATGCTAAAGACAGCCCTATTCCTGTACCTAATTCTAAAATAGAAGCTGCAGGTTTAGAAGCTACTAAGGTTTTTAATAAGCTCCCAACATACAAATCAGAAGGCATTGTAAAACCAATCGCTTTAGACTTATCTTCTATTTTAGATAGAATTTCAGGCTTATTTGTAAAGATGTTATCGTTCATGGTTTATTTCAATCTCATGTCTGATACCGATGCTCCTGTTGGAATCATAGGAAACACATTATGTTCTTTCTCTACTTTTACTTCTAAGAAATAAGGCTCATCAGAAGCTATCATTTCTTGTATGGTAGCTTTTAAATCTTTTCTTTCGCTAATACGAGTTGCTTTAATGCTATAACCTTCTGCTATTTTCACAAAATCAGGATTTACCATTACTGTTGATGCATACCTTTTTTCGAAAAATAATTCTTGCCACTGGCGAACCATCCCTAAGTGATCGTTATTTAGCACAACTATTTTAACGGGTAATTTATGCTGAAAGATTACACCTAATTCTTGTATCGTCATTTGGTAACCACCATCGCCAATAATGGCAACAACTTCTCTATCCATCGCTCCCATTTTAGCACCTATAGCTGCTGGCAAAGCAAAACCCATTGTACCTAAACCGCCAGAAGTAACATTACTTTTTGTCTGGTTAAATTTAGCATACCTACAAGCTACCATTTGATGTTGACCTACATCGGTAACAATAATAGCACTATTTTTAGAAGCAATATTTATTTCTTCAATAACCTCAGCCATTGTCAACCCTTCTTTCGTAGGGTGTAAATCGTTTTTGATTACTTCGTTGTATTCTATTTCGTATTTCTTTTTAAACTCATTATGCCAGGCCTCATGACTATTTTTACTAATCAACGGCAATAACATTTGTAATGTTTCTTTAGAGTTTCCTAAAACAGCTACATCAGATTTTACATTTTTATTAATCTCAGCAGGATCTATTTCAAAATGAATAACTTTTGCTTGCTTAGCATAGGTTTCTAAATTACCTGTAACACGGTCATCAAAACGCATTCCGATTGCAATTAATAAATCGCATTCGTTGGTTAATAAATTTGGACCATAGTTACCATGCATACCTACCATACCTACATTTAAAGGATGTTCTGTATCCATTGCAGAAAGTCCTAAAATGGTCCAAGCTGCAGGTATACCTGCTTTTTCTACCAACTCTTTTAATTCTTTTTCTGCTTGACCTAAAATAACGCCTTGTCCAAAAACAATCATTGGTTTTTTTGCTGCGTTTATTAAAGTTGCTGCCTCTTCTACTTTTGTTACATCAACTTTAGGAAATGGATTATAACTACGAACACCTTTGCATTTTTCATAAGAAAAATCAAACTCTTCAAACTGAGCGTCCTTAGTAATATCAATTAAAACTGGACCTGGACGACCTGATTTAGCAATAAAGAAAGCTTTTGCTAAAATTTTAGGTATTTCTGATGCCTTTGTTATTTGGTAATTCCATTTTGTTACGGGAGTAGAAATACCAACAATATCGGTTTCTTGAAAAGCATCTGAACCTAATAAATGACTACCTACTTGGCCTGTAATACAAACCATAGGTGTAGAATCTATTTGGGCATCTGCCAAACCTGTTACTAAATTTGTAGCTCCTGGGCCCGATGTTGCAATAGCAACACCAACTCTACCAGATACACGAGCATAACCTTGTGCAGCATGTGTTGCACCTTGTTCATGACGTGTTAATATATGTGTTAGTTTATCTTGAAATTTATATAATTCATCGTAAACTGGCATTATGGCTCCACCTGGATAACCATAAATCAAATCGACATCTTCAGCTAATAAACAATGTATTATTGCTTCTGCTCCTGTAATTTTCATACTGGTATCCTGGCCTTCTGCCTTCTTTTTATTTTTTAATGTATCTGTAGCCATTCTCTTAATATTGAGATTTCCGATGTACGGAAATGATAAAAATCTATTTAAAACTCATCTGTAACACAACCTTGTGAAGCCGACGAGACCGAACGTGCATATTTGTAAAGCACTCCTTTTTTAAATTTTAAAGCAGGTTCTACCCACGCTTCTTTACGCTTTGCTAACTCATCTGCAGTTACATCTACATTTATAGCATTTGTTTCTGCATCAATCGTTATAATATCACCATCTTTTACAAGGGCAATTGTACCACCATCTTGTGCTTCAGGCGAAATATGACCTACTACAAAACCATGTGTACCTCCTGAAAAACGACCATCTGTAATTAATGCTACTTCTTTACCTAAACCTGCACCCATAATAGCTGCTGTTGGTTTTAGCATTTCTGGCATTCCAGGACCGCCTTTAGGACCTTCGTAACGGATTACAACAACATCTCCTTTTTTAACCTTACCATCGCGAATACCATCATTAGCATCATATTCACTATTAAAAACTTTTGCTGTTCCTTTAAATAACAAACCTTCTTTACCCGTAATTTTTGCTACAGAACCATTTTCAGCTAAATTTCCGTAAAGCATACGTAAATGACCTGTACTTTTTATAGGGTTATCTAATGGACGAATTACATCTTGCCCTTCTTCCATATCAGGTACATCAGCTAAGTTTTCTGCTAAAGTTTTACCTGTAACAGTTAAACAATCGCCATGTAATAAACCATTTTGTAATAAATACTTTAATACTGCTGGAATACCACCTATACGGTGTACATCTTCCATTAAGTATTTACCACTAGGTTTTAAATCTGCTATAAATGGTGTAGTATCACTAATATGTTGAAAATCTTGTAATGTAAATTCAATATCAGCAGCTCTTGCAATTGCTAAAAAGTGAAGCACTGCATTTGTAGAACCTCCCATTATGGTAACTAAACGAATTGCATTTTCTAATGATTTCCGTGTTACTATATCTAAAGGCTTAATATCGTTTTCAAGTAGGTAAAACATTCTTTTACCTGCCTCTATACATTCTACTTCTTTATCTTTACTTATGGCTGGGTTTGATGAATTGTAAGGTAACGACATACCTAATGCTTCAATTGCTGAAGCCATAGTATTTGCCGTGTACATACCACCACAAGCACCTGCTCCTGGAATAGATTTTTTTATAATACACTGAAAGTCTTCTTCTTTCATTGTACCTGCTACTTTTTCTCCCCATGCTTCAAAAGCAGATACTACATCTAGTTTTTTATCATTATGACAACCAGAAGCAATTGTACCACCATATACTAAAATAGAAGGTCTGTTTAAACGTAGCATAGCCATTAAAGCTCCAGGCATATTTTTATCACAACCAACTACAGTCACTAAACCATCGTAAGACATACCTTGTACTACAGTTTCCATAGAATCTGCAATAATATCTCTTGATGGTAAAGAAAAACGCATCCCTGGTGTTCCCATAGAAATACCATCACTAACACCTATTGTATTAAAAATAAGACCGACTGATGCCTGTGAATTAACACCTTCTTTGACCAATTTAGCCAAATCATTTAAATGCATATTACATGGGTTACCTTCGTAACCTGTACTAGCTACACCGATAATAGGTTTTTCGAAATCTTCATCTTTAAAACCTATTCCGTACAACATTGCTTGTGCTGCAGGTTGTGTTGGATCTTGAGTGACGTTTTTACTATATTTATTTAATTCCATTAAACTTATGCTTGTATATTTAAAATCTTCTCTGTGACATCTATCTACTCAAAGATAATTGTTTATAATTCTCTATTTTTTTAACATTCTAAATTGGTTCAAATCCAATTTTATAATAATACACTTAAAAACCTAATAATCAATAATTTAAATATCAATTTCATACCATATTCAATACTTTTAAAGTATTTTAAAAGGACATATTTATAATGATAAACTCATTCGTTTTAGATAAAAAAAAGAGCCTATATCGTTAATTGTGATACAGGCTCTTTTCTTAAAACAAAAAATATCTGCATCATCTCTTTTCTGAGACAATAGTGATGCTAATATTATTTAAAGTGCTATTTTTCATTTTAAGGTTTAAAGATATATAATAACTTGATAAGAGCACAATCTGCCTCAACTTTTATTTAAATTTGACACATGAAAACAGTATTAAACAATCAGCATATTTTTTTTGACACTCAGAAAACAAAAGATGTCAATTTTAGAATTTCATATCTTAAAAAATTACTGAATGAAATTATTGCAAAAGAAGATGTTATTTGTGATGCTCTATATCTAGATTTTAAAAAACCTAAATTCGAGACTTTAGCAAGCGAAACTCAATTTGTTATAGCGGAACTAAAGAGTCTTATCAAAAAAACGAAGTCTTGGGCTAAGCCAAAACGAGTTTCTTCGGCACTACTCAATTGGCCCTCATCTGATTACATATATAAAGAACCTTATGGTGCTGTTTTAATTATTGCTCCTTGGAATTATCCTTTTCAATTAGCCATAGCACCATTGATTGGGGCAATTGCTGCAGGAAATACTGCTGTAATTAAACCTTCAGAAATAACACCAAATACTTCTAAAATTATTTCTGAAATTATAAAAAATGTTTTCCCTGAAAATTATGTAACTGTAATACAAGGTGGTGTAGAGGTATCTGAAAAACTATTAGCCGAAAATTGGGATTATATATTTTTTACAGGAAGTACTAAAGTTGGAAAAATAATTTATGAAAGTGCAGCAAAGCATTTAACCCCTGTTACATTAGAACTTGGAGGAAAAAACCCTACAATTGTAGATGAAACAGCCAATATAGCTGTAGCTGCAAAGCGCATTGTTTGGGGTAAATTTTTAAATGCAGGCCAGACATGTATTGCTACCGATTATATATTAGCACACAACAACATTAAATTGAAACTTATTGGAGAGCTTAAAAAGGCTATTACAGCTTTTTATGGTGAAGATATAGAACAGTCAAATGATTTTGCTAGAACTGTAAGCAAAAATCATTATAATGGTTTAGTTGACATGCTTAATGGTGAAAAAATACTTTTTGGAGGACAAAAAAATGATTCTGATAATTATCTTGCTCCTACTCTAGTTTATGAGCCAAAAGCGAATAGCAAATTAATGGAAGGAGAAATATTTGGCCCCATTTTGCCAATTATTGGCTATGAAAAAGACGAAGAGATTCAGCAACATATTTCGCGCTATGGCAAACCATTAGCTACTTATGTTTTTAGTGAAGACAAATCTTTTCAAGATAAAATTATAGCTAACTATAGTTTTGGTGGTGGAGCTATAAATGATACTGTAATACATATAACGAATAAAAAATTACCTTTTGGTGGTGTTGGTAGTAGCGGTATTGGTGCCTACCATGGGAAAACCTCTTTTGATTTATTCTCGCACTCTAAAAGTATCGTTAAAAAGGGAACTTGGATTGATATTCCTTTACGCTATGCGCCATACACAACGCCAATAAAATGGGTGAAAAAAATACAGAAATTATTTTAGTCTACATCAATTTTAAAGTAATTACATCACCTGTTTTTTTCTGAGATAATATTGAAATACCCTCATCTGTTAATTGCAAAATTCGAGGGTAACCCCCAGTTGTTTGCCCATCTTTCATTAAAATTATTAATTTACCCGATGGTGTAAATTGTATAGTACCAGGTAAAGTAGCTGAGGTTAACATTGATTTAGAATGCCCCATAATTATTTCTACTAATTGGTAAGCCATTCTATTATTCTCGTTTGCTATTGTAAATTTTTTAAAGAATAAACTCTCTAATTGTTTGTCTGACAATAAATCAAATTCAGGTCCTTTAGCTACATGCAAAACTTCTTCACTTAAAAACTCATCTACTTTTAAAGCATTAATTTTAGGTTTAAAAGAATCTACTTTTTTATAATCTACAGTACTTTTATCTTTTAGTATTCCGTTTAATTTTATAGACGAATAATACGATCTACTCCCTAAAACCATATTAGTCTGAAACCCTCCTTTTATAGCAATATAAGCTCTAAATCCTTTTTTTAATCGACCATAAGAGAGAATATCACCTTCTTTAACTTTAATTACTTTATAATTATCTATAGGCTCATTATTCAGCGTCATTGATAACTCAGCGCCTCCTAAAGAAATGAATGTGTTTTTTTCAAATTCTAATGTAGGTCCTGTCATTGTTATTTCTAAAACAGCGTCATTTTCTTCATTTTCAAGCAGCATATTTAACTTATACACTGTTTTTATATCCATAACGCCAGATACTGGTACGCCTTTGTCTCTAAAACCAAAACGACCCAAATCTTGAACAGTAGTAAAAAGTCCTGATTTTAATACCTTAAGCATCTATTTTAATTTTTTCAAATTGATAAATTCCGACTTCTGCTTCAATTTTATGCAAATCGTACTCTGCTTTAGAAATCGCATAAAACTGAACCTTATCTCCCACTTTTACAATACATGGATTTTCCTTTTTAGGATCAAAAATAGGTACCGAGCAATTTCCTAAAATATTCCATCCTCCTGGAGATTCTTGAGGGTATATACCTGTTTGTTTACCTGCTAAACCAACAGAACCTTTTGCTACTTTAGACCTTGGTGTTTCGCGCCTTGGCACTTCAAGGTTTTTAGGTAAACCACCCAAATACATAAACCCTGGTAAAAAACCAATACCATATACGGTATAAACACTTGCTGTATGAGTTTTTATAACCTCTTCTATTGTGGTATTAAGTTTTTCAGCTACTTCTACTAGATCTAAACCAAATTGAGCATCATAACAAACTGGCAAACGCCACAAATAATTTTCTTCTAAAAAAGTTTCTTCTTTAGTTAGGTACCATTCATTTAATTGAGTTTTAAAGACATCAAATTCTATTATTTCTCCTCTTAATACAAGTGTTAAAGAATTGTAAGCTGGTATAAACTCCCACTTATTATCTTTCAAATGATTCCGCTTTAAATCTGAAATAAAAAACAGAATATCTTTAAGAATATCTTCTTCTACCTGTTCTGGCCACTCTATTAAAACAGCATGAACTCCAAAAGGGCGTATTGAAACTGGATATTTTTTCACTTTTTAATAGCTATAAAATGATTTTTTAACTCTTTATGAAGATACGTTAATATTTTCAAAGCATCAGAAGTATCGCCATGAATACAGTAGGTATTTGCTTTAATTTTTATTGATGTATCATTTACAGAAATAACCTGTTCATTTTTGACCATTTCTAATAGATGTTGTAATACTTTTTCAGGAGTTTGAATTAGAGAATTTAGTTTGCTACGGGCTACTAAACTTAAATCATCATTATAATTTCGGTCTAAAAAAGCTTCGTATACGATGTCAAAAGATTGCTTTAATGCTTCTTTTTCTATTATTGAATTGTATGGAACGTATAATTTAATTTCATTTTTATGTGGGAGAATTGCTTCTAAAAAAACTAAAGCTAATTTTTTATCTTTTGCTATATCATTATACAAAGCTCCATGGGGCTTTATATGGTTTAAAATTGCTTTCTCTTCTTTACAAATTTCAGAAAAGTTAGTTATTTGATCACGGATACTTGTTATTAAGTGTTGATGCTGAATATCTATAGAAAGTCTACCAAAATTATTTTTATCAGGATATGATGGATGCACACCGATTAATACAGTATGTTTTTTAGCCAGCTGTATAATATCTCGCATACTATTATTATCACCTGCATGACCACCACAGGCTATATTGCATGATGATAAAAGAGGCAAAAGAAGTGCCTCATTACCAACCCCTTCTCCTACATCGCTATTTATATCTATAAATATTCTATCCATTTTTAATACCCAAAAACTTTTATGATACTTTTAATTCCTAAAACTAGAGTGATTACTATTATTATAGTTCCTAAAATATTTTGAAAAGGAGTATTTTTATAGTTCCCCAAAATGGTTTTTTTATTAACCACCCAAAGTAAAAATACAGCTATTACTGGTAGTAGTATTCCATTTGCTATTTGAGCAAATTTAATAATTTCAATAGGTGTTACCCCTATGTATAAAAAGGAAACCCCTATCACTATAATCAACATCCAAACAAGTTTGAACTTTATATCTTTTAAACTCGCTTTCCAACCAAAACAACTATTTACAACATAAGCAGCAGCCAACGGAGCTGTTATTGCAGAGGTAATACCAGCAGCAAACAAACCAATTCCCATAAGATATTTAGCTGCTGCACCATACAAAGGTTCAAGCCCTAATGCTAAATCCATAACATTTGTAATATTTTTATTTGGAATAACAGAGGCAGAAACCATAATACCCATAGATACTAAGCCACCTAAAGCTATCGATATAATTGTATCACGCCTAACCTGCTTTAAGTCTGATACAGATTTCCACTTTTCACTTACTAATGATGCGTGTAAAAACAAATTATATGGCACTACTGTTGTGCCTACTAATGTAATTATCGTTAAAAGGCTATTATCGGGGAAAGAAGGTACAAAAGCACCTTTTAGGAGTTTACTGATATCTGGTTTCGTAATTATTGCTGTTATAAAAAAAGATAAGCTCATTAAAATAACAAGTGAAACCAACACCTTTTCTAAAACTTTATAATTACCATAATACAATAAAACGAATGCCAAAAATCCTATTATTAATGGATAATACGGAGTAAGTTCTTCTCCAAAAACAGCTTGTAAACCTAATGTTGCACCTCCAATATTACCCCCTTCATAAGCGGCATTACCTATAACTATAGCTGAAAGTATAATACATAAAACTGAATATTTAACCCATGGTATTTTAATTTCTGATTTGATAACATCTGCCAAACCGTTCTGACTAACTAAACCTAGCCGAGCAGACATTCCTTGTAATACAATTGCTGCTATTATAGATAAAAGCATTGCCCATAATAATGCGAAGCCAAATTTAGCACCTGCTAATGTACATGCCGTAACTGTTCCAGGCCCTATAAAAGCTGCTGCTACTAAAACTCCTGGACCAAATTTTTTAAACATAATTATTTTGCATTATTCAGTGCATGCAAAGCAAAACTACCCAACCAATGTGTTCCGCTATAATTTGCATCAATTATATTAGGCAGCGAGTATGAAATGTGGTTATTAGCCATTTTTTTTAAATGAGAATACTCTGGTAAAGTTTCTGCTATACCATATAAACACCAAGCTCTACTAAAATTAAGGCCATCTAAATGTACTAATTTACCATCCGTTCTATCTGAAACTTTACCTGGTTCTAACTCATAATCAGCATCTGTTAGTTCTGGTAAAAAAGCATCAAACCAAATTTTAAAATCATCAGCTGAATATATTCTACGAACTAAATTAGCTTCTTCTAAGCATGGTGATAAAAAATCAAACCCACTAGGTTCCCAACTTAAAGGGCAATCAGCATCATCACTATAAAATCGAGTAACACAATTTTTAATACCTTCTATTAACCCATTATTTTTCAATGTTTCAGCATAATCTAGTGCTAATGATAAACCGAAAGCTGTATTGGTATGCTCTCCTACTCGTATTGGGTAATTTAGTTTTGGTAAAAACTCTAAATAAGAGCTTACAATTAAATCCGTTAATGGTTGTAAATTTTTCTCTAAATCACGCGCTAATGGATCCTCCCAAGTATGTAATTCTTCTGCTAATTTTAAAATCCAAGCCCAACCATAGGTTCGTTCATAAGAACTATTCCCTTCCATCTTAAAATATGCTATTTCTACTGCTATATTTTCAGCCGTTATATTTGCTGCCAATTGAGCTCTAATAGTTGCTGCTTCGTGCAAACTTGGGTATTGTTTTAATAACGATACTAAACTCCAATGACCATGTACTGAAGAATGCCAATCAAAACAACCGTAAAAAGCAGGGTGTAATTCTTTCGGAGAAGCAATGTGACTTGCATCATTTAAAGATTGATTTAATTTATTAGGATACTCTATTTGTAAACATGCTAGCGGCAAACCTGCCAACCTATTTGCCTCTTTAAAAGTCAATTCTGGCACTACTATATTATCTTCTACTGTACTTTCTTTTTTTACATCCTCTTTACAACTATTCAAAAAAAAGGATAATAAAAGAATTGAAATAAGCTTACTATTCATGTGCTACGCTGTTTAAATCTAACCTCATTTAAGAAGGAAGTAAATATAAAGAACTCCTTTTAAACTAGGCAAGTTAGAACTCAATAAAACTCGTTAAACGGTTAAAATACATGTAGTTCATCTAAAACTTTACCGTTCGTCTAATACTTGGTCTTAAAATATACTAATTGAAAAAATCTCAGGTTATAATAGTCCCGAATACCTATTTTTAACCTACTTAATAATGAATTGTTTAGAATGTAACAAAGAGCTAAGTTATGTCAATCATCAAAATGCTATCGACACTTATGGTGTCCGACTTTGCAAACAGCACAAGAGTAGATTAGACAAACTTGTATTAGAAAAAAACACCCCAATTGAGGCTGTTAAACTATATTATGGTTTAAGAGAAATCGGAATAAATTCGATGCTCGAATGGTGGGATGGTAAAAAATCTGTTGACCTAGCTATTTCACGTGTTAAATTAAACATTGAAATAGATACAGAGTATAATACTATCTCGCACGAACAAGCTATAATGGACCTTGAAGAAGCTATGCATTCTTTCAAGAATGGTTTTACAACAATCAGAATTCCTCACGTAGTCGTCAAGTACTATTTGAAAGAAACAGTCAATAATATTAAAGGAATTGTCGAAGGTTTAAAAATGAATATTAAAACTATTTAGCTCAAATAAATTGTAGCTTTATACTACCATATTCTGACAATTTCATTTATTGAATGAATAAAGACAAGTGTATAATTACATTGTTTTTATTCATTCAGTAGTATTACACATTCAGGTTACCTATTTTATATTCTTTAAAAGATAAATATTTTAATACTATTATATTCATAAATAATGGGTCATATTTTATGATCTTTACTGTAATTTTACAAAACACTTATTTATCTATTTTGTAATTTACAAGTATCTTATGAGAATATTAATAGTAAATAAAAGTTTAATTCCCGTAACTCTTTATGGAGGTACTGAAAGAGTAATCTGGTACTTAGGCAAAGAATTATCTAAACTAGGCCATAAAATCACTTATTTAGTAAAAAACGGATCAACTTGTGACTTTGGCACTATTATTCCTATTGATGATACCAAAGATATTATTGAACAAATACCAGATAATGTTGATATTGTTCATTTCAATTTTTCTCCACCAAATATTGACCAAATAAAAAAGCCTTACATAGTAACAATGCATGGCAACGCCAATACTACAAACGAGCTAAATATTAACACTGTTTTCGTTTCTAAAAACCATGCAAATAGATTTGGCTCAGAATCATATGTATATAACGGACTAGATTGGGAAGATTATACAAAACCTAATTTAACAACTAAAAGAGATTCTTTTCACTTTTTAGGTAAAGCAGCATGGAGATTAAAAAATGTACAAGGTGCTATTGATGTTATAAAAGGAACAAAAGCTGAACGATTGAAAGTACTAGGTGGTACTCGATTAAATATTAGCATGGGTTTTCGCTTCACTACTTCTCCTAGAGTTACTTTTTATGGTATGATTGGTGGTACAAAAAAAGATGCCATACTTAACAAATCTAAAGGCTTAATATTTCCTGTAAAATGGCATGAACCTTTTGGTTTAGCACTTACCGAAAGTCTTTATTACGGAGCTCCTGTTTTTGGCACCCCTTATGGCTCTTTACCTGAACTTATAACAGAAGAAGTTGGTTTTTTATCTAATAAAAAAGCAGATCTTGTTAATGCTGTTTCTAATGTTAGTAGTTTTTCTAAAAAAACATGCCATGATTATGCTGTAGAAAATTTTAACAGTAAAAAAATGGCGTTGTCTTATTTAGATAAATATGAAACCATTTTATCTAATCAAAAAATAAATTTAAAATCTCCTCAGTTAATAGCACCTCTAAAAAATAAATTTTTAGATTGGTATTAAAGCTACAATCTTTTTTTTTGCTTCTAAATACTTCGTTTACAGATAAATATTTGGTTTGGTTTATTTTAACTAACCAAAAAACAATTATGTAATTTTTTATTCGTTATCTTAGATTGAAGAAAGAAAAATACTACACATTAATATTGTTTTCTATCTTAGAATAAAAAAAAGATTTATGATTACTCCTAAAGTATATGACAAGGAAAAAGAAAGATTAAATAATTTAAAATCTTATTCAATACTCGACACATTACCTGAAGAAGATTATGATAACCTAACTCGTATAGCTGCAAGTATTTGTGGAACTCCTGTATCTTTAATAACCCTTATCGATTCTGATCGGCAATGGTTTAAATCTAGTCATGGTATTGGAGTAAAAGAAACCGATGTTAATATTTCTTTTTGTGGGCATTTAATAAATGACCCTGAAGAGGTTTTGATGGTGCCAGATTCTAGGTTAGATATTCGTTTTCATGACAACCCACTTGTTACAGGAGATACCAAAGTTATTTTTTATGCTGGAGTATCTTTAGTAAGTGATGAAGGTTACCCCCTAGGCTCTTTATGTGTTATAGATAATGAACCTAAAAAACTTAATAAAGATCAGTTAGATTCTTTAAAAGCACTTTCTAAACAAGTAATAAATTTGCTTAGACTTAGAAAAAATGAAAAAAAATTAAAACACACGTTAGCTATATTAGAAGATAAAAATTTAGAACTAGAGCGCTTTGCTTACATTGCTGCTCATGATTTGAAATCGCCATTGAATAACATATCAGAAATGGCTAAGCTATTTTTAAAACAATACAGTATAAAATTAGATGATGAAGGTGTTGAAATGATGCAAATGATACTAAATTCTTCTGATAAATTAAAAAAACTAGTTCATGGTTTATTAGAATTTAGTAAAAGTGAAACCATTTTAAATGAGAGTAAAGTATCTATAAATTTAAAAACTTTACATAAAAACCTATCCACCTTGTTTTCATTTGAAAATGATTTAAATATAACTTTAGAAACTAAGCTTACTGAAATACAGGCTAATGAAACTGTATTAGATCAAATATTAATAAACCTGCTTACTAACGCGATTAAATATAATGATAAAAACCTCACTCGTATTGAAATTAGCATAACAGAAAACAAAACACATTATAATTTTGATGTTATAGATAATGGTCCTGGAATACCACCAATACTGCATGATAAAATTTTTACCATTTTTAAAATTGGTGCTAACCAAGATAAATATGGTAAACAAGGTAACGGAATAGGACTTGCTACTGTAAAAAAAATTGTTGAAAAATCTGGTGGAGATATTTCTGTTAGTTCAGAACTTGGTAACGGAGCTAAATTCAGCTTTTCTATTAAAAAATAAATATCTCAAATCTATCTTTAAAAAATCATTACTAGAGAATACCTATTTTTACGTGTATAATTTCAATTACATCATTTAATTATGCACATTCCGTCTTCTTATAAAAAAACTGATGTTACTGACATAAAAGACTTTTTAATTCAAAATAGCTTTGGTATTTTAATTAATCAAGTAAATGGCAAACCTTGGGCCACACATATCCCCTTAGAATTAGATGTAGATAAAGATAGTAATGACGTTCTTGTAGGTCATATCTCTAAGGTAAACCCTCAAGCTGATAATTTTATCGAATCAAACGAGGTTTTATGTATTTTTAATGGCCCTCATTCCTATATTTCATCTTCATGGTACGAAAAAGAAGATGCACCTACTTGGAACTATATAGCAGTACATATATATGGAAAATTACATATACTTAGTGAAGATGAGATAATGGAATCTTTTCATAAATTAGTAAACAAATACGAGAAAAATTCAAAAAATCCAATCTCGACAGCTGATATGTCTGAAAAAACATTGAAGGAAATTAAAGGTGTTGTTGGTTTTAAAATTTTAATTGAAGATATATAGGCTGCATATAAATTATCTCAAAATAGACCTCAAGATCATTCTAAAATTATAAATGAACTAACTGATACTGAAAATGCGAATGCTATTGCTATTGCTAAAGCAATTAAAGAACAATAAAATGAAAAACTTTAAACTGAAAATTTTGTTATTCCCAACAGTATTTTTCACATGTATGGTAAGTTATGCACAGTCAAATATAGTTCAAGACACAATATCTGGTTTTTACTTAACGAAAAGCTATGAGGGATATACAGGAAGTAATTATGAAAGTCTTGTTTTAGAAGAGCGCCCAATTATACACATATCGTATATAGAAAAAGTTGATCGAGGTTTTGATTCTAATACAAGAACGGTTGTCATTTTAAAATTAAACAAAGAGGGTGCTCAAAAATTAAAAACAACAACAACAAACCATATCGGAGAGCCAATGGTTTTAGTTTTTGAAACAAAAATAATTACTGCTCCATTTATATCTGGCACTATTGACAGTGGTTATTTAGAAATATCAGGGGATTTTTCTGTTCAAGAAGCTACAAGTATTGTTAACTGGATTAAGAAAAAAACAAAAGCCTTTAAGAATTAACTAAAAGGCTTTTATTTATATTTAAATAGTAGCTTAAATTTCTTCTGTTAACCAAGCTTTCATCATCCAAACTGTTTTTTCTTGCTCACTAATAAAGTCACTCATCATAGAGTTTGTTCCTTCATCATTTGCATCTCCTGCAGTTTCTAAAATTCGTCTTTCGATAACTAATAATTTTTTAAGAGAGTCTACTACTAATCTAATTGCATCCTCATCTCTCGTAATATTTTTACCTACAGCAATTTCTGAATTAGAAATATAATCTTCAAAAGTATGTAAAGGCACATCGCCTAATGTTAATATTCTTTCTGCAATTTCATCTACTTTTAAATTTGCATCAGTATACAATTCTTCAAACTTAACATGCAGGTCAAAAAAACGTTTCCCTTTAATATTCCAATGAATACCTCTTAAGTTTTGATAATATTGTTGAAAATTAGCCAATAATATATTTAAATCTTTACTTAAAATTTCTGATTTTTCGGCGCTTAAGCCTATGCTATTAAGTTTCATATCTCTATCTTATTTTATATCAACAAATTTAAGAAACATTAGTAACTTTACACTATAAGCTTTATCGATAGTTTTTATAATTTTATAGCCTAAAACAATACAAATGACCATTACTCAATTACAATATGTACTTGCCGTTGCAGAATACCAAAATTTTACGCTTGCTGCCGAAAAAAGTTTTGTTACCCAACCAACGTTAAGCATGCAGGTACAAAAACTTGAAGATGAATTAGATATTTTAATTTTTGACAGAAGTAAAAAACCAATTGCTGTAACTGAAGTTGGAAAAAAAATTGTCAGTCAAGCAAAAAATATTGTAAACGAAGCTAATAGAATCAAAGATATTGTAGATCAAGAAAAAGGATTTATAGGCGGAGAATTTACCTTAGGCATTATACCTACCATTATGCCTACTCTTTTACCTATGTTCTTAAATACGTTTATAAAAAAATACCCAAAAGTAAATTTGGTTATTAAAGAACAAAATACAGACGATTTAATACGAAATTTACAAGATGGGCATATAGATGCTGGAATTGCTGTTACACCATTAGAAATTGAATATATAAAAGAAAGACCACTGTATTACGAACCATTTGTAGGTTACGTTCCTAAAAACCATCGATTAAGTAGTTTTAAAAAAATTACATCTACCGATTTAGATATTAACGATGTGCTATTACTACAAGATGGACATTGCTTTAGAGATGGTGTTATCAATCTTTGCAAAGCTTCTGAAAGTCTGTACGATGAAACTTTTCAACTACAAAGTGGAAGTTTTGAGACCTTAGTTAATTTAGCAAATGAAGGTATGGGAATGACTTTACTTCCGTTTTTAAATACACTAAATTTAGATGATAAAAGAAAAGAAAACTTAAGGTATTTTGAAAATCCATCTCCTGCAAGAGAAGTAAGTCTTATATATCATAAAAGTGAATTAAAAATTCAGATAACAGATGCTATAAAAGATGTAATATCTGGTATTGTTCGAGGTGCTATTGCTTTTCAAGATGTGAAAATAATTAGCCCTTTAAATAAAAAGTAAAATAGCGAAATAAAAAAAAGCCACTATATGGTGGCTTTTTTTATGCTTTTAAGTAAATTAAACTTTGTTGTAATTCTGGTTTATCTGTAATAAACTGTATAATCCAATCTTTTAATTCTTCTACTTCTTCAGGTAATAGAGTTGAAACTCCTTTTTTAACCTCTTTACAAAACAATTTCGTATCAAAACTAACTTTTTTAAGTACCGTTTTTGTGTACTCAAGCATAGTTACTCCCATAATTATTTCTATTTAATGATATTTAAATTTAACTAAAAAAAACAAATCATATTGTTTTATCATTGTTAAATAATTGATAAATTGCTCTTAATGTGTATCCAAACAACTAAGTATTCTCAGTTTAAACTCGCTTTATAATGATAAAAAAAAACATCCTATTTCTACTAATTATAAGCATTTTACAAAGCTGCGCTAGTTCAAATCACAAAAGAATAAATAAAAAAACACTAATTTCTCTTCATGATGATTTTTACAAAAATCAGTTTACAGGGTTTATGGTTTTTGATCCTTTTACAAAAGATACGTTAGTAAATTATAATAGCGAAAAATATTTTACACCTGCTAGTAATACTAAAATTGCGACACTCTATACTGCTTTATCAACCTTACCTGATAGCATACCTACTTTAAAATATATCGTAGATCAAGACACTATACATGTTCAGCCAACCGGAGACCCGACCTTACTTCACCCTTATTTTAAAGACAGTACACTAATTTCTTTTTTAAGAAAATTTAAAAATATAAACTTAGACCTCACCAACTTTAAAGATGATAAATATGGGCCAGGTTGGGCTTGGGAGGATTATGCCTATTATTATCAGCCAGAAGTTAGCAAGTTTCCGCTTTACGGAAATGTAGTATCTATACATAAAACAGACTCTTTAAATATTACCCCTTTATTTTTCAAAAAAAATGTTTCTGAGATAGCTTATAATACCTATCGAGAAGAACTTGAAAACACGTTCTATTTTAACCCTTCTAGAAAAGATACACTTCATATACCTTTTATTACAGACAGTATTGTTACAAAACAATTACTCGAAAAAGCTTTAAATAAAAATATCAAGTTAGAAACCTCGTTTCCTAAAGGCATTAAAAATACTTTATATAGTCTACCATCAGATTCTGTATATAAAAGAATGATGTTTAAAAGTGATAATTTTTTAGCAGAACAACTTCTTATACTTTCAAGTGCTGTACTTTCTGATACATTAAGTGGTTCTATTGCTAGAAAGCATATGTTATCAAATAATTTATCTGATTTAAAGGAGAAACCTAGGTGGGTTGATGGCTCTGGATTATCACGTTACAACTTGTTTTCACCAGCATCTTTTGTACATATATTATCAAACCTTTATAATGAGCAACCTCGAGAGCGAATCTTAAATATATTCCCTGCAGGTGGCACATCAGGAACTTTGAAAAACTCATATAAAAATGGTGATAAACCATATATTTATGCAAAATCAGGCTCGTTAGGAAACAATTATTCTTTAAGTGGGTATCTAATCACTAATTCTGGTAAAACACTCATATTTAGCTTTATGAATAATCATTATACTCAACCCACTTCAGAAGTAAAAAAACGAATGGAAGCTATTTTTGAAAATATTAGAGATCATTATTAACCACCTTCTCTTTATTTACATATTTTGAAAATTTATCTAATACTAGTTTTAGTTTCGGAGCTATATAAGTATCGCAAAATGGTTTTTCCGGATTGCTGAAATAGTAATTATGAAACATAACCTCTGAAGGTTTAAACCCCTTAAAAGTATGTACTTTAGTAATTATTTGCTCTTTAAAATTTTTCTGAAGATATAATAAAATTGACGTTATCTTTATCTTTTCTGAATCGTCAAAAACATACACTGCAGATCTATATTTAGTTCGCATTGTATGGTTTTTAGTACTCTTATGGGTATATAAATGTATTTCTATTAAAATATGTAAAGGGATAACTTCTGTATTATAATGTATAATTACAGCCTCTGAAAAAGCAGAATGCTCATCTTCTCCGGCAATAAAGCCCTGTTCAACTAAAGTTACCCCCAAGAGAGATTGAAAAACTGCTTCTGTACACCAGTGACAGCCACCACCAAAAGCAATTTTTTTTATTAAACTCATTTTTTATTTCTATTTATTCTGCTCCAAAAACTTGATTAACTTTTGCATAATATAATAACATTACTGTTTTTGCATCATTAATTTCACCTGATGTTATCATTTTTAATGCTGTATCAAAAGAATATTCTAAAACTTCTATATTTTCTGTTTCATCTTCTGCACCACCACCTTCACTAATTTTCATATTTTCTTCGTAAGAACCTATAAAAAGATAAATGATTTCTGTTACAGAACCTGGTGACATATAAGACTGAAGTACTTTTTTTACTTTATCAACCTTGTAACCTGTTTCTTCTTCTACTTCTTTTTTAATACAATCTTCAGGGTTATCACCATCTAAAAGACCTGCACAAACTTCAATCAACATTCCATCTTCATTACCATTCATGTAAGTTGGCATTCTAAATTGTCGAGTAAGTAACACTGTCTTTTTTGCTATATTATATAAAAGAATTGCAGCACCGTTTCCTCGGTCATAAGCTTCTCGTTGCTGTTCTTCCCAAGTTCCATCTTCTTTTTGGTAGTCGAATGTAATTTTATTTAGTGTATACCAATTGTCAGACAACAACTCTTTTTTAATATTTTTTACTTTACCGTTTTTCAAAATATTTTATATTTCTAAGTTGTTGTCTTATTCTTCTTTATTCTGATAGTCCATTCAAAATTAAATGTAGATACTATTACACCATCTGTATTTACACCCACCGATTTCATCCAAATAGTTTGCCCCTCGCCTGTTGCAACAGTATTAGCTATCGCGTCTTTTATTAAATGTCCATCTTCACATGTAAATGTAATTTTACCTGTAGCTTTTTTGGTAAAACTTGCATTGTTATTTGCTACTAACATCGAAATTTTATGGCCGCTTTCTTTAATTTGATCAATCATCATGGCACCTGTACTTAATTCTGCAGCCATACCTTGTACTGCCCAAAACATAGATTTAAAAGGGTTCTGATTTACCCACCTATGTTTAACAGTTACTACCGCTTTAGTAGTATCTATATGACGTAAACGAACGCCGCACCACCAGGCAGATGGTAATTTAAAAAAGGTAAAAGAATTAAACTTACTTACAGAAACTCCCATGTATATGTGCTTATATTTTTCATAAATGTATTGAAAATAAACGAAGTATAAAATGTTAAATTAATGTTAATATTTAGTACTATGCAACACATAGTACCTTTTTTTAAACATATATTTGCATAAGAAATTACTAAGCCATGACAGATACCTTAACAAAACACGAAAGAAACTTATCCGCTATTATACATGCATCTACGTTTTCTAAGTTTTTTATCCCTTTCGGAAATTTTATAATTCCGTTAGTTTTATGGACTGCTAATAAGAAAGAATATGAGTATGTGAATTACAATGGTAAACAAGCATTAAATTTTCAAATAAGTCTTTTGTTATATTCTTTTATACTAGGTATTGCATCTATTCCATTTTTTATAGGTTTTTTACCAAATGTATTCGACAGTGGTAATTTTAATTTTGGAAACTTCAGCCATTTAAACAACTTCAACTTTCATTTTAATTCTGATAATTTCAGATTAAGCAATTGGTTAATTCCTTTTGGTATTACTGGTTTATTACAAGGTGCTTTAACCATCGTAAATATAGTTTATACGATACTTGCTGTAATAAAAACTAACGAAGGCGAAGTTTTCAAATACCCAATCACTATTAAGTTTATAAAATAAAAAGGTATTAATCACACCTCTAGTATCAAAGTTTATTCATCAATCAAAAAATCAATCAGGATGTTTATTCATCAATCAAAAAACGAACAGTTAATTTATGCAGAACCAATTTTTAAAACTACTTAAAATAAGAGTTCTGCATATCAAGAAAAATTAAATTATGAATGTAGAAAATACAAAAGCGCAAATGCGCAAAGGAGTTCTGGAATACTGCATACTATCTATCTTAAACGGAGAAGATAAGTATGCTTCAGAAATTTTAGGAACTCTAAAAGATGCCAAAATGCTTGTTGTTGAAGGCACTATATATCCATTACTTACAAGGTTGAAAAATGCAGGTTTATTAAATTATAGATGGGAAGAATCTACCTCTGGACCGCCCAGAAAGTACTATACACTTACTGAAACTGGAAAACTTTTTCTGAAAGAGCTAGATACTACTTGGGATGAATTAAGGAATGCCACTAACCTAGTAACCAACAACATAAAAAACTAAAAATGAACAAAACTGTAAATATAAACCTAGCGAATGTACTTTTTCATATTGATGAAGAGGCATACAATAGAATGAAAAGATATCTAGAATCGATAAAACGATCTTTTTCAAATACTTCTGGTAGTGATGAAATTTTAGCAGATATTGAAGCAAGAATTGCAGAACTTTTTCATGAAAAACTAGCAAATGAAAGACAAGTAATTACCTTGAAAGAAGTTGATGAAGTTATTGCTATCATGGGGCAACCTGAAGATTATATGGTTGACGAAGATATTTTTGAAGATGAACCTAAACAAACTTCTTTTGCTTCTGAACAAAAAAGACAGAAAAAATTATTCCGCGATATTGAAACTAAATATGTCGCTGGTGTTTCTGCTGGTTTAGCTCATTATGTAGGTATAAGCGCCATTTGGGTGCGAATTTTATGGATTCTTTTAACCGTTTTTTCTGGTGGTTCTTTTATTTTGATTTACGGGTTGCTGTGGATCCTTATTCCTGAGGCAACCACAACTGCGCAAAAATTAGATATGCGTGGTGAAGATGTTAACATCAGTAATATTGAAAAAAAAGTAAAAGAGGGTTTTGAAGATGTTGCCGAGCGCGTAAAAAACGTTGACTATGAAAAAGTAGGCCACAAAGTTAAAAGTAGCAGTAAAACATTTTTCGATACCATTGGTAGCATAATCATGTTTTTCTTTAAGATCATTGGTAAATTTGTTGGTATTTTTCTAATAATTGGTGGCGCAGCTGGACTCATTGCTTTATTAGTTGGCCTGTTTACTGTTGGTGTTTTTGATAGCGTACATTTTGGACCATTAAACTTATATGAACTTGTAGATGCTACAAATACACCTATTTGGCTTGTTTCGATATTCGCTTTCTTTTTAGCTGCAATTCCTTTATTTTTCTTACTTTATTTAGGTTTGAAAATTTTAATTACAAACTTAAAATCAATAGGTTCTATTGCAAAATTTTCTTTACTAGGGTTGTTTCTTATTTCTTTTATTGCCATACTTATTTTAGGAGCAAAACAAGCAACATCTAGAGCTTTTTGGGATAGTACGTCTACAGAAAATGAGCACTATCTAGAAAATGCAAATGATACTTTAAATATTTCATTTACAAGTAACGATTTACATTGGAATAGAAAGAGGTTTAATATTGGTGACATGATTGTTAGTTATGATGATAATGGTAACGAAATTTTAGTTTCTAACGATGTAGAGTTTAAATTTAAAGTTTCTAAAGATTCTTTAATACATGTTGATGTCCAGAAAAATGCGAATGGCAGCACCTTCTCAAATGCTAGGCTAACTGCCGAAGAAATTGAATATTCATATTCACTACAAAATAACAATTTATACCTAGATGATTTCTTAACTACTAAAAGAGAAAATAAATTTAATAATCAAGAAGTAATTGTTATCATCTATCTACCTAAAGGTATTTTACTCGATTTTCAGAAAGAAGACTCTCACTGTCGAAGAATCAATTTTAAAAACAATCAAGATTTTGGTGGCTGCGATGTTACAAAATATGCTTGGCGAATGGGTTCTAACGGAGAATTACAATGTTTAAATTGTCCAAATGATGATGATGATAATGACAATACTGATGATAACCGAATTCAAATAAATGGTAACGGCATACATATTAATATTAATGAAGATGGCGAAAAAGGTAAAATTCAAATTAACGAAAATGGCATCGATATAGATGTTAACGATAACGGAGAATCTTTTAAATTAAAAATAAATGAAAATGGTGTTAAAGTTAACACCGACGAAAACACCTCTACAAATTAAACAACAATTCATCAATCAAAATCAACAACTGGGTAGTAATCGTTATTATCTATCATAAATAAATAACAAATTTACATCAACCAAAAAAAAACGACAATCATGACAACACTAGTAAAAATTGCAATTACCATCGCTTTTACAATACTTTTATCTTCTTGCGGCTTAGATATTAATATCGGAGATTTTAACTCCGGAATAAAAGGTAACGGAGTTGTTACTGAAGATGCTCGAAGTATTAATGAAAATTTCACTTCAATATCTGCTTCAGAAGGTTTAGAAGTTTATGTTACACAGGCTACCGATTTTTCAATATTAGTAGAGGCTGATGAAAATGTAATAAACTTAATTGAAACAGATATTAAGGATGGAGAACTACATATTCATACAGAAAAAAACATAGGTAATGCTACCAAAAAAGTATATGTTTCTTTACCTAAAATTTCAACATTAAATAGTTCTAGTGGGGCTTATGTAAAAACAGAAAACACCATAAAAACAGGTAGACTTTCTATAGCTTCTAGTAGTGGTTCTATTGTAAATATTGATATAAATGTTGACAACCTAAATCTTGATTCTAGCAGTGGTTCTAACCTTAATATATCTGGCACTGTTGGTAATTCTGAAATAGAAGCCAGTAGTGGTTCAAATATTAATGCGAAAAAATTAACAACTAAATATTGTAATGCATCAGCTAGCAGCGGAGGTAATATAAATATATATGTGAGCGAATCTATAAACGCAAATGCTAGTAGCGGAGGTAATGTTTCTTACTCCGGAGACGCTACATTAACTAGTAAAAAAAGTATTTCTGGCAGTGTTTCATTTAACGATTAAACAAGCAATCTAAACTTAATTAAAAGCCACTGAAATTTCAGTGGCTTTTGATTTTATAATCCTTATGGTTTATCTATTTTAGTACAAACATTCGTTTATCATGAAATTTAGTCTTAAAAAATACATTTTACCATTAAAACATACTTTTAGCATATCTAGAGAGTCACACGATTTTCAAAATTCTTTAATTGTGAGTTTATCAGAAAATAACCAAACTGGTTATGGCGAAGCTACTTCTAACCCATATTACAATATAACGGTAGAAAGTATGATGAACGAAATTAATAGTATTAAAAACGATATCGAGAGTTTTAATTTTACAAAACCAGAAATATTTCATCAATTTTTAGTTGATAAAGGATTATCTAATTTTGCTATTTGCGCATTAGATTTGGCTGCTCATGACCTTTACGGCAAATTATTAGGTAAGCCTTTGTATGAGATTTGGAATACAACAACTGCTACCTACCCTACCACCAATTACACAATTGGTATTGCAAGTATTGATAAAATGGTTGCCAAAATGAAAGAAACTCCTTGGCCTATTTATAAAATTAAACTGGGTACTGATGATGATGTAAATATTGTAAGAGAGTTACGTAAACACAGTGATGCAATTTTTAGAATAGATGCTAATTGTGCTTGGACTGCAAAAGAAACAATTTTTAATGCTCCCCTCTTAAAAGACCTTGGTGTTGAGTTTTTAGAACAACCTTTAAAAGCTGATGATTGGATTGGTATGGAAGAGGTTATGCACCACAGCGTTTTGCCTGTTATAGCTGATGAAAGTTGTATTGTAGAAAGTGATGTTGAAAAATGTGGCCTCCATTATAGCGGAATAAATATAAAGCTTACCAAGTGTGGCGGACTAACCCCTGCTCTTAGAATGATTAAAAAAGGAAAAGAAATGGGTCTTAAAATTATGGTTGGTTGCATGACAGAATCTACCGTTGGTATTTCTGCTATTGCACAACTTTTACCTCAATTAGATTATGTTGATATGGATGGCGCCCTTTTACTTAAAGAAGATATTGCTAACGGAATTATTATACAAAATGACGCTAAAGTAATTTTTCCTTCATTGGGTGGTAGCGGTATAACACTTAATTAATGGTGAATTATATAGACTCTTTTCCTGGTAGAGAAATATCTATTAATAATGAAAAGCATCTTTATTTTGGAGGTACATCGTATTTAGGCTTACAACTAGATGAAGAATTTCAACATTTATATATTAACAATTTAAAAAAATACGGCACTAATTACGGAGCTTCAAGAAAATCAAATATTAGAATTTCCATTTTTGATCAAGCCGAAGATTATTTAGCAAACTTAGTGGGTAGCGAAGCTGCTGTAACAATGTCATCAGGGTATTTAGCTGGGCAGTTTGTAGCACAATCACTATTAAAAAGTAACCATAAATTATTTTATGCTCCCAATACTCATTCTGCACTTTATTTATCTGATACCAGCAAACCCTATGTAACGTTTTCTGCATTAAATATTGCACTTAGAGATCATATTGATAAGAACAAAAAAACAATTCCAGTTGTATTTTTAGATGCTGTAGATTTTTCAGGAGCTAATTACCCCAATTTTGATGGCTTGCAACAATTACCTTTAAATGATATTATTTTAATTGTAGATGACTCGCACGGTATTGGTATTGTAGGTGAAAATGGAGGTGGTGTTTTTGAAACAGTAGCTAACTTAAACCCTAAAGAATTAATTGTTTGCTGCTCATTAGGGAAGGGGTTTGGTGTACAAGGTGGTGCTATTTTTGGTTCTCAAAAAAGAATTAATGCATTAGTTGATACTGATTTTTTTGGAGGATCTAGTCCTGCATCACCTGCTAATTTAGCAAGTATTTTATACGGTGAAAATATTTATACTTCTAAAAGGGTTTTACTTGATATTAACACTCAACTTTTTATAAAATCTTTAGGTAATAATGTTAATTTTAAACATATGCCTAATCACCCTGCATTCAGTTTTTCAAACGAAGAACTGACTACCTATTTAGAAGATAATAAAATTATTATTACAAGTTTTAGATACCCAAATGAAGACTCTAACCTGATGAGTCGGATAGTTATTAGTGCTGCACACACTAAAAAAGATATTTTAAAAATATGTGAGATTATAAACTCTTTCTATAATTCTTAAAAAATAAAAGCTGAACGGTAAAATACCATTCAGCTTTAAAGTTTACAAACATATTGTTTAGTTCACTAAAGTAATTAGTCAACTAATTTCATCATTCATATTAATTATCCCACCAAACTGGTGTAACAGGAGTTTGTTGATTTGCTAATACATTAGTCTCATTTCTAGAGATTTCAGTTGACGGATACTCAGCTCTTCTATACCACTGACCTTCATATTCGTTATTATCAGCTGCATCTTCTAATCTAATTTGAAGCCCCTTAAAAGCATCTTCTGAAAAGTCATATCTTCTAAAATCAACAAACGTTTCCGGGTTTAAGAAGTTATGGATGTATTTTTCTTTTAAAATATGGTTTAACATTAATCCTGCCTCTCCAACAGCTATAGCTGCGTCTGACAAGTAATCAGCACCATCAACACCATACATATCCATGCTTGCCTGTACACCAGATAAATATGCCGTATAAGCATCTAAATTTGAACCTGTACTAATTGTCGTACCTCCGTTAGCTAAAAATGCAGCTTCTGCTTTTATAAACATAGCTTCGGCATAACTAATTAGCATTAATGGAGAATCTACACTAGTATAATATCCATCAGTTTTAAAACTTGTATTTGCATCAGACCCATCTGTTGATATTCCTAAACCTCCACTTACAAAACCTCTGTACTCAATATCTTCATCAGGTATTTCTGCAAATAATGGCAAACGAGGGTCTATAATTACACTACCACTCTGAAATGGGTAATACTCTCCATTCATTGAACTCACTAACTGGCTTGCAATATCATTACTAAAATTACCTGTTGATCTTGCTAAAACCTCAACTGAATACCAAGGATTAATATTTTTATCATCGTAAAACATTTGAAAATCATCATCTGTAGAAGTATAACCATTTGCAATTGTTGTTAAAACATCATTTGCTGTTACAATTCCTTTATTTACTAAATGCAATTGGTAACGTGCTTTAATAGTGTAAGCTGTTCGTAACCATTTATCAGAATCACCTCCATAAATAAGATCAGAGCTTCCTAAATCAAACCCAGAATCATCAGTACTTTCTAAAGCAGAAATTGCATCATCTAATAAAATAAATATTTGAGTATATATTTCTTCTTGCGTATCAAATGTTGGAAAATTATTATCAGGTCCATTTGTTGCATCTGAGTAAGGTATATTATCCCAAGTATCTGTAGCAATACCTAAATTAATTGCAGTTAACACATCAGTAATCGCTCCAATATGTATCGCATTACTTTCAATTGATTTTTCTTTAATTACCTTCAAATTTGGCAAAATATAAAGATACACTTGATCCCAAAGCCCACTTGCTGTTGTTTGTCCAGCAGCTCCTCCTCCTGTACTAACAAAATTTTGCACATAATTACCAAAAGATAACTCAGCAGAGCGTTGAGCCTCCATTGTACTGTGAATTATTGGTGCAATTAAATCTTGCATACGTAATTGGTCTACCGTTGCTGTATTTGAGGGTGTGTTTACTTCAAAATACTCTTCGCTACAGGCTACAAAAACAGCTGTAAATAAAATTAGTATTATTATTTTAGTTATTATATTTTTCATAATTATATTTTTTAGAATCCTATGTTTATACCTAATGAATAGCTTTCAGATATTGGAACGCTTAAGCCTGTAAAGCCATATACATTACTACCTGCACTGTATTGGTTTCCTTCTGGATCAAAACCATCAAAAGGAGTCCATATTAGTATATTATTTGCACTAGCGCTTATACTTACTTTTGATAAATTTAATGAGCTTATAAACTTACTATCAAAATCGTATGAAAGACTTATGTTACGTAGTTTTACCCACGATGCATCTTGAACTAAAACTTCTGAAGCCCTATTGTATTGATTTTCATTTCTATAATAATCTTGATCTATTAATCCTTCTCTTGTATTAGTTACATAACCACCAATACCGTCATCCATAACTCCATCAAGTACAACCAACTCATCTCGTAATAAAGTACTTAAAGGGTTTCCATTTCTTATAGAGTTTCTTAAACCAGAATCATATAAATCGCCTCCTTTTTTATATTCTAGTAAGAAATTAAATCCTATTCCTTTCCATTTAAAATCACTACCTATTGACGATACAAAATCAGGAAAAGCATTACCTACTTTTACTCGCTCATCTAAATTTATTACAGGTAAACCATCTGGAGCAATATATCGCTCACCATCTACATACGTCCATTTATAACCGTATAATGACCCCATCTTATCACCTGCACGAATTTCTGAAGTCACACCCACAAATCCTGAATCTGCAAAAATTATAGACTCAATATCATCAGGAATTTCTAAGACTTTACCTTCACTTGTTGACCAGTTTAAAATAAGATCCCATTTGAAATCTTTTTTCTGAATGATATTTGCGCTTATTAATAATTCATGACCAAAAACTTCAAAATCTCCAGCATTTCTAGTTATCCCTGATAAGCCTGAAGAATACCCTGTACCAACAGTGAAAATCTGATCTTTAACTCTTGTTTCATAATACGCATAATCTAATCTAATACGATCTTTTGCAAACCTTAAATCTGCACCAAACTCAGTAGATTGATTTCTTTCTGGAACTATTTCTAAATCTCCTAGCTGTGTACTTCTTCTATACCCTCCAGAACCTCCGAAAGGAAAATCACCATCAACAATAAAATATTGACCAACATCACCAAAACCAGGTCCTTTACCTACCTCTGCCCAAGAAGCTCTTAATTTTCCGAAAGTAAATACATTGTTATCTCCAAATACATCAGAAATGTCATAAGCTAAACTAGCTGAAGGATAAAAGAAAGATCTATTTTCTTTAGGCAATGTAGATAACCAGTCATTTCTACCTGTTAGGGTTAAAAACAATTTATCATCATAACCTAATTTCAGTTCACCAAAAACACCCATATTACGTAACTGAGTAACCGTATTATTTATAAAAAAATTAGTTGTATTTCCTATTTCATTTATGCCGGGCACATTTAAACCTTCACCTCTAGCTTCTGCATAATCTCTTTTAGAATCAGAAACCTGATGACCTAATGTAAGGTCTGTAGTAAATTTATCAGACCAATCTTTATTAAAGGCTACTAAGAAGTTAGATTCTAATGCTGTAAAATTTATATTTTGATTTAATATAAAACCACCAACTTGTGAACCTCCATCTAAATCAGCACCAACAAAACGATTACGTTTATCTGAGTAATTATCAACTTGCGCTGCATATGTTATATTCACCCAGTCTTTAGGTGCCCAATTGAATGTAGCATTACCTACCCAACGGTTTACATCGTCAATTAAACTACTCGTTTCCATTAAATATCTAGGGTTATCGATAATTCCGAAAGAATAATCACGTTCAGAACCATCAGCATTCTTGTAGTCATTAATAGGAAATGTACTTGAATAAAATGATAATGCACTCATTACCGATTTATCACCACCATTTGCTCTTTTTCCTCCTGAATTAGTATACGATATAGATGTATTGATATTAAAGTTATCGGTTACTTTATAGCCTGAATTTAATCTGAAATTAGTTTTCTCATAATCAGTATTAGGCAAAACCCCTTCTTCACTATTATTACCTAATGAAAAGAAGTAATCTAATTTTTCGTCGGCCCCACTAATACTTAAATTGACTTGAGAATTAAACCCTGTTCTAAAAAGATCATAAGGGCTATAAAATTGATCTCCTGTCAAATCTACTATTGTACCATCACTTAAAGTTGCAGAATCCGCCGCATACTCAGGGCCCCAATTGTAAAAAGAAATTGCATTCTCAACTCTATTAAAGCCTGTTTCTGAAGTAGGATCGTAAAGCGTTCTAGGGAGTCCATTATAACCTTCTCTATACGTTGTTTGCAGTGATGGTGTTTTGTTTATATTTCTAAAAGTAGTTGAAGCCGTTAAAGATATCTTAGCCTTCCCTTTTTTACCTTTTTTAGTGGTAATAATTATTGCGCCATTTGAAGCTCTAACACCATATAAAGCAGTTGCTGCAGCACCCTTTAAAACATTAAAACTTTCAATATCTTCAGGGTTAATATCTCCTGCCCTGTTTGAGAAAGCAAATTGTTCAGAACTACTTGCTGAATTTGAACCTGAACTCGGTCTAACTTCTCCTGAAAAAGTATCATTATTTAATGCAATACCATCTACTATGATTAATGGTTGATTACTTCTATTAGGGTTTACAGATGTTACACCTCTAATTAAAATATCAACTCCGCCACCTGAAGTACCTGAAGTTCTATTAATTTGAACCCCAGCAACTCTACCTTGCAAACTTTCGATTGCATTTGACTGCCCTGCTAAATTTAAATTTTCAGCCTTAACTTGCGTTACTGAATACCCTAATGATTTTTGTTTCTTTTCCACCCCAAAAGCTGTTACTACAACTTCATCTAGGGCACTTGCATCTTCTTCTAAAACAACGCTCAATCTAGAATTTGAACTAATTTTAATGTCTTTAGATTTCATACCTAAATATGAAACTCTAAGTACATCTCCTATTGCCGCTGCAATCTCAAAATTTCCATCAAAATCTGTTGTTGTACCAACCGTAGTTCCTGTAATCAGAACTGTAACTCCTGGCAATGGACCTCCATTTTGATCCTTTACCTCTCCCGTGACATTTTGTGCTATACCATTTGCGCAAAAAAATAGCGCGGTAAGCATTAAAAGTGCTTTTTTCATATTCTCATCTTTTGGTTATTATGAATCTAAAGTCTTAAAAAAAACCAAAAAAACAAACCCTAAGTTTAACTTATACGATATTATTATAATTGAGAATAAAAAAAGAATTATACCTATAAAAAGCATACTATAAATCATTTTTATTGATTTTGATTTAAAAAACAAAAAATGTAAGTTATTTCATGTTAAATCACGCAAATAACTAACAAACAAATACTTAAAAAAAATGGGTGTGAAAAAATAATTAGATTGTTGGTATTGCTTTTAGTTTCTCTTAGTGAAATACCCAGATCTATAATGAGAGACTTTTTTTTTAAAAATACCTGTCAATTTTTTAATTATGATGATATGAATATATCAGATACTATTCAGAACTTAAATGTTTATCTAAAAACAAAGATTTAAAGTAAAGGGCAACTTATGTAGACTCGATATTCAATTGAAGATCTAGCTGGATAGATTTTTTCATTGAAATTATTCAAAAAAAAAGATACTTTAGAAGAGAGACTAAAGTTTAATTCTGAAACTATAATAAATATTCAAAGTACTGTTAATTTGAACTTCATTTAGCTGCTATTAATTATAGCTAAATAATTATTGATGATAATGGGATTAAAATATCATCAGAAAATCACAAATAAATAGACAAAAAAAAAGCCGCTAAATTAGCGGCTTTTTAGTTATTTATATTTTTATACTGTTTCTGGCATTTCTATACTAGCTAAATACCTTTCTGCATCTAAAGCTGCCATACAACCCGTACCTGCTGCTGTAATTGCTTGACGGTACTCTTTATCTTGAGAGTCACCACATGCAAAAACTCCAGGAAGGTTTGTTTTCGTAGATTTACCTTTAGTTATTAAATAGCCTGTTTCATCCATATCTAATTGGCCTGCAAATATATCTGTATTCGGTTTGTGCCCAATTGCTATAAATAAACCTGTAATTGCAATATCGTCCTTTTCACCCGTTATATTGTTAACCATTCTTAAGCCTTCAACAACTTGGTCTCCTAAAACCTCATCTACTTCTGTATTAAAACGAATTTCAACATTAGGTAGACTTTTAACTCTGCGTTGCATTGCTTTTGAAGCTCTCATCTCATCTTTACGAACTAACATTGTAACTTTGTTACAAATATTAGCTAAATAAGAAGCTTCTTCTGCAGCAGTATCTCCTGCACCTACAATAGCAACATCTTGTTTTTTATAAAAGAAACCATCACAAACAGCACAAGCAGATACTCCACCACCTCTAAGCTTTTGCTCACTAGGTATATTTAAATACTTTGCAGTTGCACCTGTTGATATTATAATTGTTTCCGCTTCTATTTGTTTAGAGTCATCAACAGTAACTTTATGAATACCACCAACTTTGTTACTAAACTCTACAGCAGTAATCATCCCTATTCTAACCTCTGTACCAAAACGCTCTGCCTGCTTTTGCAATTGCATCATCATAGTAGGCCCATCAATACCTTCTGGATAGCCTGGGAAATTATCTACTTCTGTAGTCGTAGTCAACTGCCCACCTGGTTCCATGCCCGTATAAACAACAGGCTTTAGATCTGCTCTAGCTGCATATATTGCAGCTGTATATCCCGCAGGACCAGAACCAATAATTAACGTTTTTATTCTTTCAATGTTATCTGACATAATCTAGTTCTTCATTAGTTACTTCAAAAGTAGGTTTTTTGTTAAAAAACTTACATTAAAAGTTATCAAAAGTTTTTATACTTCTATATAATTAAATAGCTATTCTATATTTTAAAGTAAATTACCATCTTTTAAGAATTAAAATTAGCAGCTTCTAATGTATTAAAAATATTCATTTTATTTTCTCTTATGCTATTACAAAAAGTATACTTTTACTATGATTTGAAATTTACCCAACCTATGAAAATTACGTATTTCACATTATTTTTTTTAATTATAGCTACGCCTGTCATACATTCTCAAAAGATTAGTAATGAGAAGATAACAGAACAAATTAATGCCTACAAAAATGATATTCGAGGTCCGTATAAAGATATTCGATGGTTTTGTACTGACGGAAGTATTAGGCAACCCAAAGACCCTTGTCCTGAAAAAATAGGAGCAGGAGTACAACATGCGCGTTACAAAGATGCTGTTGTAGCTTTAGGCACGAGTAATCATGTGTTTTTAGGTCAAATTTTGGCTTATACTGATGCTACAGATTTTTGGGATATTGAATATAACCACTCTCGCTTAAAACAATATCAAATAGATAAATATTTAAAAACAATTGACAATGGTTGGGTTTTACAAAAAGGTCAATATTATAGAGGCTCTATACAATCGGAAGATGAACAAGCTTGGGGTGTTAAATTTTATAAGTGGCTACTTACTGACAAAGAGCGAGTTGCTGAAAATTATTTTTTAATCAGACAATCTTTAAAAGATATACCGCATGAAGGCGATGATAATACTTCTCAATTAATGAGAAGCCAATCTAAAGTCATATCTGATACTTTCGAACCTTTTATGGATCTTAGAGTTAAAATTCATAGCCAGCCAGAATACACTGATATTCAAAAAGTTAAAGATTTTAAACAAAAAAATACTACTAAATTAACGAGTGTAATTCAAAAACAAATTGATGAGTTAATCAATACAATGAATGTGTTTTACATTCCTATTGATGCTAATAAATTTTTAGAAAAAGCGCCTTTGATTAAACAAACTTTTATAGGCGAAAAAATTGCGGCTTATGCCATTACTTCTAAAACAGAAAACCCTCAGGGTTTATTAATTAATTCTGCTGAATTATTATTTGATATTAGAACTGCTATTTTAAGTGAAGCAAACCCTGCTATTAAATTACAATTACTTGATATTTCTTTAAAAATTGAAGAAGTATTATTTAAAAATGCTCCTAAATGGGAACCTTCAAACATAAACGAATTACTTGAAAAAATTTGTTATTTAGGTATGGCAACTGCTGGTGCAGGATATACTGAAATTTGGGAATGGCAAGAGTTAAAAGGATCATTAAGTAACTATGAAAGTGAAAAAATGACTCTGGGTGAGCTTACTTCTGTGTTAGAAAAAGCGCGTAGAGAAGTAGAATGGAGTGCTTCAATGGTTAAAGCCATCTATCAAGATATTGTGAATGAATATACTGCTTTTGAACCAAAAGCTTATGGTTTTATAGATGATAAAATCAGAGGTTCTATTGCATTGCATTTAGGGAAATCAGTTGGTGAACTAGGAGATTTTATTGCTAAAGAATCTTCTTTAAGTAATAAAGTATTGAACATAAAAAACCAAAGTACATTTCGAGGTTTGAACCCTGGCTATGCTCATGGCGAATTAGTGGTTGTAGATGGCTCACCTGATGATATTGAGGTGTCTTCTGATAAAATATACATCTTTCAACGACCTCCTGCCGATCTAAAACCAGTTGCTGGCATTGGCACCGTTGCTGAAGGAAATATGGTCTCGCATGTACAATTATTGGCTCGTAATTTAGGTATACCAAACACAGCGTTATCTGATGAAAATTTAAAAGATTTGAAACAGTACGATGGTGAAAAAGTATTCTATGCTGTTTCTAATAAAGGAAATGTTATTCTGAAATTAGAAAAAGATATGTCAGCTGATGAGCTTGCACTTTTTGCTAAAAAAGAAAGAAAAGAAGAGAAAATTGCTGTTCCTGTAGAAAACATTCGTTTAGAAGAAACTGCAATTTTAAATATGCGTAATGTAGATGCTGAAGACTCTGGTAAACTCTGCGGACCAAAAGCTGCGAATTTAGGGCAATTGAAAAAAATGTTTCCTGATAATGTAGTTGAAGGTTTGGTAATCCCGTTCGGAATCTTTAGAGATCACATGGATCAGACTATGCCTGGAAAATCAGTTTCTTATTGGACGTTTTTAAATGATATGTTTGCTGAAGCAAATAAAATGCGAAACAATAATATAGAAGAAAAAGAAGTTGAAAATTACCAACTTATACAATTAGAAACACTGAGAGCTGCTATTAAAGAAATGCCTTTAAAAAGTGAATTCACAGCAGGATTAGAAAAAGAATTCTCATCTGTTTTTGGTAAAGCATTAGGTGATATACCTGTTTTTTTACGCAGTGATACTAATATGGAAGATTTGAAAGATTTTACAGGTGCAGGTCTTAACCTTACCATATTTAATGCTGCCGCTAAAGAAAAAATTATTACAGGTATTAAAGATGTTTGGGCTTCTCCGTATACTGAGCGTAGTTTTAAATGGCGCCAAAAATATTTATTAAATCCTGAAAATGTTTTTCCTTCTATTTTGGTTATCCCTAGTGTTGATGTAGATTATTCAGGTGTTTTAATAACAAAAGGATTGAGTTCTGGTAATGAAAAAGATTTAACTATTGCTTTTAGCCGTGGAGCTGGTGGTGCTGTTGACGGTCAATCGGCTGAAACGTATTTGATTAAAAAATCTGGTGGGTATGAGTTACTAGCTCCTGCTCGTGAACCGTACCACAATACATTACCTATTACTGGTGGTACTGGCAAAAAAATGGTAACTTTTGAAAAATCAGTACTAAATAGTCAGAATATTAAAGAAATACGTGAGCTTTCTGAAACCATACGAAAAACAATGCCTAAAGAAACAAAAACAGACTATAACGGCGCTTATGATGTAGAGTTAGGGTTTAAAAATGATAAATTATGGCTTTTTCAAATTCGCCCTTTTGTAGAAAACAAAAAAGCATTAAGCTCTACGTACCTAGAGTCTATTACTCCTAAAATTAATATTAATAAAGAAATAGATCTTTCAACAAAACTATAATTATGAAAAAACTAGCACTATTCGCACTACTAATTAGTTCTTGTTTTGCATTTACAACTATTATTTTTTACCCTATTGATGGGTATGAAAAGACAGGTATTAAAAGATTACTACGTCTAGAATTAATAAAAAATGGTGAATTAAAAGATGCTAGCCCTTTACCTGAAGGAGCTAAAAAATCATGGAATGACATTCAACTAAATCTAACCGCAAAAGCATCTGATAGTGTTGGTACTTTTTTACAAGTAGATGATGCTTTTCAGAAGGAAATTAATAGCTTATTTAAAGGATTAGATAAAAGCTATTCTTTGGCTGTTTTAGATATTTCAAATTTAGATAGTATCCGTTATGCCAAAAGAAATGAAACAGCAGGCTACCAACCAGGTAGTGTAGGTAAATTAGCGGTTTTAAATGCTTTATTTACTCAATTAGCTAAGATTTACCCTGACTCTTGGGATAGTAGAACTGAGCTATTAAAAAACAAAACTGTAAAAGCTGGTGTTTGGGGTTTAACTGACGAACATACTATACCAATTTATAACGTAGAAAAGAAAACGTTAGTTAAAAGACAAGTAATTGCTAGCGATGTTTTTTCGCTTTATGAGTGGACAGACCACATGTTATCAGTTAGTAATAATGGTGCTGCAAGTATTGTTTGGCGTGAAGCTTTATTAATGGCTGCTTTTGGTAAAGAGTACCCAGAATTAACTGATGAAAAAGCCCTAGAATATTTTAAAACAACGCCTAAAAAAGAGATTACAGATTTAGCTAATGATGTTGTCAATTTACCGCTTCGCGATTTAGGTATTTCACATGATGAGTGGCGCTTGGGCAGTTTTTTTACGGGAGGTGCAAATACTTATGTTGGTGATAAAGGTGGTAGTATAGGTTCTCCCGCTGGTCTGATGAAATTTTTAATTCAATTAGAACAAGGTAAAGTAGTTGATGAAAAAAGTAGCTTAGAAATGAAACGTTTGATGTATATGACTGATCGTAGAATTAGATATGCACAATCGCCAGCTTTAAAAGACGCTGCTGTTTATTTTAAATCAGGTAGCTTGTATAAGTGTGATCGTTCTAACGGGCAAACCTGTGGTAAATACATGGGGAATATTCAAAACTTTATGAATTCTGTAATAATTGTAGAACACCCTGATAATTGTACTTACATGGTCGTATTAATGACAAACGTATTACGCAAAAACTCAGCTTCTGACCATATGTATTTAGCTTCTGCGATTGATAAAGTAATTCGAAAATAAGTTTTATAAAACTATTAACGAATTAGAAAATTAGCTGTTTTTTAATTCGTTAATAGCTTCATTGGCAAAAGTTCTAACCTTAGTATTATCATCATTTACATACTTTTCTAATAAAGTCATATATTTTTTATCATGCTGTTTACTTATTAAATAAAATACAGCAAGTTTTAATTTTTGATCATTAGCCTCTAATAATAGCTGAAAACACTCTAACTCGGTTAACAATTTCTGTTTAAATTGATGAATTACTTCTTCTGAGGTTACATCGATTGTACTACTTTCTATTATCGGTAATAACTTTCGTTTCAATTCTCCCGAAAGTAAATTGTCTAAAAACTCAATTGCATTTGTTCTTGCTTCTTGCTTTTCGCTAACTAAACCTGCGTAAGCGATATTCATATCTGTTTGTTTGTATTTTAGACCTAATAACTTAAAAATACGTTCTAAGCCTGAATCCAATCTTCTTTCTAATAATTCTAACAAGCTAGCGCGAGCATCTCTTTCAGCTTCAGAAATTACTTCTTTTGATTTCTTTCTATTTCGATATGAAACTATAATTTGAGTATGCATTGCCGAAAGTGTATTGTGATATAGCTTACATTCTTCATAAATACTTTCAATTATTTTAGTTTTGTTAAAATGTAATGTGGAATGCTCTGCTTTCAAATCACTCAATGCACGAATGGCTGCTAAACGAACAGCTAAATCTCTATCTTCTAACAATTGAAATAAATAACGTACTGCCTCTTGAGAATGAAATGCTCTTAAAACTATAGGAATAAAGCGAGCTACTTCTATTGAAATCGTATGCTCTTTTACCATATTCACCAACGTTGGCTCTACTTGTTGTCCAAAATTTTGAAGTGCTTTAATCGTACTTAAACGCATCTTTTTATTTGGTAAAAAATTGACTAATAGAGGAATAAAGTCTGGGTTTATAGTCTGTCCAGCTGCTACAATTGAAGCCTCAACAATCTCATCATTTGGGTGTTGTATATATTCTTTTATAAATACATGAAACTCTATAATATTTGCTGCACCAATAATTTTTAGAAGTATAATAAGGCGCTCTAAATCACTATTATCTTTTTTATATTTATCAATTTCATCAGCTATCCTATCCTTCAAATTATATGTAGTTCGTAATGTATAATTATCTCTCGATTCTCGAGCCAAACATAATAATGCTGTAATTGCAATTAAAGGCTTTTGATGATCAAGATAGGTATCAAATACAATAGCTTCATTTTTCTCTGCATGCAATAATAAATAAGCTAACGTAGCTTCTATCAAATCTTCATCATCACTTTTTAGTAATTCTGGAATTTGAGAAACCATACTCTTACTATTTAAAAAATATAAACTCTGTATAGCTGCTGTTTTAACCTTATCTGATGAATGATTTAAAAGAAGTTCCACATCTACAATAAAGCGTTTATCATTTATCTCTTGCAATTTTTGGAGCATATATAAAATCTGATTTTCAGATCCAGATTTAAATACCGATTTCATACCCGCAACAACCGAAACATTTTTAGTAACAACCTTCGTTTCTTTGACTTTGATATTTGCCATATCAGCCAAATTTTCTCTAAAGGTTTGAAAATATTCTTTTCGAACCTTTACTATAAAATATACCCAAACGAGTACTAAAACTAAAATTATAGATGTAATAAAATAGGTAGGTAAATCAAGACCTTTAATAGCGAAAATTAAAATAAAACCAGCAATACCTGTTGCTATACTATCGACAACAACATCAATAAATGATTTAGTTTTATTCTTTAAATCAAAAGATAACGGTAACGAAAGTAACTCGGTTGCACTTTTATGAATTGACTGTTTTAAGGTTCCATCAACCGCTTTAATAAATATAATAACTGATAATTCTGGGATTACAAAAAATAAAGCTCCTCCTAAAAAAACACCTAAAGGCAATAATACTAATGAAAAACCTACTCCCCAAATACCCACTACTTTTTGAGTAAAAAACAGCTGAATTATCAAAGAAATTAAATTGAATGTAGAAAACCAGAACGCAAAAAATGATGTTAACTCATCAGGATCTTGAATGGTTGCTGATGCAAAATCGCTATACAGGTAATCTACTAATTTAGCGACTATTACACTTACACCTACAATACCTGCTAAGTACGTCAAATGCTTTGAGTTTTTAATTAAGGTAATTGGTTTAACCTCACGTACTCCCGTTCTTTTCTTTTGTTTAAAAGTGTTTAATTTAATGATTCTAGCCTTCCAAATTTTGTTCAATAACAAAATACAAATACCTAAAAATAAGGCTGCAATAAAAATTACATTTTCATTACCAATTAAAGGTGCTAAAAGGGATGTTAAATACCCTCCTAAAATTCCACCTAATATTGCTCCGGAGCCTATAAAACCAAATAAACGCTTTGCTTCTCTAGTATTATATACCAAATTTGCCATCACCCAAAATTGGGATGCAGAAAGAACGGCATGTATAGCTACCCAAACATAAAAAAAATAAAGAGCCCATTTATTTAAATAATCGAACCTCAACAAAAGTGCTAAAGCTATGATTAGAAATATAGAAATAGACAATGTAAAACGAATAATTTTTTTCAATGAAAACTTAGCTAATGCCCTAGAATAAAAGTAAGAACTTATTATTGCTATAGCTGCCACCAATAGAAATGCAGTAGGGAGGTTTTCGACTCCTAATTCCGATAAAAAAAGGGCATTTACTGTTGGCTTGATAATTAACAATGATGCTATTATCAAAAAAATATAAGCCAACATATAGAAAGATATTTTAAACTCTCCCTCTCTTATATCAAATGTTTTCTTAATTAAGGTTAGGAACATATAAGTTTTAAACTATTTTGCTAGTTACTAGCCAAAGATATCCGCTTTTTTAAAACTTTTTCTACAGGCTTTACTAAATCTCTAATAATTTGTTCGCCATTAGGGTCATCAATTAACGCCACTAAAATATAACGACGTTCAGAATCTTCTCCCCAGACAAGTATAGAATCGGAGTGAAAAGTACGCCAAGAACCTGATTTTCTAAACAAACGGGCTTCTGGTGCTATTATATCAAGCGTATTCACAAACTTATGATGTAGCTCTGGATTTTCCATGATATCTAACATTTGCTTAGATCGCTTTTCATTTACTAATTTACCATTTGCTAGCAAGTAATAATAACGGCAAACTTGAGTAACTGTTGCTGCGTGACTTAAATTTTTTAATGGCTCTCTATTTGTATCGCCACCGCTACCATATCGTTTACCAACCCAAAGCCCTCCTCCTTTATGCTCATCGTAAAAAGCATATTTAGGATCTGTCATTACGTCCTCTATTTTTTTATAACCTACTCTATCAATCATTCTGGTTGATGCTTGATTATTTGATTTGCTTATCATTAAACGCATATCTTCTTTCACCTCTTGTGTCTCCTCCAGTTGGCCTTTTTCTATAGCGTCCATTGAGGCTAACAAAACTGCTATTTTAGGTAAACTTGCGGCATACATCATATAATTGCCATTTATTCTTGCAAACCTTGCATTATCAGGTTTACTTAAATCAACCACACCTATTGCCATTTTCTTTTGGATAATTAGTTTTTTCCATTCAGGATTAGCTTTTAATTCTTTTTCTAAACTAGACTGCAAAGCCTTATTTAACAAAGTCGGCAATTGTTTAACCTGTGAGTCAGGAAGCTTAATAGGTAGTTCATCTTGAGCAAATGTAGATGCACCTATTAGTACTAATAAAACCAAAAGCAATGAATACTTTTTCATAGAAAATCTATATATTAAAACAGATCAAATGTATTTTATTTATTCTATAATAAATTGTTAAATTTTTATTCTTGTACAAAATAACACATCCGCATAAACAACTAATCATCAATAAGTTAGTTATTTTATTTTTAAAAGATTTAAAAAGAGTATATTTTATAATTCAAAAACTTATTCTAAAAACAAAAAAGCATTAATAATCAAACGATTACCAATGCTTTTAAACTTATTATGAATAATAAAATTAACGATAGAACATAGCTGCTAATTAATCTGTAGCTTTCATAGTTTTTGATGGATTCATAAAATACATAAAAACTAACATAGTTATAAAATAAATAATAGAAAAAGCTGTATAAGTAGGTATACCACCAACTCTTGGCGACACTGGCATTAACAAGATAGACATATTCAACATATATTGTAATAACCAAACGCATATACCACTTTTTGTTTTGCCATAAATTACAGTACACATACCTGCTGCTCCCAACATATTAAATAATAAAGGCCAAATTGGAAGGTCAGTAATAACACCTGCATTAAGATAAACTACAGGAACCCACCATAAGGTCCAAAAAGCACCTACAATTTGACTTGCATAAAATGGTTTTGTGATTTTTGTTAATTGACGAACAGAGTAACTAACCCATACTACTTCACCTACAAATGCCCAAATTAATATAAAAAAAGCTGCTCTAAAACTTGTAGCAGAGAAATCTAATTGAACAAGTGAGAAGAATTCTTCTCCGTTATAAAAACCTTTTAACAATAATGTAATAGTAGCTATTGTTAATGCAAATAAAAGGCTGAATAAATACCACTTTGGATGAACTCTCCAATTTAACATTGGTCTAAAAACATCCTTTATTCCTTCATTACCTCTTGTAAATTTTACAATACAAACTAATAGAAATAAAAGGGCATAAAACCGACCATGAGTATATGCAAAACCCGGAATTATTCCCTTTATTCTAGCGTAAACAATTATGGTACTTATTAATGGGGCTAGAGTTAAAAATATCCAAACCTCGTACTTCTTTATAAAATCTTTCATAACTTTTTTAAAAAAATTAATTTATCTAACACAACCATCTGTTTTTCAGATAATTAAATTAAAAAAACAACGCTTAATTTTTAGGATTTATTTATTAATATTTAAGATGTGTATTTCATCGATAATTATAGTGTTTACAAGGGATAAATTGCTCGATTTTACTCAATATGTATTATTCTTGCATCGTTAAAATTACCCTTCAAATAAATATATATTTTTTTATTTGCCGCAAATATAACTAATTAATTAACATATGAATTAATAGATAAATAGCCCTCAATAATCTCTGATTATTAATAGATATTTTATCAATGATAATTGTAAAATACTGTTGTGATTTGAGAAGCTAAATCTTTTTATTTTTCAGATTATTTTAATTAAAATACTATTCAAAACTAACCAAAACAATGAAACCTGCTTATACAATACAAGGACCTGCACTTGAGTATCCAAAATCAACTCTTCATGAACTTTTAGAGAAGCAGGCTATAGCTTACCCTAGGGCCGTAGCTTTGGAGTTTGATAATGAAAAAATTTGTTACGGTAAGTTACAAGAAGATATAAATAAAACAGCCCATTACTTATGGAGTAAAGGGGTTCGCCCTGGTCAGGTTATAGCTATTTCATTAGACAGGTCTCCTGATTTAATTACTTCTATTTTTGCTGTTTTACAATGTGGTGCTGCTTATGTACCTATTGACGCTAGCTACCCCACAAAGAGATTCGAAATGATTATTGCTGACTCAGAAGCAAGCTATATCATTTGCAAATCGACTAAAAATGATCTTTCAGATACGTCTAAAAATATTTTCATTGAAGACATTATTAAAGGCAGAAATGATAATTCTTCAAAATCTCTTGATATAATAGTACAACCAATATCGGTTGCTTATATAATTTACACTTCGGGTTCTACAGGCAAACCCAAAGGGGTTCAAGTTTCTCACCTTAATACTATCAATTTAGTTTATTCTATGGGTGTAGAACCAGGAATTAGTAGAGAAGATAAAATTTTCGCACTTACTACCATTTCATTTGATGCTATGGTAATGGAAGTTTTTCTTCCATTAATTCATGGGGCTTCTATTGTTTTAGTTGATGAAGAAACAAGACTTGATGGTGAAATACTATTAGAAAAAGCTTTAAAAGATAATATTACCATGATGTGGGGAACTCCAAGCATCTGGCAAATACTTTTAGATTCTGACTGGAAAACACCTTTAAATATTAAAGCGTTGATTGGTGGTGAACCTGTACCATTAAATTTAGCTAATAAGCTCTTAGAGCTTTGTAGCGAATTATGGAATATTTATGGGCCAACAGAGACTACTGTTTGTGCTTTTCTGACAAAAATTTCTAAAGGCGATACTCAAATTGCAATCGGTAAACCTGTTGCAAACACACACGCTTATTTAATTGATGAAAAAGGAAACCATGTTACTAAAGGAGAAGTTGGTGAAATTGTTATTGGTGGTGATGGTGTATCATTAGGCTATTTAAATAGGCCCGAACTTACTACTGCTTCATTTATTGATGATCATTTTGTTGCAAATAATAAAATGTATTTATCTGGCGATTTAGGGAAACTTTTGCCTAATGGACAAATGCAATGTTTAGGCCGCAGAGACCAACAGGTTAAAGTTAGAGGACATCGAATTGAATTAGGAGAAATTGAAAAAGTTATTGAAACACTGCCAAATATTAAAAAAAATGCAGTTTTAGTTAATAATTTAAAAAGCGGAGAACCAAGATTAGTTGCCTATTTACAATCTGCAACAGCTGATCAAGACTCGAATATTGTTCGGAATCAATTAGAAGAGATTCTTCCTGAATCTATGATTCCTTCAATTTTTATTTGGTTAAACGAATTTCCAATTACTACAAATGGTAAAATTGATAAAGAAAAATTACCACAACCAGAATATGTAAGACCAGATTCTGCACCACTTTTTAAAAAACCACGCACAAAGTTAGAAAAAGATATCGCATCGATATGGAGTGAGCAACTTCAGGTGCCAAGCATAGGTATTGATGACAACTTTTTTGAAATGGGAGGAACATCACTCCTTACTCAAAAAGTAGCAACCTTAATGAGGAAGCGTTTCAAACTAAAAATACCAGTAACAAAAATTTACCAACATCCTACTATAAAAGAAATAGCAACGTATATTGAAAATGACGACAAAACAGCGCCTTCTATTGATTATTCAAAAGTAAAAAAGAATAAAGCATCTAGCGATGTCGCTATTATTGGCATGGCAGGAAGATTCCCCGGAGCTGAATCAATTGATGAGCTATGGGATGTTCTTAAAAATGGAAAAGAAACGACTTCGTTTTTTACTCCAGAAGAACTTGATAAATCTATTTCAGAATCTTTAAGAAATGATCCGCTTTATGTAGGAGCTAGAGGTATTGTACCTTCTGTCAAAGAATTTGACGCAAAGTTTTTTGGTTTAAACAAAAAACTTGCCGAAGCAATGGATCCGCAGCAACGCTTATTTTTAGAAATAGCATGGGAAGCTTTGGAGCAATCAGGTCACCTTCCTAAACATTATAAAGGGAGTATCGGTGTTTATGCTGGTACAGGTACAAATACTTACTATAAAAATAACGTACTACCTAATAAAGAATTATTAAAACAAGTAGGTGTACTTCAGGCCAATACGGTTAACGAAAAAGATTATATATCTTCAAGAACAGCATATCATTTAAATTTAAAAGGGCCTGCAGTAAGTGTACACTCTGCTTGCTCAACATCTTTATTAGCTATAGCAGAAGCTGCAGATGCTATTAGAAATGGTCGTTGTGATGTTGCTTTGGCAGGAGGCTCAAGTATAACGGCACCTATTCATAGCGGACACCTTTATCAAGAAGGCTCTATGCTTAGTCATGATGGTCATTGCCGTTCTTTTGATGAAAATGGCAAAGGAACTGTATTTAGTGATGGGGCTGGTGTAGTACTTCTTAAAAGCTTAGAAGATGCTAAGGCTGATGGAGATATTATTTACGGCGTTATAAAAGGAGTCGGCATAAATAACGATGGCGGTAATAAAGGAAGTTTTACAGCCCCAAGTACAGAAGGGCAAGCTGGTGCTATATCTAACGCGCTAATTGATGCTGGTGTACAACCTTCTGAAATTAGTTACATTGAAGCTCATGGTACTGCAACACCTATTGGTGACCCAATAGAGATTGAAGGGCTAAAAATGGCTTTTGGTAAACAGGCTATTAATGGGTATTGCGCTATAGGTACTATCAAAAGTAATATGGGACACCTTACTGCTGCAGCTGGTGTTGCTGGTGTAATTAAGACAATATTATCATTAAAAAATCGTCAAATTCCCCCATCATTAGGTTTTGAGAAACCAAATCCATCTATTGATTTTGAAAATAGTCCGTTTTACGTTAATAACAAATTAAACGCTTGGGAATCTGATGGTCTCAGAAAAGCAGGGATTAGCTCTTTTGGAGTTGGCGGAACAAACGTGCATATCGTTGTCGAAGAATATAAAAATGAACAAAAAGTTTCTAGTGCTTCGCGATCGTTACAAATTTTACCTTGGTCAGCTAAAACACAAAATAGTTTACAAGGGTACCAATCTAAATTAGGTCATTATTTAAAAATAAATTCTGATTTTTCGCTTGCTGATGTTGCTCATTCTTTAGTTAATACGAGAGATTCGTTTACAAACAGAGGTTTTGTAATCGCAGAGAATATAGAAGATGCTTCTAATAAATTAACATTTGAAGACAATAAAAACATTAAAACAAATTTACTAAGTATTACCTCTAGTGAATTAGCTTTCTTATTCCCTGGGCAAGGTGCACAATATCTTCAAATGGGTAAATCTCTTTATACTGAAGAAAAAATATTTAAAGAAGCTGTAGATAAATGTGCTGAGTTATTAAAGTCTTATTTAAAATTAGATATTAGACAAATAATTTATCCTGATGAGAACTCAGAAGAGGCTGAATTAAAATTAAAAGACACCAAATACACACAACCAGCATTATTTGTTGTAGAGTACGCGCTTTCGCAACTATGGATGAGTTGGGGAATAAAGCCAACATTACTTTGTGGCCATAGTGTTGGGGAATTTGTAGCAGCTCATTTAGCGGGTATATTTACTTTAGAAGATGCATTACATCTTATTACAATGCGAGGTAAGCTAGTTAGTGAACTTCCGGGTGGTAGCATGTTATCTGTTCGATCTAATGTTGAACTTGTTAAAAATATAATTCCTAAAACACTATCCATTGCTGCTATCAATTCAGATCGATTAATTGTAGTTTCAGGTCCTGATAATGAAATTGAAAGTTTTTCAAAAGTCTTAGATGCAGAAAATATTGCTAATAAGCTTTTATTAACGAGTCATGCATTTCACTCTACAATGATGAATCCTGTTTTAGATGTTTTTGAAACAGAGGTAAAAAAGATAACATTAAATGTTCCTCGATTACCTATTGTATCTACAGTAACTGGAGATTGGTTAACAGATGCCGAAGCGACTAGTTCAGAATATTGGACAAATCATTTAAGAGCAACTGTAAACTTTTCGGGAGCCATGGAAACTGTTTTAAAGCTAGAAGATCCTTTATTGCTAGAAGTAGGCCCTGGTCGTGCGCTAACGACTCTGTCTATGCAAAAAACAGGTTTAAAATCTTTAGCTTCTATTGCTAGTTTATCGCTTCCTAAAGAAAATGAAACAGCTCATCATTCTGTGTTATCAGCATTAGGTACTTTATGGCTACACGGAGTAGAACCTAATTGGAATTCTTTTTATGGAGAACAAACCAGACAAAAACTTTTATTACCATCATATGTATTTGATCGTAAACCTTGCTGGGTAGAGCCTCTACCTATCGAGTTAAATAGTAACAAACAAACCAATAATATAGTAAATACCGAAGATCAATCTATTGATCTAGTACATAATACCGATTATAAATTTATGAGAAAACCTATCCTTCTTAATAAAATATCAGAGATTATAGAAGAAAACTCTGGAGTTGAAATTGAAGCTAATGATTTTAATCACAGTTTTTTAGAACTTGGCTTAGATTCTTTAGTGCTAACTCAAATGGCTATAACTTTTAAAAATGAGTTTAACACGCCAATTACCTTTAGACAGTTAAATGATGAACTTGGTTCTCCAAATTTGTTAGCAGATTATATTGATCAAATTTTACCTAAAGAAGTTTATGCTCCTGCCCCAACTGCTAATCCTGTTCAAGCACAAGCTCCTGTAAATCATGCAGCGCCAAATACAACAGTAGCACAACCTATAAATGTTTTAAGTAACCCTAATCAAAATACAGCATTAGGTTTAATTGCTCAACAATTACAACTTCTTGGGAAACAAATGGAGTTATTACAAGGAAACGACAATACAGTTGCACAAGTACAACCTGCGCCTGTTGCTCAACAACAAAAACCAGTAATAGCACCTGTTATTATTGATCCAGAAGGTTTATCTGAAGACGAGAAAAAAGAGCATCAAAAACCTTTTGGTGCATCACCCAAAATTGAAAAAAAATCGACAGGTGTAAATAGTAGTCAAAAAGCATTTTTAGATAATTTAGTTGAAAGCTATAATACTAAAACAGCTGGTAGTAAGGCATATTCTCAGAAGCATCGTAGTTATATGTCTGACCCAAGAGTTGTATCAGGTTTTAAACCAGAAACAAAAGAACTTATATACCCTATTGTTGTTGAAAGATCATCAGGAAATCGTCTTTGGGATTTAGACAACAATGAATACATTGATACTTTAAATGGTTTTGGATCATGTCTATTTGGTCACCAACCAGATTTTATCAAAGAAGCATTACACAAGCAAATTGAAAGTGGTTATGAGGTAGGACCTCAACACCCACTAGCAGGTGAAGTTTGTGAGTTACTTCGTGATTTTACAGGGCATGATCGTATTGCACTTTGTAATACAGGTTCTGAAGCTGTTTTAGGTGCTATGCGTATTGCTAGAACCGTTACTGGCCGTTCACTTATTGTTGCTTTTTCTGGTTCGTACCATGGTATTAATGACGAGGCACTTGTGAGAGGTTCTAAAAAATTGAAAACTTTCCCAGCTGCGGCAGGTATTTTATCTCAATCTGTACAAAATGTATTAGTATTAGAATATGGTACAGATGAAAGTTTAGAAATCATTCGTCAACGTTCGCATGAATTAGCTGCCGTTGTTGTTGAGCCAGTACAAAGTCGTAGACCTGAATTTCAACCTATTGAGTTTCTTAATAAAGTTCGTGAAATTACAAAAGCATCGGAAACAGCACTTGTATTTGATGAAGTTATTACTGGGTTTAGAATGCACCCAGGTGGAGCGCAAGCTTTATTTAATATAAAAGCAGATATTGCTGCATATGGAAAAGTAATAGGTGGAGGTCTTTCTATTGGCGCGATTGCAGGAAATAGCACTTGGATGGATGCCATTGATGGTGGTTTCTGGAAATACGGAGATAAATCTTATCCTGAAGTAGGTGTTACTTATTTTGCAGGTACTTTCGTTCGTCACCCACTTGCTTTAGCAGCTTCTAAGGCTTCTTTAATTTTCATGAAAGAACAAGGGCCCGAATTACAGACTAGGTTAACAGCTATGACTGAAAGTTTAGTTTCAGACTTAATCCTTGAAATTAAAAAACGTAAGCTACCAATTGAAGTTAATTACTTTGGTTCTTTATGGCGATTAAAATTCTTAGAAGAAGTACCTTATTCTGAATTGCTTTTTGTTCTAATGAGAGAAAAAGGTATTCATATTTGGGATGGTTTCCCTTGTTTTATAACTAATGCTTATAATGAGCAAGATATAAATAAGCTTAAAAGTGTATTTACTTCTTGTCTTGATGAACTTATTTCGGCTGGTATTTTAATCTCAAATTCACAAAATAATACATCATTTACATCAGATTTAAATAAGCCACCAGTGACAGGTGCAAGACTTGGTATGGATGAGTTCGGTAACCCTGCTTGGTTTATTAAAGACGTTAATAAAGAGAGTGGATTTGCTAAAATTGAATTATAACAATTTAAAGATTGTTACAACTTAATCTTTATAATGTGAGTTTTAAACGAAAAATGGAGAATTAAAGTAATAAAAATTAGTAAATTACGACTGTTTTAGAGCTTGATTCCATACTAATGAAAACAACCAAAAGCCTTGAATAAAATTAATAATTTCAACCCTTTCTCAGGACCAGAACTTGAAAAAGTAATTCATACAACTCAATCACAAGCTGAAATTTGGACTGGATGTAAGCTTGGTGGCACAGAAGCTAACAGAGCTTACAATGAATCTATATCTCTTATTTTAGAAGGTGAATTAGACCATTCTGCTTTACAAGGTGCATTACTAGCATTAGTACAAAGGCATGAAGCCTTACGCTCTGTATTTAGTTCTGATGGTCGTTTTATGAGTATCATGAAATTCACACCTTTGGAATTTGATATTCAGGATTTTTCCCAGCTTTCTTTTGGAGAAAAAGAAAAATCTTTATCAAATTACTTATTAGGAGATGCTAATTTTATTTTTGATTTAGCAAAAGGTCCGTTAATTAAATTCGGTTTAATTAAAACAAACGCATTAGAACATCAGTTAATTATAACGGCTCATCATATTATATGTGATGGTTGGTCTTTCGGTATTATGCTTGAAGAACTAGGCATTTTATACTCTGCAAATGTTAAAAATGAAGTACCTAATCTTCCTAAAGTAGATCATTTTAGTTCTTATGTTGATGACTTAATCACATATTCTGGCTCTCAAGAAAAAGTTAAAACAGATAACTTTTGGATAGGTCAATATAAGACATCTATACCTGAACTAAATTTACCAACTGATTTTAAAAGACCAGAATTAAGAACTTTTAAAAGTGCTCGTTTAGATTTTCCTATCGACAAAGAATTACTTTCTAAATTAAAAAAAATAGGAATACAGTCTGGCTGTAGCTTTGTAACTACTTTAATGTCTGCTTTTGAAGTATTTCTTTATAAACAAACTGAACAAGACGACATAGTACTGGGCTTACCATCTGCTGGTCAATCTGTTACTGGTAAAACACAATTAATAGGTCACTGTGTAAACTTACTCCCTTTGCGAACTAAAATGGATGTAAATCATTCTTTTAGTGAATATTTAAAAGAGAGAAAAGTTTCTGTTTTTGATGCTTATGATCATCAACAGTTAAGCTTTGGTGAATTATTACAAAAGCTTCATTTGCATAGAGATCCTTCAAGAGTACCTCTCGTACCAGTGGTTTTTAATATAGATATGGGCATGACTAGTCATGTTAATTTTTCAAATTTAAAATTTAAAGTACTTAGCAACCCTAGAACTTCTGAAACCTTTGAGCTATTTTTAAATGCTACTGGCACTGAAGATAATTTTATTTTAGAATGGTCTTATAACTCTGCTCTTTTTACACCATCTACTATAAAACAAATGATGGACTCTTTTAAGAATGTATTAAGTTCTATTATAGAAAAATCAAACATTACAATTGGTGAAATTATAAAAGTGGACGATTCTGACTATGTAAAATTGAATCAAACAGCTGTTTCGTTCCCTCAATTAGCCTTACACGAACTTATAGGAAAAAAAGCCGAAATATTCAATAAAAAAGATGCTATAAAATTCGAAAACACTACAATTTCATATAAAGAATTAGAGCTTCAAGCAAACCGTTTATCTCATTATTTTATTGAGCAAAATGTTAAAGCTGGTGATATTGTAGCTGTAGCCTTACCCCGATCAATAGAACTCGTAGTATCGCTTATTGCTATTATGCAATGTGGAGCTACCTATTTACCATTAGACCCCAATTATCCGAAAAAACGATTGGAGTTTATGCTAGATGATTCAGAAGCTAACATCTTGATATCATCAAAAGAATTTTCTTTATCATTAAACACAAAGGCTTCAGTGTTAACATATGAAGATGTATTTTCGAATTTATCAAAATATTCAGAAAAACCACTTCCTTTAAAAGTTGGAAATAATGAAGTTGCTTATATTCTATATACATCAGGTTCTACAGGTAAACCAAAAGGTGTCTCTGTAACTCATAAAAGTTTGGTTAACTTTTTATATAGTATGATGAAAGAACCAGGTATTAATGAAACAGATAGATTGTTATCAATAACAACAATTTCATTTGATATTGCTGGTTTAGAATTATTTCTTCCATTATTATCAGGCGCTACATTAGTAATTGCTAATGATGAAACAGCAAAAGATAGCCGCTTGATGTTACACCTTTTAGAGTCTGAGAAAATAACAATGTTACAAGCTACGCCTACTACATGGCAAATGTTATTAGATGCCGGATGGGAAAAATTATTACCAATTAAGGCTATTTGTGGTGGTGAAATGCTGCCATTACCTTTATCTAAAAAAATATTAAATAGAGTTGATGAATTGTGGAACGTTTATGGCCCTACTGAAACTACAATTTGGTCTACTGTAAAGCAAATTAAAAAAGATGATGAGTTAATTACGATAGGTGAGCCTATAGCTAATACTCAAATTTATATATTGAATGAAAAAGGTCTATTAGTCGGGTCTGGTAAAACTGGAGAAATTTGTATTGCAGGAACTGGTGTTGCTAAAGGATACTGGAAACGCCCTGAGTTAACTGCTGAGAAATTTGTAGAAAACAAATTTGATGCTGATTTTAAAACAAAACTTTACAGAACAGGAGATTTAGGCAAGTTACTACCTACTGGAGATATCTTATGTTTAGGTCGAATAGATCATCAAGTAAAAATAAGAGGTCATCGTATTGAGTTAGGTGAAATAGAAGAGGCTTTAGATGCCGAAGAAGAAATACAATCTTCAGTTGTTTTAGTAGACTCTAACCACCTTACTGCATTCATTATTCCTACCAATTTAGAAAAATTTTCAGAGGATAATATAACTAAATGGAAGAAGAACTTATTTAATAAGCTTCCAGACTATATGGTTCCTAAAAATTATAATATGGTAAGTAATTTTCCGACTACTTTAAATGGTAAAATCGATCGAAAATCTTTATTAGAGAATAATTTATCTAAGAAAACAAATGAAGCTGATTATACAGCTCCTCGTAACAAAACAGAACAGATTGTTGGAGATATCTGGAAAGAAGCCTTAAACCTTGATAGTATTGATATATTTACCAATTTTTTTGAGCTTGGTGGTCATTCACTTATTGCAGTAAAAGTTATGGTGAATTTAGAAAAAGAGACTGGCACTAATTATCCTCTTTCTTCTTTATTAGAATACCCTACAGTTGAACAACTCGCTAAATTCATTGATTCCGACAGTGATTTATCTGATTGGAGTTCATTGACACCTATTAAAACTGAAGGAAAAAAAGATCCGTTATATGTTATACATGGTGCTGACCATAATGTTTTAATATTTGAAACTTTATCAAGAACACTTGATAAAGAGCAACCTGTATATGGCTTACAAGCAAAAGGTTTAAATGGAATTGATGAACCCCATGATGCTGTAGAGAAAATGGCATTACATTATGTTTCTGAAATTTTAGAAGCAAACCCAACTGGGCCCTATGCTATTGCAGGATATTCGTTTGGTGGGCTTATAGCATTTGAAATGGCTAAAATTTTAAAAGCTAAAAATAAGAAAGTAAAGTCATTAATTATGTTGGATTCTTATGTCTATCCAACTTACAAATACAGTCCTTCTTCTTTCAGAAAAAAAAGAGCACAGCTATCATATACTATGGGCCAAGTTTTTTTCACTATTAAAATGATGCTTAAAGACAAAAAGAGTTTTAATAGATGGCTAAATATATTTAAATTAAAAATTAAATCTTTTACTAATAATAGTAATTCAACTGAAACAAAGGAAGAAAATACGAAAGTTCCATGGCCTATTGAATTAAATAGAATTCATAGATCGGCTATAAGTAAATATCAAATATCGCCTGAGAATTTTAAAATTGACTTACTTAAGGTTGAGGATAACGATGTGTTTTATGCACACGACACTAATTATTTAGGGTGGGAAGAAATAGCTCAAGGAGGTATAGATAGACATGTTATTCCTGGGAACCACCATAATATGTTTAGAAACCCGAATGACAAAAAATTAGGAAAAACACTCCAGACTATTTTAGACAGAGATAATGAATAATTCTCCAATTAAAATATTTTGTAAAACATTCGATATAAATAGTAATGAATTTGTTACGCCTAACAGTTTATTGTTAGGCATAAAAATTTATAAGATTAAAATTTCAGATTATATACAATTTCTACCCAAACTAAAACTTTTTTTAAACGTTTCGGAAAATACACGAGCAAGTAAATATTATCATGAACATGACAGCCACAGATTTATAATTTGTCGAGGCTTATTAAAATTTATTTTAGGAGATGAAACTGGCATGAGTGCTTCTGAAATAGAACTTAAAATAGATAGTAATAAAAAACCCTACCTATCTACCAACCCCTCCATACACTTTAATGTATCACATTCAAAAAATTATGCACTAATTGCTGTAGCCAGCCAACCTGTTGGTGTAGATATTGAATATCTAGCAAAAGATTTTAATTTTTCAGAAATTATCTCGACTGTTTTTAGTGTTACCGAAATCAATGAAGTTCAAAAAAAAGACAATAATAAAAGGTTGCTTTTTAAATTATGGACAAGAAAAGAGGCTATTGTAAAAGCTACTGGAAAAGGTATAAACGATAACATCATAAATATACCGGTTCTTGATGGTGACCATTTATTAAATTCAGATTTTTTGAATTTTAATAAAGATTTACAAGTAATAAGTTTTAATGTTGAAGAAGATTATATTGGAACAATTGCATATTCTGGTCTTCCAGAGCATACTAAAAATCTCCATTTTCACCCTATACCTTTCAATATTTAAGATTTAAATAATTAATTTAATTTCAATTAAAAATCACTGCCATTTTTTATAATTATTGAAATATTATAGAATTATACTATTAACCTTACTTCTATTGACCTTTTAATTTATAAAAAGTATCTTAGAAGCTTAATACTTATTACGTGAAAAATTTTTTAGTCCTATTATTGCTGTTACCTTTATTTTGCAATTCTCAGAAAAACTCTTTTTTTAAAGAAGAAGTTTTAGGTATATCCAAAAAATATGATACTTTGTGGAATTCTTCTCGTGAAACTATTGTTTTTACAGGTAGCTCAAGCATACGATTATGGAGAAATTTACAAGATCTTTTTCCTGAACATCAAATTGTAAATTCTGGTTTTGGAGGTTCACAAGCGATTGATTTATTAGGCTATACTGATGATCTTATTTTAAGGTTTAAACCCAAAAAAGTTTTTATTTATGAAGGTGATAATGATATTTCTTCTAAAAAAAGACCTAATAAAATCTTAAAAGTATTTTCGAAAATTATAGCAAAAATTAAAACCGATAATAAAGCTACCAAAATTGTACTTATTTCTCCTAAACCAAGCATTGCTCGACAAAAATTACAACATAAATATATAAGACTTAATCGAAAATTAAAACGCTTCTGTGAAAGTAACGAAAACATAGAATACGCAAATGTATGGGACATTATGTTCGATTCTGATAAAAAATTAAAAACAAATTTATTCATAAGCGATGGTTTACATATGAATGAAGGCGGTTATGAACTTTGGCATAGTATCATAAAAAATTACATGGATAATTAAAATTTAAAAAAATGAAGAAAAATTTATTTATTGGAGTACTATTGATACTTATTTCTATCGTATTTATTTCATGTGGAGAAAACAAGAAAAAGATTATCTTAAATTTCCCAGAAACGGATTTACTTTCAGAAAATATAATACCGAAGCCTTCAAAAACAATTGCTACTAATTCTGCTTTTGGTTTAGATAAAAACACAGTAATATACACTTCGCAAACAACAGAAGGTTTTAAAGAAGTTGGAGATTTTTTATCAGAAAAAATAAAAGAAATTACTGCTTTTACAATTCCTGTTAATGAAACTAATTCAGAAACTGTTGATCGAATTATTTTCATTAATCAATCTGATAGTACTGATTTACAAACTAAAGAATCTTATCAATTATACATCACTAAAGACTCTATTATTTTAAACTCTAAAACAGCAGAAGGAGCATTCAGAGGCATACAAACGTTAAGACAAATAATCCCTACAAAAAGTAACGATACTATTACAACACACCCAATGTGGCTAGTGCCAACTGGCAAAATTATTGATAGCCCTACTTTTGAATACAGAGGTGCTATGCTAGATGTTGCAAGGCATTTTTTTTCAGTTAAAGATGTCAAAAAATATATTGAGCTTTTAGCTTATTATAAAATAAATGCACTTCACCTACATTTATCTGACGATCAAGGTTGGCGAATTGAAATAAAATCATGGCCAAATTTGACTGTAGCCTCTGGCGGAACCGAAGTTGGTGGTGGAAAAGGTGGTTTTTATACTCAAGAAGATTATAAGGATATTGTTTCTTTTGCCGCTAAACATCATATTACTATTATTCCTGAAATAGATATGCCTGGACACACTAATGCTGCTTCAGTTGCATACCCTTTTTTAAACGGGAATGGAAAAACTCCGAAAACATATACAGGAACACATGTTGGCTTTAGTACTTTTGATGCTAATAAAGACACTGTTTATTCTTTTATAGATGATGTTATTAAAGAAATAGCTACCATATCTCCTGGACCTTATTTTCATATTGGAGGAGATGAAAGTCATGTTACCAAAAAAAGAGATTACGTTAAATTTGTTTCTAAAGTAGAAAAAATTGTTCAAAAGCATGGCAAACAAATGATTGGTTGGGATGAGATAACACAAGCATCTTTAAGTACTAATTCTATTGCTCAACATTGGAGCGCTGAAGCTAACGCTATTAGAGCTGCTAAAAATGAAATGAAAATTATCATGTCGCCTGCTAAAAAAGCCTATTTAGATATGGAATATGATAGTCTTTCTGAATATGGGTTACATTGGGCTGCTTATATACCCGTAGATAGCGCTTACAATTGGTCTCCTGAAAAATACATACCTGAGCTACCACAAGATAACATTTTAGGTATTGAAGCTCCTCTGTGGTCTGAAACTATAACAAACATGGCAGAGTTAGAATATTTAGCTTTTCCTAGAATTATTGGTTATGCTGAATTAGGTTGGACAGCCGATGATAATAGAGATTGGGATGACTACAAAAAAAGATTAGCTAATCAAGTACCATACCTTGAACGTATGAATGTCAACTTCTATAAGTCTAAATTAATAGATTGGGTATCTAAACCTTTAGATACTGAAGTAAAAGTTGAATAATTTAAATATAAAACAAACTAAATGAAAACCTATATTATTTTACTTATAACATTAGTTTTAATAAGCTGTAAAGACGAAAAAAAAGTGAAAAAGGAAATAGTTGAAATAAATAAAGTTAGTGAATTTTATGTTGGTACTTATACTGACAAAGATAGTAAGGGTATTTATAAATATAGCTTAGGTAGTAATGGTATCTTAACTAAAATTGGTCTAGCTGCTGTTTCTGAAAACCCTTCTTTTTTAGCTTTAAGTCCTGATAAAAAATACGTTTTAGCTGTTAATGAAGTAAATAAAGATAATGTAGGTTTTGTTGAATCTTTTGAAATAGAAAATGACAGTTTAAAGCTGATCAACAAATCATCATCTGGTGGTGCAAACCCTTGCCATATAATTATTAATACAAATGGATATGTTTTAACTTCTAATTATAGTGGCGGAAACGTAGGTTTATTGAAATTAGACACCAATGGTAAAATTAGTAATATTCTAAATGTACAACAGCATCTTGGAAAAGGCACCACCGAAAGACAAGAAGCTCCACACGCCCATTCTGCTTGGTTTGATAAAGATGATGCTAATAAAGTTATAGCAATAGACTTAGGAACAAATGAGTTGTGGTTTTCTGAAATAAATACAGAAACTAACAAACTAATAAATAATAAACCTAGCAAGCTCGCTATGGCTGAAGGTGCAGGACCGAGGCACCTTGTGTTTCATCCAAATAAGAAAATAATTTATGTTTTAAATGAATTAGATAATACAATAACTACTGTTTTAAAATCAGAAAATCAAGAGTATTCCAAAAAAACTACAGTATCAATATTACCCGATAACTTTACTGGCTTTAGCAAAGCTGCAGATATCAGAATTTCTAATGACGGTAACTTTGTTTATGCCTCTAATAGAGGTCATAATAGTATTGCTATACTAAAAGTTGATTCAAATGATTACTCACTTTCTTTAGTTGGTTTAGAATCTACAAAAGGTGAAAATCCAAGAAATTTTTCTTTATCTCCAGATAATAAATATCTGATTGTCGCTAATCAAGATACAAATAATTTAGTATCATTTAAAAGAGATGTAAAAACTGGGTTATTAACCTTTAAATCTGAAATAAAAGCTCCTACTCCTGTTTGTATCCTTTTTAACGAATAGTATTTTAAGAGTTCATTTTTAAAAGTATTTGTTGTATTTTTTTAAAATCTAATGGCTTTTCTAGATAGTCAATTACTGACTCATAATTATCAGCAGTTTCCTTATCTGATGGTCTGCCTGATGATGTTAAAATGATAATAGGAGTTCCATTGTAAAGGTTGTTTTCCTCTACATACGATAAAAACTCAAAACCATCCATCACAGGCATATTAATATCTAAAACTATTAAATTTGCATAATTTTTTTCTAAATGTTTTAATGCTAGTTGGCCATTTTCTACTGCATTTACATTTTCAAAACCTAAATGCTTTAGCTTATTAATGGTGATAAAATTTGTGATTTCATCATCATCTACAAGTAAAATCTTAAATGGCTTTTTTGATTGCTCTATCATTAGAAATTTATTTTAAATTCTGTTCCTTTATTTATTTTACTATTTACTTTAATGCCACCTCCATTGTTGTTTATTATAGAGTGAATTATATATAAACCTACACCTAAACCATCAACATGTGTATGCATTCTTTTAAATAAACCGAATATTTTATTAGGATTTATGTCTTCATCAAAACCAATTCCGTTATCCTTAATTGTAAGTGTTTTTTTACCATTTACAATTTTAGTTTTTATATATATTACAGGTTTTCTTTTAGGGTGTTTATATTTTATTGAATTAGAAATCAAGTTATGTAGTATACTCTCAAATTGAATAGGATCATATAAAATTGTTGGACAACTCGAAAAATCTTCTTTAATTATTGTTCTACTATTCAATATTTCTTCAGAATGTGTTACTTTAATTTTGTTTATAATTGCCGAAAAGCTAATCTCTTCTTTTCTTTTCCCAAGGCTTGATTTTAAAGCAATTACATTATTTAATGCTTTTAACTTATCGCACATCTGGTTTCCTACATACTGCACTTTTTTAAATATAGGTTTTCCTATTTCTGAAATTGCATTCTGCGCCTCTAACATATCTAACAAGCTATGCAAGTTTGTTAAAGGTGCCCTTAAATCATGAGCTGCGACATATGAAAACTCTTCTAGTTCTTGATTTTTTTGTTTCAAATTTTTATTAACCTTTTCTAAGTTGGTTTGTGTTGATTTTAGCTGCTCTATGCTATTCATTAAATTCGTAACATCAAGCGTAGTGATTCCTAAACCTTCTCCAATTTTAAAAGCTCGAATTATAAACTTGAAAATACCTTTATCTGTATGAATAAAAACTTCATCAAGACCAATTGGCTCCCCTGTTTCTATAACTTTTTGATAAGCACTATATTTTTCAGTTCCAGATAAGTAAGGAAACAACTCTAACATACTCTTTCCAATAAAGTCTTCTCTTTTTACATTTAATGTAGAAATTGCTGCTTGATTCGTATCAATAAATACTAAATCTTTATTCAAAATTACAAATGGCGAATGCGCCATATCAAAAAAAGCTCCTTTTAAATCATTTTCTACAGTTGCTATATTTCTGTCCATAATTTTGTATTATTTGGGGTATTTTACTTAATTATGGTGCTAATTTCCAATTATTTAACAGAAGCAATCTTCAAGTTCTTTAAAAACGTTTAAACTATAGATGAATAGATATAAAGCTTCGATGAAGAAAATAAAAAAGGGGCGTAAATATGTAAAACATACGTACGCCCCTTTTTAGCTATTAAAATACAACTTACTCTTCAGTAGCTGCTTCTTTCGTGTCTTCTTCTTTTACTTTTTCAGAAAAATCGTTTATCCCCTGCTCTTGTAATAAGTTATACCACTGTACCACTTTTTTAATGTCGCTAGCATAAACTCTATCCTCATCATAATTAGGTAATACTTCAAAAAAGTATTCTTCTAATTTTAATTTATCATCTTTATGGCTAACAGGAGTTTTTTCTCCTTTTTCTTTATCTTTTATTTTTTGAAAAACTTCTCGTAAAGGTACTTCTGCATCTAACGTATAAATTGCAATTTCAGAAAGTACACTTACATTATTTTTAAAACTTACAGTAATTTTTTTACCATCTAATAAAGATTCTGCTACAAAACCTGCTCTTGTTTGTGTTAACAATTTATATAAACCTGGCTTTCCTCCTATTGATAAAATTTTATCTAAACTCATGTATAATTTTTAATTCTGGGCAAATATTAAACTTTTAAATTAATAAAAAAAACAAGATTACCTTCCTTTTTTCATATCAGGAAAACGCATTCTGTATTCAGAATTTATTTTTCCCTTTGATATATTACCTAATTTATTCTTAATCAATCTCTTTTTTAAACTTGAAAGCTTATCCGTAAATAAAACTCCCTCAATATGGTCGTATTCGTGCTGTACTACTCTAGCTCTTAAACCATCAAATGTTTCTTTCTGTTCTTTAAAATTTTCATCTAAGTAAGAAATAACGATAGTGTCTTGTCTACTAACATCTTCTCTAACGTCAGGTATACTCAAGCAACCTTCGTTAAAAACCCATTCTTCACCACTCTCTTCTTCGATTGTAGCATTGATAAATACTTTTTTAAATCCATTTAAAGCTTCTTGCTCTTCTTTTGCTAAATCTTCATCATCAGAAAAAGGCGTTGTATCAATAACAAATAATCGAATTGGCAAGCCTACTTGAGGAGCTGCTAAACCTACACCACTTGCATTATACATGGTTTCCCACATATTTTCAATTAATTTATCAAGGTTTGGATGTTCTTGATTAATATCTTTAGCTACTTTCCTTAAAACTGGATCTCCGTAAGCTATAATTGGTAATACCATACTCTTAAATTCTATTTAAATATGCTTGTAATATTATAGTTGCGCTAATTTCATCTACCAACGCTTTATCTCTTCTTTGTTTCTTTTTCAAACCACTATCTATCATGGTCTGAAATGCCATTTTAGATGTAAACCTCTCATCTTGGCGTTCAATAGGTATTTTAGGAAATGTATCAGATAATTTCTTTAAAAAAGGAATAATTAAAGCTTCTGATTCTGATACCTCATTATTCATTTGTTTAGGCTCTCCAACAACTATTCTTTCTACATTTTCAGTTTGAACGTAATCTCTTAAAAAAGTTAGTAAATCTTTAGTTTGCACAGTTGTTAAACCAGATGCTATTATCTGAAGTTCATCTGTAACTGCCACACCTGTTCGTACTTTCCCAAAATCTAGTGCAACAATTCTACCCATTCTAATATTTTTTGCAAAAATAAAGGATAAATTGTTATAACTATAAATTAGTGCAATTAATTACCTTGTTCGACTTATATTTGGGGAAATTTTAAGAGAAAATGACCGAATTACAACAACAAATAGAGAAAGCTTGGGATAACCGAGACCTATTAAAAGAAACTGCAACCCAAGATGCTATTAGATCTGTAATTTCTTTATTAGATGATGGAAAGTTAAGATGTGCTGAACCAACAGAAAATGGTTGGCAAATTAATGAATGGGTTAAAAAAGCTGTAGTACTATATTTCCCTATTCAAAAAATGGAAACTTTAGAAGCTGGTATTTTTGAATATCACGATAAAATGCCTTTGAAAAGAGGTTATAAAGAAAAAGGTATTCGTGTAGTACCCGGAGCTACTGCAAGACACGGAGCTTATATTTCTGCAGGTACAATATTAATGCCTAGTTATGTAAATATTGGTGCTTATGTAGATGAAGGCACTATGGTTGATACTTGGGCAACTGTTGGTAGTTGTGCACAGATCGGCAAAAATGTACACCTTAGTGGCGGTGTTGGTATTGGTGGTGTTCTAGAACCTTTACAAGCTGCTCCTGTTATTATAGAAGATAACGTTTTTGTTGGATCAAGATGTATAGTTGTTGAAGGTGTTAGAGTTGAGTCTGAAGCTGTTTTAGGAGCTAATGTAGTATTAACAGCATCTACTAAAATCATAGATGTTACTGGTGATACTCCTGTTGAACGTAAAGGTTTAGTGCCTGCTAGATCAGTAGTTATACCTGGTAGTTATACTAAAAAATTCCCTGCCGGAGAATATAATGTACCTTGTGCTTTAATTATCGGAAAACGTAAAGAAAGTACCAATAAAAAAACTTCTTTAAACGATGCTCTTAGAGAGTATGATGTAGCCGTATAGTTTTAATACAGAATGTGATAAAACATAGTGATGAGTAAAATTTCTGGTGTAATAATAACCTTTAATGAAGAACAGTATATTGAAAAATGTATCGCTTCTTTAGTTGGCATTGTTGATGAAATAGTTGTTGTTGACTCTTTTTCTACTGACAAAACAAAGGAAATTTGCGAAAAATATAATGTTGTTTTTATTGAACAAAAATTCTTAGGGTATTTAGAACAGAAAAATTTTGCTCTTAAACAAACTTCTCATGAATACGCTTTATCTCTTGACGGAGATGAAGCGTTATCTGAAGAACTTAAACAACATATTTTAAGTATAAAAGACGACTTAAAGTATGATGGTTACGAATTAAATAGACTGAATAATTATTGTGGAAAGTGGATAAAACACTCCAACTGGTACCCTGATTCTAGAATTCGCTTAATTAAGAAATCATCAGGAAAATGGATAGGCAAAAATCCACATGATTTTTTGGAATTAGATAAAGGCGCTACACTAGGAAAATTAAATGGAGATTTGCTACATTGGGCGTATGACTCTCACGAAGAGCATTTTTTAAAAGTAAATAACTTCACAAATATTTCTGCAAGAAGCCATATTTCTCAAAGCAAGAAAAAAGTAGGATTTGTGAAAATTTTTCTAAGTCCTTTTTGGAAATTTTTTAAGAACTATTTTATTAAATTAGGCTTTTTAGATGGCCTTGACGGTTTTGTTATTTGTTCATTTGCATCTTTCGGAACATTTTTAAAATACATAAAGGTTAAAGAACTTCAAGATAAGCAAAAATGAAAATAGGTTTTGAAGCGAAAAGAGTCTACCATAATACTACTGGCTTAGGAAATTACGGAAGAGATTTAATACGATCATTAGCTAATTTTTATCCTGAAAATCAATATTTTCTTTACAATCCAAAAAAAAGACAAGAAGCTTTATTTACTTCTGAAGCTCAAAATGTTTTTGAAAAATTACCTTCATCAAAATTTTACAAAAAATTTAAAAATTATTGGCGACAAAAAGCTGTTGTCAATGATCTTATAAAAGACAAAATAGAGTTATACCACGGTTTATCTGGCGAACTACCTTCTGGACTAAGTAAAAACAATATAAAAAGTGTAGTGACTATTCATGATTTAATTTTTGTTCACCACCCTAATTTATACTCTTTTTTTGATAGGAAAATTCACTTCTTAAAATTTAAAAAAGCAGCAGAAAATGCTGATATAGTTATTGCTATTAGTGAACAAACAAAACGAGATATTGTTCAATATTTAAAAATCGAATCAAAAAAGGTCAAAGTAATTTATCAAACTTGCCATGATGCTTTTAAAATAACATATGCTGATCAAGAAAAAGAAGATGTACGTATAAAGCATAATTTGCCCAGCAATTTTTTATTAAATGTAGGCACTTTAGAAGAACGTAAAAATGCATTAACAATAGTAAAAGCTATTAAAAATATTGATACAAAACTCGTTTTAATAGGTCGAGAAACCACTTATTCCAATACTATTAAAAGTTATATTAAAGAGCATAAATTAGAAGATAAAATCATCTTTTTAAAGAACATAAATATTAAAGAACTTGCTATAATTTATCAATTAGCGACCATCTTTATTTACCCTTCTATTTTTGAAGGGTTCGGCATCCCTATTATAGAAGCTCTTTACTCTAAAACACCTGTAATCACTTCAAATAGTGGTGTTTTTCCTGAGGCAGGAGGACCAGATTCTCTATATATAGATCCATATGATAGTGATGATTTAAAAGAGAAAATACAGATGTTATTAGTTGACCAAAATCTTAGAAATTCGATTAGTGAAAAAAGCTTTAAATTCGTTCAAAAATTTTCTGCAGATCAAATAGTAGAAGAAGTAAATAACGTATATAAATCTATTCTTTAAATGGGGACTATTTGTTTTTTTAATAGTGTAAAAGCTTGGGGTGGTGGCGAAAAATGGCACTTCGAAACTAGCTTACATATGCATCAAAAAGGACATTCTGTTTTAGTCATAGCCCATACTGATAGTGTACTTATAAAAAAGCTAAAAGAACATAATGTTCCTTGCATTGGAATAAAAATCAATAACCTAAGTTTTTTAAACCCTTTAAGTGTAAATAGTCTTAAAAATAAATTCAAAAAACACAATATTGAAACTATCATTATTAACCTTTCTAGAGATTTAAAACTAGCAGGCTTAGCTGCAAAAAAAGCAGGCTTAAATAGAATTATCTATCGTAGAGGAAGTGCTATCCCTATAAAAAACAGTGGACTAAATCGTTTTTATTTTAAAAATATTGTTACCGATATTCTTGCAAATTCTATAGCAACAAAAAAGACGGTATTAGAAAACAATAAAGACTTATTTCCTGAAAATAAAATAAAAGTTATATATAACGGATTAGATGTAAGTGAGTTTAAAAACAATGAAAACATTACTTCAAGCACCAACAAAAAAGACATAACAACCCTAGTAAATTTAGGAAGATTAGAGTATCAAAAAAACCAACAGTTTCTTATACATGTGGCTGATGAGCTGAAAAAAAGAAAAATTGATTTTAAAATGCTTATTGGTGGAGATGGTAGTTTAGCTAATGAATTAAAAAAACTAACTGAAGATTTAAAATTAATAAAAGAGGTCGAGTTTTCTGGTTTTATTGACAACCCAAAAAAATTCATCGAACAGGGAGATATTTTCTTACTATCATCACACTGGGAAGGTTTTGGGTATGTTCTTGCAGAAGCATCTTTATGTTACAAACCTATTGTTGCATTTGATATTAGTAGTAACCCTGAAGTTGTAATTAATGGCAAAACAGGAATATTAACAAAAGAACAAGACGTTAATGCCTTTGCAGATGCTATAGTGAAGCTTATTAATAATAAAGGTTTACAATACGAAATGGGACTACAAGGATCTAATTTTATACTTAATACATTTTCTAAAAAAGAAATATTAAACAAAATAGAGAGCTACTTATTACAATAAAAATATCATTAATAATTTTTAAAAAAGCAGTTGTTTTTTCACTTCTTTATATTGTTCATTAGCTTTTATACATTTTAAACCGACATAATATGCGGCAATATAAGACCAATAAAAGCCCTCACGACCATTCATAAAATTAAGGTGTAAAAAATACTTTCTCAAAAACTGCAGTTTCACTTTAAAAAAAATAGATACTATCGAGAATTTTTCACCTTCTAAATATTTTTCTTCTGCAAAAATAGATGCTGACATATCTACTTTTTTCAAAAAATCACCTATAAAACTACCTGAATAATGAAAAAAGTGATTTTTTAGACGAATTGAATTCCCTTTTACAATAATATTTTCAAACCCTTTTTTAGTATCAAAAGCAACTTTATCTTTTTTAAATAACCTAAGGTAGTATTGTCTACTCTCATGCCCGTATTCAAAAATTTTTCCTAAAAAAACATGTTTGCTATTCAATAAATAACCATCAACATTTGTAGTCTTACTTAAAATATCTTGAATCTCACTTATAAGCCCTTCTGAAAGAATTTCATGAGCATCTAAACTTAACACCCAATCATTTCTAGTTTGCTTTAAAGCAAATTGTTTTTGCGCTTTAAATCCTTCAAAATCTTTATGAAAAAGTTTCACATTGTATTTTTGGCAAATTTCAATTGTAGCATCTGTACTACCTGAATCTATTACAATTACTTCATCTACCCAAGTTAATTTTTTTAAACATTTTTCAATTATTCGCTCTTCATTATATGTAATTATAAAAACAGATAGCTTACTCTTCATATATCCTCCTAAATAACATCTATTATTCCCTTTACACAAATTACGTAAAAAAAATAGATTTAGTTTTTTTAAACCTATTTAGATGGTAATTTATTGTCTTAAACACACATCTATATTATGAATTTATTGATAATAAAAACTAAAGCCATATTTTTGGCCTTTTAAAAGTTTAAAAATGCAAGAAGAAATTAATAAATGTATTGAAGTACTCTCTAACGGAGGGTTAATTCTATACCCAACAGATACTGTTTGGGGCATTGGTTGTGATGCTACTAACCAAGATGCCGTTGCTAAAATTTATGCATTAAAAAAACGTGTAAATACTAAAACAATGATTTGTTTGGTAGCTAATGACTTTATGTTAGAAAAACACGTAAAAGAAGTACCTGAAGTTGCTTTTGATATTATTGATTTAGCTACAAAACCAACAACTATTGTTTATGATAACCCTGTTGGTCTTTCTAAAAATTTAATTGCAGAAGATAATACTATTGCTATAAGAGTTGCTTCTGATAAATTTTGTCAATACTTAATTAATAAATTTAAAAAACCAATTGTTTCTACTTCTGCTAATATTGCTGGCAAACAAACACCACAAACTTATAAAGAAATTAGTCAAGCTATTTTAAAAGGTGTAGACTATGTGGTAAATTTGCAAAGAGAAGAAAATTCAGGAACACCTTCATCTATCATTAAACTCGGAAATGATGGATTAGTAAAAATTATCCGAGAATAGCACGATGCAAACGAATTACAAACTAGCCCTTACAAATCCTATTTTTTCAACTATTTCAGAAGCTGCTGATGAGCTTGGAATAGACTGTTATGTTATTGGCGGTTTTGTTCGTGATTTTATATTGAAAAGAGGCTCTGCTAAAGATATTGATGTAGTTGCTATTGGTAACGGAATTGACTTAGCAAAAAAAGTAGCTTCTAAAATAAAAGGAAAACCTGAAGTATCTATCTTTAAGAACTTCGGTACTGCCATGGTTAAGCTCGACGATACTGAATTAGAGTTTGTTGGTGCTAGAAAAGAAAGCTACCATACTGATAGCAGAAAACCTGTTGTAGAAGATGGTACTTTAGATGATGACCAAAAAAGAAGAGACTTTACTATAAATGCACTTGCTATATCTTTAAACAAAAAAACTTATGGCGAATTATTAGATCCATTTAATGGCATTGAAGATTTAGAAAATAAAACTATCAAAACTCCTTTAGAGCCAGGTATTACTTATTCTGATGACCCTTTAAGAATGATGCGTGCTATACGTTTTGCAACTCAGTTAAGTTTTGAAATTGAAGAAACTTCATTAAATGCTATAACAGAACATAAAGACAGAATTAAAATTATATCTAAAGAACGTATTGTTGATGAGCTGCACAAAATACTTGCTAGCAAAAAACCCTCTGTAGGTTTTACTTTATTGCATAAAACAGGTTTACTTGATTATATTTTACCTGAGCTAACTGCTTTACAAGGTATTGAAGAGGTAGAAGGTCAACGTCATAAAGATAATTTTTGGCACACACTTGAAGTTGTCGATAACATAGCAGAAAACACCGAAAATTTATGGCTTAGGTGGGCTGCATTATTACATGATATAGGTAAAGCACCAACTAAAAAATTTGATAAAAAAATAGGATGGACATTTCATGCGCATGAATTTATTGGTGCTAAAATGGTATACAAACTATTTAAAAGATTGAGAATGCCATTAAATGACAAAATGAAATTTGTTCAAAAAATGGTAATGATGAGTTCTCGACCAATTGTACTTTCTCAAGACATTGCTACAGATTCAGCTGTTAGAAGACTGGTTTTTGATGCTGGTGAATATGTCGATGATTTAATGACATTATGTGAAGCAGACATCACAACAAAAAACCCTAAAAAACAGAAAAAGTATAAAAACAATTTTAAAATTGTCCGCCAAAAAATTGTTGAAGTTGAAGAGCGAGACCATGTACGTAACTTTCAACCTCCTATCACTGGAGAAGAAATAATGGCCACATTCAATCTAAAACCCTCAAAAGAAATAGGTATTCTTAAAGAAGTAATAAAAGAGGCTATTTTAGAAGGCGACATACCTAATGAGTATAAATCTGCTTATGCTTTAATGCTTGAAAAAGGTAAAAAAATGGGTTTAAAATCAATTTAACACATTTTACTTCAGCATTTTACCTTTAAAATTACAGCGCTTTTACACTTACAAAGTGCTTAAAAAGCTTACAATTCATATTTTTCTCACAGGATAGTCAAAAAGAACTATAATTCCGACAAAATCAATTTTTATCGGGTAAAATACACATAAATATAGAATTTATTATATTATTTCGTATTTTACTGTAAGTTATTACTTACTAAGTAAGTGATCAAAAACTAACTACACTTAACGCATGTTTCGTGTCATTATTAGCTAGTTTCACAACAAAAAATTATTTAAAAATTTACACTCGGTTATATTTGAAGTCAATTGAAAATGTTTCTTTTTCTAGTATGAAATATCAAAAAGACTAAAAAGAAGCGGCCTCATAAGTAATCAGTTTCAAAAAAACCAAATATGAAAAAAACAAGCTTAAAAAAAAATAGATACCTTAAGTATTTCTATCTTTTATTTTTTATTTCGTTTGTAGGCTTTCCAAATATTGGAATTTCTAATTTAGTAATTGATAGTATTTCAAATTATACTTCAACTTTATTTGCTGACCCTATTTTAGATTTAAATTCTACAACTGCAGGGGTAGACAAAGAAGTTCAATTTAAACCTACTACAGGAAATCTTTCTGCTTTGGCGACAGTTCCAAGTTTAGCGTCTGATACAAATACAATTTTAAGTGCGACCATAAATTTTTCTGGAAACACTGATAATACTGAATTTCTTTATGTAACTAATGGCCCAGCACAATTTAATTTCACGACTCCTAGTAGTACTCAAAATTTTAATGTAAATAGTACTACAATTACACTTACTCAAAATTTAAGTAACTTCACAATTACCGAAGAATTTGGAAACCCTATACCTAATGCTGATTTTTTAGCCTTTTTAAATACATTATTTTATAGAAATAATACAAATACGCCAACCGATGGTATAAGAGTTGCTGATATAACAATAACAGATGCTAGCTCTGCTACTGCAACAGCACAAAGTATTATTAGAGTTTATACAACTGCTCCCGTGGCAACTGATGATTCTAATTCTATAATTGCAAATTCAACAGGTACCGTTACAGGTAATATTATTACAAATGATACAGGTAATTCTCTTTCTGTTTCTGAGGTAGACGTTTATCCTGCACAAGTTGGTAATCCGTATCAAACATTATATGGTTCATTAACAATACAAGCAAATGGTACTTATACATATGATGTTGATGAAACGAGCTCTTCTGTTACAGGTTTAAAAAGTGGAGAATCTTTAGTAGATATTGTATCATATACAATTGCTGATAATATGGGTATTATAGATTATGGTATTTTATCGGTCACAATTAATGGGGTTGATGAAGCTCCTGTAGCTCAAGATAATGCAGATGAAATTGTTGTAACGACAGAAACTAATATCTCAGGTAATATTATTACTGATATAGGTGATGATGGTGCCGATTCTTTAGATAGAGGCTTATCTACACTTGTTTGGGAAAATGAATATCCAACAAATGGTACTGCTGTAAATGGCACTAATAGAACCATTGATGGTGTAGAACTTAGTTTTACATCAACAGACCCTTCAAATATTGGCGAGGCTACTAACCAAACGGTAACAACAGCTACAAATGGTGGTCATACAGGTTATTTATTGTATCGAATAAATGCAGAAACAAGCCCATCAAACGATACCGAATTAATTATAGATTTTGATGAACCCGTTTACAACCTAGGATTTTTATTGGTTGATATTGATTTCCCTCAAAGCACATCATGGCAAGATCAAATGAAAATTAATGGTTCATTATCAGGTACTACATCTAATTTTGATTTTGTTACAACAGGTGGTGTTGTAGATGCAGGCAACAATACCTTTTATGGTATTGGTAATGCTATTACTAGTGATGCTACAGGAAATGTAAATGTTTATTTTACTGAACCAATAGATCAATTAATACTAAGCTACAATTATGGACCAAATGCTACTGATAATGACAAAGGTACACAAATAGCAGGCGTATCTGATATATACTGGCAGGGTGGTCTTGATAATATAGTAATTTCTCAAATAGATGGTTCCGCCGGTAATGTAGATACATCATATGTAGGCACTTACGGAACTATATTGGTCAATTCTGATGGTAGTTATACGTATACACCAGATACAAACAATCCTGCAGTTGCTGGTTTATTAACTGGCGACACTCTTACCGAATCTTTTTCATATAGACTTTCTGACGGTACTAATTTCGATGATGCAAATTTAATAATTACATTAAAAGGTTCTAAAACTGCTCCGACTATAGATATAACAACTCCGATTGAAGGTGATGGTATTGTTAATGCTACGGAAGATGACGATGTAACAATTTCAGGTGTAACAACAGATGTAGAAGATGGACAAATTGTAACCGTAACTTTTGATGATGGTACAAATACTCCGGTAACAACTACAGCTACCGTAACTGGTAATGCTTGGGCAGCTCCTGATGTTGATATTTCTGGATTGAATAATGGTAACATTATTGTAACTGCAGATGTAACAGATTTTGGAGGTAACCCTGCAACGGATACTGAAACGATTATTTTAGATAATACCACTCCTACTATTGATATTACAACTCCGATTGAAGGCGATGGTATTGTTAATGCTACGGAAGATGACGATGTAACAATTTCAGGTGTAACAACAGATGTAGAAGATGGACAAATTGTAACCGTAACTTTTGATGATGGTACAAATACTCCGGTAACAACTACAGCTACCGTAACTGGTAATGCTTGGACCGCTACAGATGTAGATATCTCTGGATTGGATGATGGGAACATTACCGTTACTGCAGATGTTACTGATGTAGCACTGAATCCAGCAACGGATACTGAAACGATTGTTTTAGATAATACCACTCCTACTATTGATATTACAACGCCGATTGAAGGTGATGGCATTGTCAATGCTACGGAAGATGGAGATGTGACAATTTCTGGTACAACTACCGATGTGGAAGATGGACAAATTGTAACCGTAACTTTTGATGATGGTACAAATACTCCGGTAACAACTACAGCTACCGTAACTGGTAATGCTTGGACCGCTACCGATGTAGATATCTCTGGATTGGATGATGGGAACATTACCGTTACTGCAGATGTTACTGATGTAGCACTGAATCCAGCAACGGATACTGAAACGATTGTTTTAGATAATACCACTCCTACTATTGATATTACAACGCCGATTGAAGGCGATGGCATTGTCAATGCTACGGAAGATGGAGATGTGACTATTTCAGGTGTAACTACCGATGTAGAAGATGGACAAATTGTAACCGTAACTTTTGATGATGGTACAAATACTCCGGTAACAACTACAGCTACCGTAACTGGTAATGCTTGGACCGCTACAGATGTAGATATCTCTGGATTGAATAATGGTAACATTACCGTTACTGCAGATGTTACTGATGTAGCACTGAATCCAGCAACGGATACTGAAACGATTATTTTAGATAATACTACTCCTACTATTGATATTACAACGCCGATTGAAGGTGATGGCATTGTCAATGCTACGGAAGATGGAGATGTGACTATTTCTGGTACAACTACCGATGTGGAAGATGGACAAATTGTAACCGTAACTTTTGATGATGGTACAAATACTCCGGTAACAACTACAGCTACCGTAACTGGTAATGCTTGGACCGCTACAGATGTAGATATCTCTGGATTGAATAATGGTAACATTACCGTTACTGCAGATGTTACTGATGTAGCACTGAATCCAGCAACGGATACTGAAACGATTATTTTAGATAATACCACTCCTACTATTGATATTACAACGCCGATTGAAGGTGATGGCATTGTCAATGCTACGGAAGATGGCGATGTGACTATTTCTGGTACAACTACCGATGTAGAAGATGGACAAATTGTAACCGTAACTTTTGATGATGGTACAAATACTCCGGTAACAACTACAGCTACCGTAACTGGTAATGTTTGGACCGCTACCGATGTAGATATCTCTGGATTGGATGATGGGAACATTACCGTTACTGCAGATGTTACTGATGTAGCACTGAATCCAGCAACGGATACTGAAACGATTGTTTTAGATAATACCACTCCTACTATTGATATTACAACGCCGATTGAAGGTGATGGCATTGTCAATGCTACGGAAGATGGAGATGTAACAATTTCAGGTGTAACAACAGATGTAGAAGATGGACAAATTGTAACCGTAACTTTTGATGATGGTACAAATACTCCGGTAACAACTACAGCTACCGTAACTGGTAATGCTTGGACAGCTACCGATGTAGATATCTCTGGATTGGATGATGGGAACATTACCGTTACTGCAGATGTTACTGATGTAGCACTGAATCCAGCAACAGATACTGAAACGATTATTTTAGATAATACCACTCCTACTATTGATATTACAACGCCGATTGAAGGTGATGGCATTGTCAATGCTACGGAAGATGGAGATGTGACTATTTCTGGTACAACTACCGATGTGGAAGATGGACAAATTGTAACCGTAACTTTTGATGATGGTACAAATACTCCGGTAACAACTACAGCTACCGTAACTGGTAATGCTTGGACCGCTACAGATGTAGATATCTCTGGATTGAATAATGGTAACATTACCGTTACTGCAGATGTTACTGATGTAGCACTGAATCCAGCAACGGATACTGAAACGATTATTTTAGATAATACTACTCCTACTATTGATATTACAACGCCGATTGAAGGTGATGGCATTGTCAATGCTACGGAAGATGGAGATGTGACTATTTCTGGTACAACTACCGATGTGGAAGATGGACAAATTGTAACCGTAACTTTTGATGATGGTACAAATACTCCGGTAACAACTACAGCTACCGTAACTGGTAATGCTTGGACCGCTACAGATGTAGATATCTCTGGATTGAATAATGGTAACATTACCGTTACTGCAGATGTTACTGATGTAGCACTGAATCCAGCAACGGATACTGAAACGATTATTTTAGATAATACCACTCCTACTATTGATATTACAACGCCGATTGAAGGTGATGGCATTGTCAATGCTACGGAAGATGGCGATGTGACTATTTCTGGTACAACTACCGATGTAGAAGATGGACAAATTGTAACCGTAACTTTTGATGATGGTACAAATACTCCGGTAACAACTACAGCTACCGTAACTGGTAATGTTTGGACCGCTACCGATGTAGATATCTCTGGATTGGATGATGGGAACATTACCGTTACTGCAGATGTTACTGATGTAGCACTGAATCCAGCAACGGATACTGAAACGATTGTTTTAGATAATACCACTCCTACTATTGATATTACAACGCCGATTGAAGGTGATGGCATTGTCAATGCTACGGAAGATGGAGATGTAACAATTTCAGGTGTAACAACAGATGTAGAAGATGGACAAATTGTAACCGTAACTTTTGATGATGGTACAAATACTCCGGTAACAACTACAGCTACCGTAACTGGTAATGCTTGGACAGCTACCGATGTAGATATCTCTGGATTGGATGATGGGAACATTACCGTTACTGCAGATGTTACTGATGTAGCACTGAATCCAGCAACAGATACTGAAACGATTATTTTAGATAATACCACTCCTACTATTGATATTACAACGCCGATTGAAGGTGATGGCATTGTCAATGCTACGGAAGATGGAGATGTGACTATTTCTGGTACAACTACCGATGTGGAAGATGGACAAATTGTAACCGTAACTTTTGATGATGGTACAAATACTCCGGTAACAACTACAGCTACCGTAACTGGTAATGCTTGGACCGCTACCGATGTAGATATTTCTGGATTGGATGATGGGAATATTACCGTTACTGCAGATGTTACTGATGTAGCACTGAATCCAGCAACGGATACTGAAACGATTGTTTTAGATAATACCACTCCTACTATTGATATTACAACGCCGATTGAAGGCGATGGCATTGTCAATGCTACGGAAGATGGAGATGTGACTATTTCTGGTACAACTACCGATGTGGAAGATGGACAAATTGTAACCGTAACTTTTGATGATGGTACAAATACTCCGGTAACAACTACAGCTACCGTAACTGGTAATGTTTGGACCGCTACCGATGTAGATATCTCTGGATTGGATGATGGGAACATTACCGTTACTGCAGATGTTACTGATGTAGCACTGAATCCAGCAACGGATACTGAAACGATTGTTTTAGATAATACCACTCCTACTATTGATATTACAACGCCGATTGAAGGTGATGGCATTGTCAATGCTACGGAAGATGGAGATGTAACAATTTCAGGTGTAACAACAGATGTAGAAGATGGACAAATTGTAACCGTAACTTTTGATGATGGTACAAATACTCCGGTAACAACTACAGCTACCGTAACTGGTAATGCTTGGACAGCTACCGATGTAGATATCTCTGGATTGGATGATGGGAACATTACCGTTACTGCAGATGTTACTGATGTAGCACTGAATCCAGCAACAGATACTGAAACGATTATTTTAGATAATACCACTCCTACTATTGATATTACAACGCCGATTGAAGGTGATGGCATTGTCAATGCTACGGAAGATGGAGATGTGACTATTTCTGGTACAACTACCGATGTGGAAGATGGACAAATTGTAACCGTAACTTTTGATGATGGTACAAATACTCCGGTAACAACTACAGCTACCGTAACTGGTAATGCTTGGACCGCTACAGATGTAGATATCTCTGGATTGAATAATGGTAACATTATTGTGACTGCAGATGTAACAGATTTTGGAGGTAACCCTGCAACGGATACTGAAACGATTATTTTAGATAATACCACTCCTACTATTGATATTACAACGCCGATTGAAGGCGATGGTATTGTCAATGCTACGGAAGATGGAGATGTGACTATTTCTGGTACAACTACCAATGTGGAAGATGGACAAATTGTAACCGTAACTTTTGATGATGGTACAAATACTCCGGTAACAACTACAGCTACCGTAACTGGTAATGCTTGGACCGCTACCGATGTAGATATCTCTGGATTGGATGATGGGAACATTACCGTTACTGCAGATGTTACTGATGTAGCACTGAATCCAGCAACGGATACTGAAACGATTGTTTTAGATAATACCACTCCTACTATTGATATTACAACGCCGATTGAAGGTGATGGCATTGTCAATGCTACGGAAGATGGCGATGTGACTATTTCTGGTACAACTACCGATGTGGAAGATGGACAAATTGTAACCGTAACTTTTGATGATGGTACAAATACTCCGGTAACAACTACAGCTACCGTAACTGGTAATGCTTGGACCGCTACCGATGTAGATATCTCTGGATTGAATAATGGTAACATTATTGTGACTGCAGATGTAACAGATTTTGGAGGTAACCCTGCAACGGATACTGAAACGATTATTTTAGATAATGTGCTCCCTACTACTCCTACAGTTGTAATTACAGAAGATACGAATAATGATGGGTTATTATCAGAAGACGAATTAATAGGAAATATCGGAGTACAAGTTAATTTACCAGCTGATGCTATTGCAGGTGACACGGTTACTATTACAGATGGCAATGGAGGATTACAAAACGTTGTTCTTTCTCCTACTGATATTACCAACGGAACTATAGATATAGAGTTTGTTAGTCCTGGTGACGGTGGAACAATCGTAGCTACGGCTACTATTACTGATATTGCTGGCAACGTAGGACCTGATAGCACAACAGATACTGCTGTACTTGATCTTACTGATCCGATAGTTGATAGTTTCTCTACTATAGATATAACTCCCCTACTAGCTGGTCAAGGAAATCCTAATGAAACTATAGTATTAGAGTTAGATATTGACGGTGATAACATCACAGATATTACATACACTGTAGTTACAGATAATAATGGTGATTGGAGTTTGGATACAGAAAATGCAACTCCTGATAGTGGCAACTTCCCTATACTTGTCGATGAAGATATTATAAATATTACAGCGACAGACCCTGCTGGAAATTCAGGAACTGGAGCAGTAACTATTTCTGTTGATACTGATGGTGATGGACTTACTGATAACGATGAAGTTAACTTAGGAACAGACCCTAATAATACTGACTCTGATGGTGATGGAATTAATGACGGACAAGAAGTAACTGTTGATAATACGAATCCACTAGATGATTGTAGTTCTAATGGAGGTACAGGATTACCAGATAGCGATTGTGATGAAGACGGATTAACTACTGCAGAAGAAACTGCGGCTGGCACAGACCCTATCAATCCAGATTCTGATAATGATGGTTTAACTGATGGAGAAGAGATTGCTTTAGGAACAGATCCTTTAAATCCTGATTCTGATGGAGATCTAATTAATGATGGACAAGAAGTAACAGATGCGACAAATCCTTTAGATGATTGTGATTCTGTTGGAGGTACAGCCTTACCTGCTAATGACTGTGATGGCGATGGATTAACCACATCACAAGAAGATGCAATAGGAACTGATCCGAACAACGCAGATACTGATGGAGACAATATTAATGATGGACAAGAAGTTATTGATGGTACAGATCCATTAAATGCTTGTGAATCAATCGGTGGAACTCCCTCTATAGAAAATGGATGTAACCCTGAAATTGTTGAAAGTGGAATCGCAATAAGTAATGAAATTTTAACTCCTGATAATGATGGTGTAAATGATATCTTTAGAATTGAAAATATAGAATCATTCTCAGATAATACTGTACAAATTTACAACAGATGGGGTGTCATTGTTTACGAAATGACTGGTTATGATAATGGAGGAAATTCTTTTAAAGGAATTTCAAATGGAAGAGCTACAGTTCAATCTGATTCTGAATTACCTGTTGGAGTATACTTCTATGTTATACAATATAACAATGATGGAAGAAACTTAACCAAAGCAGGTTACTTATATATTAATAGATAAACATAACCATATATTAAAAATACAACATGAAAAAATACATTTTTATACTGGTATTCATAATTGCCGGATTTGAAACAATTACGGCACAGCAAGACGCTCAATATACACAGTATATGTACAACACTATTGCTATAAACCCCGCTTATGCTGGATCAAGAGGTGTATTAAGCATAGCTGCTTTACATCGATCACAATGGGTAGGGTTAGATGGAGCTCCAACAACACAAACGCTAAATTTAAATAGCCCAGTTTCTGAAAGAGTCGGCTTAGGTTTATCTATAATAAATGATGAAATTGGAAACGGTACAAATCAAGATACCTATTTTGATGCAGCCTTTTCATATACTGTACCTGTTTCTAATGAAGGAAAACTTTCCTTTGGTTTAAAAGCTGGTGGTCATCTTTTAAATGTAGATTTTTCGAAACTTAGAAATTATGGAGCTGAAAGCAACCTACCTAATATAGATAATAAGTTTTCTCCAAATTTTGGAGCTGGTATATATTATCATGATGAAAAATTTTATGCTGGTCTTTCTGTTCCTAATTTTTTACAAACAGAACATTTTGACAGTGCTGGAAATAATAGCTCTTCTTTTTTAGCTAATGAAAGAATGAACTTTTATTTAATTTCTGGATATGTATTTGATTTAAATCACAACTTAAAATTTAAGCCCGCAGGACTTTTAAAGGCTGTTCAAGGTGCTCCATTACAGTTAGATGTTTCTGCTAATTTCTTATTAGACGATACGTTTTCATTTGGAGCTGCTTATAGATGGGATGCAGCTGTCAGTGCCTTAGTAGGTTTCCAAATATCAGATCAATTCATGCTTGGTTTAGCATATGATAGGGAAATAACAGACTTAGGCGCTACCAGATTTAATGATGGTTCTTTTGAGGTGTTTTTAAGATATGAACTCTTCACTAGATACAAAAAAGTTTTAACTCCTAGATTTTTCTAAATTCACACTATGAAATTAACACACATACTACCTTGCTTAATTTTATCTTGTTTTGCTTCATATGGGCAAGAAAAAAAAGCTGAAACTCGATTTGATAACTACGCATATTCTGATGCTATAGAATCTTATGAAACCTTAGTAAAAAAAGGACATTCATCAACAGAGATATATGAAAATTTAGGAAATGCCAACTATTTTAATGCTAATTATGATGAGGCAGCTAAATGGTACGGTAAACTTCTCGAATTAGAAAATACTACTATAGATGCTGAGTATTATTACAAATATGCTCAAGCCTTAAAATCTTTAAAAAAGTATGAAGAATCTGATAATTGGATGGTAAAATTTGATGCTCTTAAAGAAAAAGACAATCGTGGAAAGTTGTTTTCTCAGCAATCAAATTACATGAAAAATATTAAAGAGAATTCAGGTAGATATACTATTGAAAATAGTTATTTCAACTCTAACACATCTGATTTCGCACCTTCTTTTAATGGTTCTCAATTAGTTTTTTCTAGTGCTAAAGATTCTGGCATAGCTAGTAAAAAAATTCATAATTGGAATGGGATGAGTTTTTTAGATCTATATACTGTACCTATATCTGAAGATGATACTAATTCTGAAAGCATAATAAAACTATCAAAAACCTTAAACAAAAAAACTCATGAATCATCTACCGCATTCACTAAAGATGGTTCTACTATTTATTTTACTAGAAACAATTCAAAGAAAGGATCCTTTGCTAGAGATGATCAAGGTATTAGTAGATTAAAAATATATAAAGCTAGTTTAGTAAATAATCAATGGAAAAATGTTACCGAATTACCTTTTAACAATGATGAGTATTCTGTAGCTCACCCTACTCTATCACCTGATGAATCTAAACTATATTTTGCTTCTGATATGCCAGGAACCGTTGGTGCTTCTGATATATTTTATGTTACTATTAATGAAGACGGTAGCTATAGCGAACCTATTAATTTAGGGAAAAAAGTTAATACGGAAGCCAGAGAAACATTTCCATATATAACCGCTTCTAATAAATTATACTTTGCATCAGATGGTCACCCAGGCCTTGGTGGTTTAGATGTTTTTGCTGTAGATTTAAATAATTTAGAAGAAACTAAAGTTCAAAATGTTGGTTCCCCTCTGAATAGTGAAAATGATGATTTCTCTTTTATTTTCAATGAAGAAAACCAAAAAGGGTATTTTGCTTCAAATAGAGAAGGCGGAAGAGGTGCTGATGATATTTATAATTTCACAGAAAGCTCTCCTCTTAACTTTTCTTGCTCTACTATTGTTACAGGTGTAGTAAAAGATAAAAAAACAAATGCGGTTTTACCTGATACTAGATTAACCGTTTTAAACCCTAAAGGAGAAAAAATTGGAAATACTATTTCTGAATCTAATGGTAATTATACTTTTAAATTAGATTGCTATGAAGGCGATTTTACTTTAATTGCGAATAAAGCAAATTATAAAGAAGAAAATAACAAGTTCAAATTATCACCTGAAAAAGATGAAAACATTGTAAATGTACTTTTAGCATCATCTCTTGAGAAAGCTAAAACAGGTAATGACCTTACCAAAACATTAAATTTAGAACCTATCTATTTTGATTTTGATAAATCGTATATTAGAAGAGATGCTAAAGTTGTTATGGAAAAAGTAGTTGATTATTTAAATCAATACCCAGATGCCATGATACAAATAGGATCTCATACAGATTCTCGTGCTAATGATAATTACAATTTAGCGCTTTCTAAAAAAAGAGCTAAGTCTACTCGTAAATATTTAATATCGCAAGGTATAAATGCTAATCGATTAACCGCTGAAGGATTTGGAGAAACTAAACTCACTAATAACTGTGATAATTCTAGTAGTTGTTCTAGTGAAGCACATCAAAAAAATAGAAGATCTGAGTTTATTATAAAATAAAAAATAACTTTATAAAAAAGAAAAGAGAAAGCATTGCTTTCTCTTTTCTTTTTTAATCAATTTTGACTTCTTTTCTACCCTAAAGGTTTTATTTTTGCATAAGAAGTAAATAACATGCAAAAACAGTTTAGAAAGATTACCATAGTAGCAATAATATTAGTTTATTTAGTTATTATTGCGGGTGCAGTTGTTCGAATGACAGGTAGTGGAATGGGTTGCCCTGACTGGCCTAAATGCTTCGGATACTTGATACCACCTACTGATGAATCTGTATTGCAATGGCAAGAAAACCGAGCTTTTGAAAAAGGACAAGTTATTATTTATGATCAATCTTTAAAGGTCGCTAAAACCACATTTAATACTTCTAAAGAATACAATACGAATAACTGGGAAAATTATACAAAACATGACTATGCTACTTTTAATGTTTGGCATACTTGGATTGAGTATATAAATAGACTTTTTGGAGCGTTAGCTGGCTTAGGAACTCTTGCTTTGGCCATATATTCTTTTAAATATTGGAAGACTAAAAAAAGTATTACCATACTATCTTGGCTCGTGGTTTTTGGGATGGGCTTTCAGGCATGGTTAGGTGCTACAGTTGTATATTCTGTTTTAGAACCTGCAAAAATAACTACACATATGGTAATGGCGCTAGTTATTGTCGCAATATTATTATACATTTTAAATTCTAGCTCTACTAAAAATCGTACAAATATTTACAATAAAAAGCTATTTATTTTATTATCTACAGCTATTGCTTTAACATTTATTCAAATAGTTATAGGTACACAGCTTAGGCAATTTATAGATCATCAAATAGATATTTTTGGTGAGAATTTAAAAACCAAATGGCTAGCTAACCCTGAATTAAATTTCTATGTTCATAGGTCATTTTCAATACTAGTCGTAGCTATAAATTTGTATATCGCATTTTACATATCTAAATTCAATTTAGGTTTTAAAAAAATTAAATGGGTACTTATTTTAATTACGATAGAAGTTATTTCAGGTATGACAATGTATTATGTTGATTTTCCGTTCGGTAGTCAGCCTTTACATTTAGTAATTGCCTCTCTCCTATTTGGTGTTCAATTCTATTTAGTTTTAGAAGCATTAAAACCTTCTAAAAGTCCTAAAACTTTGTAACTTTACCATCACTTTAAAATCAAAGTAATGATTTATAAAATTCGAATAATATTAGACGCTGAAGATGACATCTTTAGAGATTTAGAGGTAGATGCTAGTACTACATTAGAAGATTTTCATAATGCAATTACACAAGCATTTGGATTTTTAGGAAATGAAATGGCTTCATTTTATACCTGTGACGAAGACTGGAACCAAGATGAAGAAATAGCATTACATGATATTAGTGAAAATGGAACTGATATTAAGTTAATGAACGAAACCTTCTTGGAAGATATCGTAACAGAAAATACACCTAAGCTTATTTATGTGTATGATTTTTTAAGCATGTGGACGTTTTTCGTTGAACTTGCTGATATTGTAGAAAAGGAGGACGGAAGAACATACCCAAATATTTTATTCAGTTTTGGTGAGTTACCAGATTCTCCGCCAGAGAAAAAGTTTGAAGCTGACCCAACTATGGAGTTTGATGACACTTTTGACAGCTATGATGATTTAGATTTCGATGAAAATTGGAATTAACCACAGTGCTATTTATTAACAATACCAAAACCTTCAACTCTATACAATGATCAATTTATACGCTACTCAAATAGAAACAATTTCACTACACAGAGTAGGAAATAAAAATAAAGGTGAAGCAATTTTCTTGTCTGAAAACTCACATGCTTTAAATGATGAAACAACAGGTTTATTAAAAGAATATTTCTTTAAGCCTTTTAGAGAAAAAGAAGAAAACTATTTCAATTTTGCAAATGAGGTAGATGTAGAGTTTAACGAAATGTTTAAAATTGTTTCTGATGTTTTTTCAGATCCAGATAGCTTACACGCTAACTCAAAAAAAATTGCAAGTTACTTATACGAACAATCTAACCACCCACACATTAAAAGTGGCGAGGTTTATATTGCCTATTTAAATGGTGTTTTACTAGATAATGTAAAGGTAAATGCTATCGGTATTTTTAAAAGTGAATTAAAACACGATTTTATTCAGTTTGAAGAAAATGGAAGCAATATTAATATTGTTGTTCAACAAGGCATCAACATAAATAAATTAGATAAAGGTTGCTTAATTTTTGATACGGAAAAAGAAGCCGGCTACAAAGTATTATCTGTCGATAGTAACAGGTATGATACCAAATATTGGTTAGAAGAATTTTTAGGTGTCGAAGCACTTTCTGATGACAATTTTAAAACTAAAAACTATTTAAAATTCTGTCAAAACTTTGCTAAAGATGTTGTTTTACCTGCTGAAGATAAGCAGCAAGAGGTTTTGTTTATGAACCGCGCTGTTAACCATTTTGCTAAAAACGATTCTTTTGAAGAAAGTAATTTTTTAAATGAGGTTATGGAAAACCCCGATTTAATTCCTGAATTCAAACATTATAAAACTGAAAAAGGACCAAAATATAGCGTAGAAGATGTTTCTACTTTTGATATCGCAAACAAAGCAGTTTCTGATGCCAGAAAAAAAATTAAAAACGTAATAAACCTAGATACAAACATTCAGATAAAACTTGATTTTATAAATCCAGAATCAGCTGAAAAATTTGTAGAAAAGGGTTGGGATGAAGAAAAGCAAATGTATTACTACTTAGTATACTTTAACAAAGAGCAAAAAAGCTAATTAGAGGTTAATCTGATGTTCCATGATTTGTTTCATACTAACATCTTCATAATTCCGTTTCACAAAATCTAGGGCGAGGTTCAATACTTCGCCCATTTTTTTACAACTTTTAAAATCTACATCTGAGGTAAGTTCATAAATTTCTGATTTTAAAAGCTCTGTATTTTCCTTTGTTGATATATTATCAACTAAACAAGCCTTTAAAAGTCTTTTTATTCTATTTCCTGAACTTTTAATTCTTTTAGCTACAATTGAACGCTCCTCCAATTTATACTGATCAACTGATTTTGACTGAAGTTTAGCTCTTACTAATTCTACCATTTGATAGTTCTCTTTGAAAAATTGTGGCCTATATATTTTTAGTTTTCCTTCAAAGCATTGTTGATCAAAATCTATCGCTCTAATTTTATATACTACATGATCAAAATCATGCGTAGGTACAATTACATAATTATAAGAACGCATATCACCCAAAAGACGAATCATGCACCGTTCATTAAATTTCACAAACTCTTTAGCTAACTGTGCTTTTTCTGTTTCAGTACAATTTGGCAACATTTCTTTTATAAAAACATCTCCAGGTATACCTGCTATATGCTCCTCAATTAATGTATTTTTATATACCAAAAAGTTAAGGTTATAAGGCGAAAGCATATGCTCTAACTCTAAACCATATACTCGAGATGCATCAGTTTTTTTTACATAAAAATAAGTGAAATTATCATTCAAAATATTCCTTACTTTAATTCTAAATGGCTTAGAATTACCGAATGTACAAAAATCAACAGCATCAACATTTAAGTATTGAAAAATTTGATCTCCTCCATCAGATAATAAAATAGAATACACTTTCTTCAAGCTAATATCAATTTCCTGTCTTTCGTATTCAGAATAATAAACTCTTACCCACAAACTATCTTCATCATTAGAATCATAAACTACAACAGAACCAGAAAAACGTAACAAATCTTCATAAAAAATAGGAATTTGTATATTACGGTTATAATGCTCCAAATAACTGTTTAACTTAGCACTTACAGGGTATGCAGGCTTTTTCTTCGACATCAATCGATCAGACATTTATATTTTTTTTTAATTATATGTGTTTAATGCTGTAACAAAATAAGCATTTCCTCGTCAAGTATGTGTACAACCCACCAAAAATAAACTCATTTTGGAAAAAATACTCACAGTAAATAATTTAACAAAAAAATTTGGCCCATTAGTCGCTGTTAATGATTTGACTTTTACCATTGAAAAAGGTAATGTTTATGGCATATTAGGTCCGAACGGAAGTGGAAAATCTACCACATTAGGAATTGTTTTAAATGTAGTAAACAAAACTTCCGGAGAGTTTAGTTGGTTTGGAGGAAAATCGACAACACACCAAGCCTTAAAAAAAGTAGGCGCTATAATAGAACGACCTAACTTCTATCCATATATGACGGCAATCCAAAATTTAAAATTGGTATGCAAGATTAAAGAGGTACCTGATGATAAAATTGAAGAAAAATTAGAACTAGTTGGTCTTCTAGATAGAAAAAATAGCAAATTTAGAACCTACTCATTAGGTATGAAACAACGTTTAGCTATCGCCTCTGCCCTGCTTAATGATCCTGAAATTTTAATTCTAGATGAACCTACAAACGGATTAGATCCACAAGGAATACACCAAATTAGAGAGATTATTAAAAAAATTGCATCATTTGGCACTACTATACTATTAGCCTCTCACTTATTAGACGAAGTTGAAAAAGTTTGTAGTCATGTTATTATTTTAAGAAAAGGTGTAAAACTATATGCTGGTCGTGTTGATGAGATGCTCGTTAGCCATGGTTTTTTTGAATTGCGTAGTAAAAACGAGAAAGAGTTGATAAATTATTTAGAATCGAATGCTAATTTTGGAACTATTAAAAATATTGAGGGAACCATAACAGCTACATTAAAAGAAGATTTAGATGCCGATGAGCTAAATAAAGTTTTATTTGAACAAGGAATAGTATTGTCGCTACTTTTAAAAAAGAAGGAAAGTTTAGAAGAACAATTTTTAGAACTAACGAAAAACGCAACTAATTAAACAGTACTACTCGAAACTTTAAAAAAACTAAAAATGATACGTTTATTACATATAGAATTTATAAAGCTTTGGAATAACAGAGCTAGTAAGGTTTTAATATTTTCTTATTTTATTTTAATTTTAGGTATGGCATTAATATCTATGATAAAAATAGATAGACCTCCAATTGTATTTAATATTGCAGACCAGGGTATTTTCAACTTCCCTTATATCTGGCATATGAATACCTGGATAGCTTCTTGGTTAAAGCTATTTTTTGCAATTGTAATTGTTTCAATGACCGCAAATGAATACAGTAACAAAACAATCAAACAAAATTTAATCGATGGCCTATCAAAAAAAGAATTTATTTTAAGTAAGTTTTTAATGGTAGTAAGCTTTTCTATTTTATCAACCATATTTGTTTTTCTTGTTTCACTAGTATTAGGATTATTGTATTCAGATTTCAATGAAATTTCTATTATATTTTCTGATCTTCAATACTTTTTAGGTTACTTTGTTAAGCTTATTGGTTTCTTTTCTATGTGCTTATTTTTAGGCATTTTGGTTAAAAGATCTGCATTTGCATTAGGCTTCTTAATTTTATGGTGGGCTGTTTTCGAAAATTTAATTATTAGGTTTACTTCTTGGAAATTATTCGATAAAGAAGCTTCAGACACTATTATAAGTATTTTACCATTAGAGGCTATGTCTAATCTAATCATAGAGCCAATTTCAAAATTTAAAGCCGTTAAATCAATTAGCTCTCAACTAGGTACAGATTTTTCACGAGATTACGAAGTACACTGGTACACTGTTATAATTGTACTCATTTGGACAGCTATTTTCATGTATTCTTCTTATGCTTTATTGAAGAAAAGAGATTTGTAGTTATTTAAAAATTAAATGGGTTAAAAATATTACTAAGACATGCATTGACTAAAACCAATCCTTTCGTAATTTTATAGGATGAAATTTAAGGTCGTATCAGAATTTAAACCCGCAGGAGATCAACCAAATGCAATTAAAGAATTGGTTGAAGGTTTAGATGCTGGAGAAAAATACCAAACATTATTAGGTGTAACAGGTTCTGGTAAAACATTTACCGTTGCTAATGTAATTGAAGAGGTGCAAAAACCTACTTTAATTTTAGCTCATAATAAAACACTAGCAGCGCAGCTATATTCAGAGTTTAAGCAGTTTTTCCCTGAAAATGCAGTAGAGTATTTTGTATCTTATTATGACTATTATCAGCCAGAAGCTTATATACCATCTTCTGGTTTATATATTGAAAAAGATCTTTCTATTAATGAAGATATTGAAAAGCTTCGTTTAAGCACAACCTCATCCTTACTTTCCGGCCGAAGAGATGTTATTGTTATAGCATCAGTATCGTGTTTATATGGTATTGGAAACCCTATTGAATTTCAAAAAAATGTAATTTCTATACACAAAGACCAAGTAATTTCTAGAACTAAACTACTGCACCAATTAGTGCAAAGTTTATACTCAAGAACTACGGCTGATTTTAGGAACGGCAATTTTAGAGTTAAAGGAGATGTTGTTGATATTTTTCCTAGTTATGCTGATCATGCTTTTAGAGTTCATTTTTTCGGTGATGAAATTGAAGAAATTGAAGCTTTTGATCCTGTTAAAAATAAACTTTTAGAAAATTATGAGAACTTAAACATATATCCTGCAAATATGTTTGTTACCTCTCCTGATATTCTTCAAAATGCTATACATCAAATTCAAGATGATATGGTAAAACAAGTTGATTACTTTAAAGATATAACAAAACCTTTAGAAGCAAAAAGACTAGAAGAACGTACTAGTTTCGATTTAGAAATGATTCGCGAATTAGGTTATTGCTCTGGTATTGAAAACTACTCTCGTTATTTAGATGGTAGAGAGCCTGGTACAAGGCCTTTCTGTCTTTTAGATTATTTTCCTGATGATTATTTGATGGTGGTCGATGAAAGTCACGTTACCATTTCACAAGTACACGCCATGTACGGTGGTGACCGTTCTAGAAAAGAAAACCTAGTTGAATATGGCTTTAGGCTTCCTGCCGCAATGGACAATAGACCTTTAAAGTTTGAAGAATTTGAAGCGCTACAAAATCAAGTTTTATATGTAAGTGCTACACCTGCAGATTATGAATTAGAATTGAGTCAAGGTGTTTTTGTAGAGCAAATTATTAGACCTACAGGTCTTTTAGATCCGATTATAGAAGTACGACCAAGTCTAAATCAAATTGATGATCTTGTAGAAGAAATTCAACAAAGAACAGAAAAAGATGAACGCACCCTTGTTACTACGCTTACTAAAAGAATGGCTGAAGAGTTAGCAAAGTATTTAGATAGAATAAGTGTTCGTTGCCGTTATATACATAGTGATGTTGATACGCTAGAACGTGTAGAGATAATGCAAGACCTACGTAAGGGTATATTTGATGTATTAATTGGAGTAAACCTACTTAGAGAAGGTTTAGATTTACCTGAAGTATCATTAGTAGCTATTTTAGATGCTGATAAAGAAGGTTTTTTAAGAAGTAACAGATCATTAACGCAAACTGTTGGTAGAGCTGCAAGAAATTTAAATGGGAAGGCCATTATGTATGCTGATAAAATAACAGCAAGTATGCAAACTACTATTGACCAAACCAATTATAGAAGAGAAAAACAAATTGCATTTAATACAGAACATAATTTAGTACCTAAGGCACTAAACAAGAGCTTAGATAGTGCTTTATCTAAAAACTCAGTATCTACATATCATTTTGAAAAAGAAGAACTAAGAGCAGCTGAACCTGATCTAGATTACCTAACAAAAGAACAACGCGAAAAAATGATCCGAGAAAAAAGAAAAGCAATGGAGAAAGCTGCGAAAGAATTAGACTTTATGCAAGCTGCTAAATTTAGAGATGAAATAAAAGCTTTACAAACTCAAGATTAAAAATAAGCGTCTCTATCATTATTGATAGAGACGCCCTCAATTAAACAACCTAAACCAACTATTATGCAATGCCTACTGGCATACATATTTTTTTATACATTACCCTAAAGCAATTAATCTTTTAGGTTTTGGTAATGCTTCTTCTTTTTTTGGAAGTGAAAAACTCAAAATACCATCTTCATAAACAGCTTCTATCTTTTCAGTATCAATTGTATCAGGTAATGTAAATGCTCTTTTAAATGATGAAAAAGAAAATTCTCTTCGTGTATACTTTTCCGTATTTGATTCATTCTTTTCAGAGGCTTCTTTTTTACTTTCAGATGAGATTGTTAAAATGTCGTTGTCAACCTCTATCTTAAAATCATCTTTCTTTCTACCTGGCACATTTAATTCTAACATATAAGATGAAGTATCTTCTTTAATGTTAACTGCTGGCATTCTATTATTTAACACTTCTGCTCCTCCTAACCAATCTGGTTTTAATAAATCATTCATGAAAGAAGGGAACGATACTAAATTTTTATTTACTGTACTCATAACTTATATTTTTTAATTAATCTATTTACTTTAATTGTTTAGCTATGTTCAAAACATATACCAATACAAAAAACAAGTCATTTTGTCACTAAACACAATTCAAAAGATGTCATATTGTCTTAATTACTGCGTAAATAAGTCTCTAATAGTCAGTTTTTATTAAATTTTAAATAGTAGTTAACGAAAAGAGTGTTGCTTCAATAGCATGAACATTAAAAATAGTACCTTGCGAAAAATATTTTCGTATGACCAATAATGACATTTTAAAGAAGCTAAGAGTAGCTTTAATGTTAAGAGATGATGAAATTGTAGACATTTTAAAATTAGTAGATTTTAAAATATCTAAAGCAGAGCTTGGTGCGTTTTTCAGAAAAGAAGACCACCCGAATTACATGGAATGTGGAGATCAAATACTTCGAAATTTTTTAAATGCCCTTGTAATTCACTTTAGAGGAACTAAAGAAAATCCGAAAAATCCGAAAGCAGAATTAGCTAACATAAAAAAAGGGCCTAAAGCTAAAAAAGGATATGACCCTGATTTTAAAGCCAAACAAGAGAAGAAAGTAGATAAGAACGTTATCCACGGAAACTATAAAAACAAGAAAAAATCCTGAGTTACCTCAGGATTTTTTTTTTGATTAACTTAAACTACTTACTCTGTAATTCTAACAGAAACAGTATATGTTCTACCTTCTCGGTAGTCTTCTAAGTTTACCCTCTGATAATTTAATTTTGATTTTACAAAACTCTCTGCCACTTCACTGTTTGTTACAACCGTTAAAACAACAATTTCCCTATCCTTATTTAATACAAAAAGAACATCTGCCGTTAACTCATCTTCAACTTCTAAATAACTATTACTTAATAATGTTGTTATTTGAGTTGATAAACTTTTAGCTGGTTTCTCAGACTTCTTATTGTCGTTTGCAAAAACCGATCCTGTTAATACTAAAAATGCGCTTACAAATACTAGACTTAAATTTTTCATGATAACTTGTTTTAAGATTGATTTATTGATGATATCAGAAAGACCTTTCAAAAAATATAATGTTACACTCGAATCTCGTTTTAACACATTCTTTATTTAATGATACGCTTCTAAATTCGTGTCAAAATTAAAACTTATAAAGACTTAAATATAACTTTACCATGAGCCTTAACACACATTTAAACCTCTTAACACTAAGGTAAAATAACGCTATCAAAAAAATTATAAATTACATATATTAAATATTGATGTAGAGCAGCAAAATACTAATTATGCACAACACAAAGCACAAAATCATTGCACTATTTTTAAGTAATAGTCATTTTTAATGAAAACAAAAAAATGGGCAATGTTAAAATAACATTGCCCATTTCAATAATATATTTTCCGAGTATTTTTAAATTAACCCAATACTGCTTTTACTTTATCTGCAGCTTCTTGAAACTGTACAGCAGATTGTACATCTAAACCAGAATTATCAATTAATTCTTTCGCAACATCTGCATTAGTACCTTGTAAACGAACAATAATTGGAACATTTATAGTTCCCATGTTCTTATATGCATCTATAACACCTTGAGCAACACGATCACAACGAACGATACCACCAAAAATATTAATTAATATAGCTTTAACTGCAGGGTCTTTTAAAATAATTTTAAAAGCAGCCTCTACACGAGCAGCATCAGCAGTACCACCTACATCTAAAAAGTTAGCTGGCTCACCACCTGCTTGCTTAATTAAATCCATAGTCGCCATTGCTAAACCAGCTCCGTTAACCATACACCCAACATTACCTTCAAGATCTACATAATTTAAACCTAAAGCTCCTGCTTCAACCTCAATTGCATTCTCTTCACGAAGATCACGCATTTCAGCATACTGCTTTCTTCTGTAAAGTGCATTATCGTCAATAGAAACCTTAGCATCTACTGCCATAATTTTATCATCCGAAGTTTTTAAAACTGGATTGATTTCAAACATACTTGAATCACTTTCAACATATGCTTTATATAAAGACGCTACGAACTTCGTCATTTCTTTAAAAGCTGTACCTGATAAACCTAAGTTAAAGGCTATTTTACGTGCTTGAAAAGGTAATAACCCTGTTGCTGGATCAATTTCTTCTGTAAATATTAAGTGAGGAGTGTTTTCAGCTACCTCTTCAATATCCATTCCACCTTCAGTAGAATACATAATCATATTTTTACCTGTACCACGATTTAATAAAACCGATACGTAAAACTCACTTGTTTCACTAGCACCTGGGTAATAAACATCTTCTGCAACTAATACTTGGTGTACTTTTTTTCCTTCAGCAGAAGTTTGAGGAGTTACCAGATTCATTCCGATAATGCTTCCTGCAATTTCTTCAACTTCTTTTAAATTTTTAGCTAATTTAACTCCGCCACCTTTGCCACGTCCACCTGCATGAACTTGTGCTTTAATAACGTGCCAACCTGTTCCAGTTTCTGCAGTTAATTGCTTTGCAGCATCTACAGCTTCTTTTGCATTATGAGCCACTATTCCACGTTGGATGCGTACCCCAAAACTTGCTAAAATTTCTTTTCCTTGATATTCGTGAAGATTCATAAGTAAATCGTGTCTTTATTTAATATGGACAAAAATAACAAACCAATACTAATTACCCTAATGAAATTACGCCATGATTGTTTAAAATTTAAAATCATCAAATTTCAAGGGGTCAAGATTCTTAAAATGTCCATTAAATTTTATAGTTTCTTTTGTTCTATTAACCTCTTTTAATACTACAATTAACTCATCTAAATGGGTTTCAATAAAACGCAACCTATCACTCTCAATACTAATCTGTAATAATTTATATTCTTGACTTTTAGATAATCCTATTTTATGAGCTAATGTAAAACTATCAAATTCTTCTGCTAAAGTTTGTACTGACGGAATTCCCATTAACTGATATAACACCTGTATTTTATTAACCACCCTACGTTTTATTTCTATTTCCCCATCTCTTATATCCTCTATGATCGTAACAACACCTCCTGAATATAGCTTGTCACCCATATTTTTTTCAAACGCAACTATCTTAATTACTTTTTTCGCTCTGCATATAATATCCATTTCACCTGTTGAATAGAGTTTAACTATTTCCTCTAAAACTACCTCTACTCCAAAAGGCATTAGTTGATTTAAGTAAACAGGAATACCAAATGAGATTGCTTCATTTTTACAATCGTAGATAAGTTGTAAATAGCGAGGTTCAAAAATATGTAATGGTATTTTTTCTCCTGGAAAAAAAATAGATTGGAGGGGGAACAGAGGTAGTCTCATTTTTTATTTTAAATTTACAACTCACATTCCTATTTATCAAATCTATCTTTTGACATCATTTGTTTTAAATATAACAAATTGTTGCATTTTGACTTTTTGTTGAATTATTTTGTTCAAACGTTATAAGAAGTATAAATTTGCTAAAAAATTCATTGCAATGACGCAAAACGACTTATTGAACATAGCAAAAACATACGGAGATCCTGTATATGTTTATGATTCTGAAAAAATAATATCTCAGTTTAACAGACTGACTAACGCTTTTAGTGGTGTTAAAAAATTGAAATTAAATTACGCTTGTAAAGCATTATCAAATATTACCATATTAAAGTTAATGAACAGCTTAGGTAGCGGTTTAGATACCGTTTCTATTCAAGAGGTTCAATTAGGTTTACTTGCTGGTTTTAAACCTGAAAATATAATATACACACCAAACGGAGTATCTTTAGAAGAAATTGAAGAAGCTTCTAAATTAGGTGTTAGAATTAATATAGATAACTTATCTATATTAGAACAATTTGGCAGCAAATACCCTACTGTACCTGTTTGTATACGTATTAACCCACATGTTATGGCTGGAGGAAACTCTAACATTTCTGTTGGTCATATCGATTCTAAATTCGGTATTAGTATTCATCAAATTCCTCATTTATTACGCATTGTGGAGTTGACAAAAATGAATATTAATGGTATTCACATGCATACTGGTAGTGATATTTTAGATATCGACGTTTTCCTTTATGCTTCTGAAATATTATTCGAAACAGCTACAAACTTTAAAAATCTAGATTTTATCGATTTTGGTAGTGGCTTTAAAGTACCTTATAAAGAGGGGGATATTGAAACAAATATTGAAGAATTAGGAAAAAAATTATCTCAGAAATTTAACGAATTCTGTAAAGAATATGGAAAAGAGCTTACATTAGCCTTTGAGCCTGGTAAATTTTTAGTGAGTGAAGCAGGTTCTTTCTTAGCAAAAGTTAATGTTGTAAAACAAACTACATCTACTGTTTTTGCTAGTATTGATTCAGGCTTTAACCACTTAATACGCCCAATGCTTTACGGGTCACATCACCAAATAGAAAACATTTCGAACCCTAATGGTAGAGAACGCTACTATTCAGTGGTTGGTTATATATGCGAAACTGATACTTTTGCAAGTAACCGTAGAATAAACGAAATATCAGAAGGTGATATCTTAAGCTTCAAAAATGCTGGTGCTTACTGCTTTACAATGGCTAGTAATTACAATAGTAGATTTAGACCGCCAGAAGTATTATGGCACGACGGCAAAGCTGTTCTTATTAGAGAAAGAGAAAACTTAGATGATATTATTAGAAACCAAGTTGATACGAAAGACTTGTTTGCCAAGAAAGAAAAAGCATCTACGAAATAATATTACACTTATATTCTTTAAATAAAAAAAATCCTGTTGAGCAGGATTTTTTTTATTTACAATCCATTCTTTATAAAATAAAACCACCCTAAATTCGTTAGGTTTTTTAGATATAGTAGACTAACATAAAAAATATCTCATTATGAAAAATAACACCCAAATATCAAAGTTTACTGTTTTCGTTTTTTTCTTATTTATTTCATTAGGTATGAACGCTCAAGAAGTAACTTGGTTAACTTGGGATGAAGCCGCTAAACTAGCTGAGACAGATAAAAAACCTAAGAAAATTTTTGTAGATGTTTATACTGACTGGTGCGGTTGGTGTAAAAAAATGGACAAGGATACTTTTCAAAACACTGAAGTAGCTGCTTACATGGAAAAAAACTACTACATGGTAAAGTTAGATGGCGAAGGAAAAGACCCAATAGAATTCAAAGGAAAAACATTCAAGTTTATACCTTCTGGAAGAAACGGATATCACGAATTTGCTGCTGCTTTAATGCAAGGTAAATTAAGTTACCCTACTACTATATTTCTTGATGAGAAAATGAATATGCTATCTCCCGTACCTGGATACCAAAAACCAGATGCTTTTTTAAAAATAGCAAAATATTTTGGCGATGATATTCATAAAGAAAAAGATTGGAAAGCCTACTCTGAAGAAACGAAATAAGCTATTTCACCCTTTGTGCCCATTCTGTCCAAGAACCATCAAACACTGCTTTTTCGTTAGTTATATTAGCTATTTTACTTGCCAGTAAAATAATACAGGCTGTAATACCCGATCCACAACTAAACACTAACGGACGGTTTTCCTTTTCAACATCTTTAAATATCAATTTCAATTCTGATACAGATTTGAATTTCCCGTTATTTAAAACATTTTCATAAGGTATATTGATGGAATTCGGAATATGACCACTTCTTAAATCTTTTCTAGGTTCTGGTGCTGTACCATCAAACCTACCACTAGATCGAGCATCAATAAGTAAAGTATTTTCTGCAGTTGTATTTTCTAACACTGAAGTGAAATTCACTAGTTTACTTTTATCAAAAGATGTTTTAAAATCTCCTTTATTTGATGTGTCAAATATTCGATTTTCTACAGGTAAACCACTACTCATCCATTCTGGAAGGCCGCCATCTAAAACTGCAATATCGCTATGCCCCATTGCGTTAAACATCCACAAAACCCTAGGGCTCCAGTATACTCCTAAATTATCATAAACTACAATTTTACTAGTTGAATTAATTCCTAAGTTTTGGCAAGCTAATTGAAATTTTTCCGCTGATGGTAATGTATTTGGGTATTTACTATCTGTATCTGAAAAATCATTTTTTAGATCAAAAAACCGAGCGCCAGCAATTTTCACACTATCTAAACGTGCCTCTTTCGCTGCAATTGCAACAGAACTAGCATCTAAAATAATTAAATCAGAATCACTCAAGTGATTTTTTAACCAATCAACAGTAACCAAAGAATCCATACTCAAACATTTAAAATTAAAACAAAAAAAAGAGATAACTAAGTTACCTCTTTTTATACATTTTATAAAGTTTAAGTCTACCTACTATAATTAGGAGATTCTTTTGTAATTGTTACATCATGTGGGTGACTTTCATTAATACCACTTGCTGTAATTTTCACAAACCTACCAGTATCTTGGAGTGTTGCAATATCTTTTGCTCCACAATAACCCATACCTGCTTTAAGACCACCAATAAATTGATGTATACTCTCAAACAAATCTCCTTTGTAAGGTACACGACCTACAATACCTTCTGGCACTAATTTTTTAATATCATCTTCTACATCTTGGAAATAACGATCTTTTGAGCCTTGTTTCATCGCTTCAACAGATCCCATTCCTCGATATGATTTGAATTTTCTTCCCTCGTATATAATAGTTTCTCCAGGAGACTCTTTAGTTCCTGCTAATAGCGATCCTAACATTACCGTATCTGCACCTGCTGCAATTGCTTTTGGAATATCACCCGTATAACGAATACCACCATCTGCAATTACAGGAACACCACTGCCTTTAATAGCAGCAGCAACTTCTAATACAGCAGAAAATTGAGGAAAACCTACCCCAGCAATAATACGTGTTGTACATATTGAACCTGGGCCAATACCTACTTTAACAGCATCAGCACCTGCTTCTACTAAATATTTAGCAGCTTCACCTGTTGCTATATTACCTACAATAACATCTAAATCAGGAAATTTAGCTTTTACTTTTTTCAAAACATCAACCACACCTCTTGTATGCCCATGAGCAGTATCAATAACAACAGCATCAACACCTGCATTTACTAACGCTTCTGCTCTTTCAACAGCATCTGCAGTTACACCTAAAGCAGCTGCAACTCTTAACCGACCATATTGATCTTTATTCGCAATTGGTTTTTGAGTAAGCTTTGTAATATCTCTAAAAGTTATTAAACCAACTAATTTATAGTCTTTATCAACAACTGGTAATTTTTCAATTTTATTTTCTTGTAAAATATCTTCTGCTTGCTCTAACGAAGTACCTTCTGCAACTGTTACTAAATTTTTAGTAGTCATCACTTCAGCAATAGGACGATCATTGTTTTTCTCAAAACGTAAATCTCTATTTGTAACGATACCAATCAATTTATCCTCTGCATCAACAATCGGAATACCTCCAATACTAAATTCTTTCATACATGCTTTTGCATCGCGAACTACAGAGTTTAATGGTAAAGTTACTGGGTCGATAATCATACCGCTTTCTGCCCTTTTTACTTTACGTACTTTAAGCGCTTGTTGCTCTATTGACATGTTTTTATGTAACACACCAATACCGCCTTCTTGAGCCATAGCAATTGCCATTTTTGACTCAGTAACAGTATCCATAGCGGCAGATACAATTGGAACATTAATAGTAATGTTACGTGTAAATTTTGTTTGAATATTTACTTCTCTTGGAAGTACTTCAGAAAAAGCTGGGACTAAGAGTACGTCATCATAAGTAAGACCTTCTCCAACAATTTTATCAAGATGTGCTTGCATGGCAATTAAAGATTAATTGCGTGCAAATATACGATATTTATTGGTTTAATTGAATCGAACAACTCATTATTCGAATTTTAACTTTATAACATGAAAAGGTTAGCTGATTATAAATGAATACTAATTTATAAGGTTATAATTTAAATTGTAATGTTGTATAAAATGTTCGTGGCTGAGAAGGTAAGATACCAGGTCCTGGATAGCCTGTAGCTCTACGCGTAAAATAACTATTATCTAAAAGGTTATTTACACCTGTTTCTAATTTGAAATTTTTATAAGAATATGATACTGATAAATCTAAAATATCATAAGCAGGTATCTCTCCAATGATACCACTTTGACTCTCAAAATCTCTTGGAGAATTGGTGGCGTCTGTAAACTGACTACTTAAATATGTATACTGCAAACTACCTAACAGATCTTTATATCCAAAACCTATTCCTGTTTTTATATTAAAATCAGGAATAAACTCAACTTTATTTCCTACCACGTTATTCTCTTCTGATGAAATATACTCACTACCTGTAAATGCCATATTTGCAAATACATTCAGCTTACCACTCTTGTTATGTGATAGTACTTCCCACACATTAAAATCAACAAAACTTTCTAATCCGTATGTTATAGCATCACCTATATTACTTCTAAAACGCTCTTGTTGAATATCACTAACAGAGCGAAGTATGACACCTAAACGATCATCATATCGCAATAAAAAGCCTCCTATATCATAGGATAAGACATTAGATATTCTACCCCTTGCTCCCAAATCAAATGTATAACCACTTTCATCTGAAATATCTGGATCTACAGTTAATGAAGGGTTATTAATACGAATATCATTAAAAGTAACCGATCTATAATTTTGACTAAAATTACCATATAACTCTAATGAATTAAGCGGCTTATAACTCACTCCAACACCTAATAAAACAAATTGACGTGCAAAATCTTTATTATCTGAAACATCTTCATTCAATATAGGATTGCCTGCTATATCTAAATTTATTTGCTTGAACTCCCCTTCGCTTTCTGTTTTTATATATTCGAAACGTATACCTGGAGTAATTGATAGATTATCTTTTATCTTAAAAATATTCTCTGCAAAAATTGCTAAATTCAAGTTAGGAAACTCAAAGTCACTTTGTCTTGAATAGTTTGGATATTCATCATTAGCAAAACTAAAATCTGCATCAGCTCCATTTGTTCCCGGCCCTTGACGCTCTGAATTTTTAGATTGATAATATTTAGAGCCTATTAAAAAAGTATGGTCTCCATCGAATAAATTATATCGCGTTAAAACTCTAGCTTCTGCTCCCCAGTTGTTAAAATTGCCAACAATAAGCTCTCTTGGTGCTGTTAAATCATCTTCTTGAGAAACTCTATTTTCTCTAAAACCAACAGATTTTCTAAAAGCATCTAAAGCAAACAGATTTAAACTAAAGTCTGTTTTGCTCGAAAAAGCATGATCTAATCTCATAGAATACAATTTCCAGTCTACATTAAACCAGTTTCTCGTTCTATTACTAAACGTTGGGTCATCTTCAAATTGTTGATCCGTTAAACCTCCTGGCTGGTGTGCCAAATAATTTAAATAACTAAATTCAAAAGTAAGTTTTGTTCTATCAGTAAAATTATGGTTTACATGAATATAGCCATTATAAGAATCAAATTCAGAATTTGGTCGAAATCCATTTCCTGTTTTATAATTATAAAAAGCATAATACTGTGTTTTACCTACCGTACCTCCGAGACTATTAAAGCTGGTGAATAAATTATTAGACCCCAATGTTTGCCTAGAAATCCACTCTATTTCTTTGTCAGGGTTAGGTTGCTTCATCTTAAAATTAATAAGCCCGCCAAATTGAGTTCCGTACTGTAAAGATGCTGCTCCTCTAACCACTTCTATTTTATCTAAACCTTCTGCTGGTGGCGTATAATAACTCTCAGGATACCCCAAAACATCTGCAGAAATATCATATCCATTTTGCCTCGTATTAAAGCTTGCCGTTCTGTTTGGGTCTAGGCCTCTACCTCCAATATTAAGCTGTAAACCAGCATCACTATTATCGTATATATTTAAACCTACTACCTGCGCATATAATTGCCTAGCTGTACCACTTGCTAAATTCGCTGTAAGATTATCAATTAACACAACCTCACTCTTTTTTCCTTCATAAATTGCAGTCCCTTCTACTGCCTTTAATTTATTTAAAGCAAAAATCTTTTCTTTTCTAGCCACCAAAACAACTTCCGATAATTTTTCGCCAAGAGTTTCTAATTTTAAAGATAAAGAAGTGCTTTTATTCACCTCTAAAGTGTTTTCTAATATTGCATATTCAAAAGAAAAAACAACTAATTTATAGGTACCCGACTTTACATTTTCGAAAGTAAAAGCTCCATTTGAATCACTAATAACTTTTTTTGATAACTCATAGATGTAAATCTCTGCTCCTGTTACAGGTTCGTTATCTATAGCGTTAGTAACTGTGCCCGAAATAGTAAATTGAGCATTCATACAAGCAGATGCTAATAATAAAAATATTACTATTATAATCGTTTTAAAATCCTTTAATATCATCATTAAAATTAAGTATCCATTTTTTTGGTTTGAAAGAATCTTTTTCTTCCACTAAATCAACTTTCGGATCTACATAAGGTTGACTCAACCGACCATTTAAAGCTACATAACTTTCTACATAAACTGCTATATTTTTCTCCCCGTTATCAGAAAAATGATTCGCTAGAAAGTGTGCATATTGTAAAATAAAATCTGGCTGCGTACTCATTTGTTTTTCCTGAAAAGAAGATAAAAAATCATCATTATCAACTAAAAAAGAAGTCCCCTTTTCTTTATCAACCACTTTAAATTGTGCGTAACCTGCTTTTTCCATTAGCATAACCCGCCATGAAAAACGATACCCCTCTTCTGTCCAAAAGAGTTCGTTTTTATAAGCTAAATAACGCCACGGCAAAAGTAATTGTATTATTAGAAACAGACCTAATATTAACAGTGGAATTTTATGATTTGATATTGTATCTATCTGGTTACTAACACCATCTTGTTTGATAGGCTTTAAGCTTAAAAGTTTTGATGTTTTTTGAATTAACTTTTCATGAAAACTAGCATCAAAAAAGATTAATGCACTTACTATCATTACAAAAGGAAATACTCCGATAGGAAATAAAATACGAGTTAACACGTGAAACATTATTACTAGAAAAAAACCCAACCAACGTGTTGGTTTATATAATAATAAAAAAGGAATTAATAAATCATAAAGAGCACCGCCCCAACTAAAAGCATAATGCACCCACTCTTTTTGCAATAAGCTACCTAACAATGGTAAATCGTAATTAGATGGTAACCAAATTTTAAGTGGCATAGCACTCAATAACCAATCACTATTAAGTTTTGCCAAACCTGCATAAAAATATACAATAAACAGCATTACTTTTATACAGTCTATATTCCATTTAGGAATAATCAATTTTTGTTTTAAAGGATTTAAATAAGCGTCTATAGAAAATGTTGCATTAGCTGGTAAAAACATAAGCATAAAACTAAGACAGCTAACAAAATAATAATGATTTAAGTATGTTGTTTTATCCATCAATTCGATATATGTAAAACACAGAAAGAAGAGAACAATACTAAATCTATATTTGTAACCAATAGTTATTAAAATAGAGGTTACAAAACATACAGCAAATAAAAAATAAGTGTAAATACCTAGTGGCTTTATCCATTCAAAACCAAAATAAGAAAAGAAAAATTTAGGTTGAATATACAATTTATCTACCCAACCATAACTTAAAAACCTGATTGTACTGAATAACATCATTAAACCAAAAAAAACACGAAAGACCGCTAAATTAGCGGCCTTAGTGTTTTTAGATAAATATGTGTTCAGTAAATATTTCATTAATCTCCGTCTGCATCAACAAAATCAACGTTTATACTTAATGCCTGCATCATATCAACTTTAAGCAAAATTACATTTCGTTGTAATTCATCGTAAGTCTCTGTCATTTTAGTATTATCATTTTCAACTTGAAAAGATAAATCTGCATTTAATTCCGCAGCTTTTACTTTTGACGTTTCAAACTGGTTATTAATTAAAGTACTTAAGTCTTCGCTATTTTTAATTGTATTTAAAAAATCTAAATATGCTTTTAGACTTAAACCCGTTTCATTTGAATTGAAATTTTTTCCATTAAAAAAATCTTGACTTGCATCAATTGCACTTAACAACAATTGTTTTCCAATTTGTTTACTATACAAAGCCTCTACGTTTAAAGGTAATGGTTCTGTTGAAAAAACACCCGCTGGAATACCAACTTTACCTGCTCTCAACGATTTTTCGTAGTAAAAAAGAAAATCATTAACCAATTTATCAACTGAGCCTGTTGCTGAAGAGCTTGTTGCTGCAACAAATGAAGCTCTATAACTACCTTGCCAATCAGATAAAACTGTTGTTGATAATTCTAAAACAGTAGTTGCAAGATCGTTCAAATATTTTTTATACCCTTCTGAATTTGAACCCGTACTATAAAAACTAACTATTTCTACATCTGTAGTTGCAAGACCATTAATCATATAGTCAATTGCAGGAAAACCTTGAATAGCTATATTTGATGGTAATGCAAAATTATAAGATCCACTAGTAATACTACTTTCTATATTTGTTACAGCTGTAGGATATACGTTTAAACGGTTTCTAAAATTAATTTCTTCTGCTTTCCCTATTTCAAACATTGAAACACTTTGAAAAGAATCATAAGATGCTACCCATATATCACGTAAGCTTTGTAAATTTTCTTCATTAGGATTTTCAGTAAACACTGTTGAAGCTTGGGCTAAAGCAGCAGCACTAATATTAAAAGATTCATGAGCAGGTATAATTATATTATCAGCCCAATTTATAAGCATTGCTCCTCTATCAAAAGAATCTTCAATTCCTGGTCCACCATCAGATTCTCCATCATCACTTGTAGAACAAGCAAAAACTACTAATCCTATAAGAATACAACTCCAAATTTTCATCATTTTCATACCAATCTTTTTATCAACACTAAGCCTTCTTTATACTATAAAGAAGGCTTAATTTTTTATTTATGTAAAATATAATTATTCAACACTTGCAGCTTGTGCAACAGTAAAATCAAATTTAGCAGCAATAGCTTCTGATATTTCTTCTATTGTTTCTGCCTCTAAATCCCATAAACCATTTTCACCATCTCCTAAAAGTTGTAAAAGTAATCCATCAACTTCTTCTTTACTAAAAAATGGAGTATTTGTTCCTGGTTTTCTAGTAAATCTTAAGCTATAAACAAAACCATAGGCTTCTGATAATGCGTGGAATGAACCTGTTCTTTCTTCACTTACAATTTTTGTTTTTGCTTGTTGAAGATAATAGATACCTCTAACTGCTATAACTTCAGATATTTTTTCACGAATTATTTCTGCTTGCTCATCACGAACATCGTATTGTTTTGCTACAATCGCAGCTCTACCTAATTTAAAAGCTTCAAAAATTTCTGAAGCGATTGTTGAGAAGTCTGCATCATCATTAACACGACCTGTATATTCATTTAAAAATTTATCATCTTCACCAATCGTTAAATTTGGGTTGGCAATATTTTCAGAAGTACCATATATATAACCATAAGCTTCATCCCATTTATGCTCCATAGATGTGTATGTTTTTCCATCTTCAAGTACATCGTTATCATTATTCTCACGGTTACTTTCTGCATCTAAAACAGAAGTACTTAAGTAGTTATTCAAAATTTGATCTGTCATTAAAGCCCCTAATAATGATTTTGCAAACATTTGATTGTACTCCAAACCATTAGCATTAACATACCTTGTTGAGGTACCATCAGCAATTTGACCTGCAACACCTGCAGATGCAACTGTATTTTCATTAGGAAAAACCTCATTAATTTGACCTGCAATATAACCCTCAAAATCTGCTTTTATAATTGCAGCCTCAGTAGTATTAGCTGCAAAAAAATCTGAAGATGCCGCTACTTTACTTCTTAAACTTTTATCTGAACTATTTAATGCTGTATCTGAAAAGTCATTAGCACCCTCTTCATGAGCAAACATTGCATTTAATGATGTTTCAGTTGCTGTATCAAAAGCCCTAAGTGCATCTACCGTTTCCCCTGCCATTAAAATTCTAGTCGTTTGTCCATCAAAACTCACTGTCGAGATACCATCTCTTTCAAACATGTATAATGAAGGATTTGTAATCCCTTCAATTTCCTCTACAGAATCGTTATCATCATTATCACAAGAAACAAATAATAAACTTGCACAAAGTGGCAATAAAAGCAATTTTTTCATAACTATACTTATTAAGATTTAATATAAATAATCTTTCGATTGCAAATATATTATCAAAAATGGATTTGACAAATTTTATTTATAATAAATCTAAATAAATCTTAAAATTTATGATTTCACTAATAAAAGCTTATTAATGATATGAAGAAAATAACTCGGTAGCTTTATTATATGCAGCCTCAAATACCATCCAATTTACATTTGTACTAGCCTTTTCTGATGTAAAATAAGAAAGCATTTTTTCAGTTGGCATATTACCTGTCAATTCATCTTTAGCCATTGGGCAGCCTCCAAAACCTTGTACAGCACCATCAAACCTTCTACAACCGGCCTTATATGCGGCATCTACTTTTTCGTGCCATTTAGTTGGTATTGTATGCAAATGCGCCCCAAACTCAATATTTGGATAATTAGGAATTAAATTGGAAAACAAATATGTAATATCTTCTTTGGTTGATGTGCCCACTGTATCAGAAAGTGATAAAACATCAACCCCCATATTTACCAACTTTTCAGTCCACTCTCCTACTATATCAACATTCCAAGGGTCGCCGTAAGGATTTCCGAAACCCATCGAAATATAAGTAACTACTTTTTTATTATTCGATTTAGCTATTTCAATTATCTCTTTCAAAATATCAATTGACTCTGCTATAGTTTTATGCGTATTACGCATTTGGAAGTTTTCAGAAATAGAAAATGGATAACCTAAGTAATCTATTTTTGATTGCGCTGCAGCATCTTCTGCTCCGCGAGTATTAGCAACAATAGCTAGTAATTTACTTTCTGTTTTCGATAAATCTAACAAAGAAAGAACCTCTGCTGTATCTACCATTTGTGGTATTGCTTTCGGGGAAACAAAACTACCAACATCAATAGTATCAAAACCACAACCTAATAACGATTGAATATACTTTACCTTTTCAGCCGTAGGTATAAAGGTTTTAATGCCTTGCATGGCATCTCTCGGACATTCAACTATTTTAACTTTATTAGACATTGCTTTATAGTTACTCTAGTTATCAAAATTACTACTATTTATTTGAAAATAACAGATAGACTGCAATACCCAAGAAAACAGATACCTGAAGCCATTTTAAAACGACTCCAACCTTATTATTTCCCTTAATAAAACTTGAGAGTTGACTTGCAAGAATTGCAATTAAACTAAAAATAATAAACGAAACAAACATAAACAGCAATCCTAAAATATAAAACTGTAATAATGCGCTTATTGTTTCACTAAATAAAAACCCAGGAAAGAAAGCTAAGAAAAAAATGGTAACCTTTGGGTTTAACACATTCATTATAAAACCTTGCTTAAATAACTGAAAATCTGATTTATCAGTTACACCCTTCTGCTGCAAATTTATATCAGAAGGACTTTTACAAACCATAAAGGCTAAATACACCAGATAAGCTGCTCCAAATAATTTTATAATAAAATAGATTGATTCATTCTCTTTTATTAATGCCGAAACACCAAAAGCCAAAAGCGATGTATGCACCAAACAACCAGAAATTAAGCCATAAACAGTGGCTAAGCCTTTTCTTTTACCATTAGCAATACTCTGTGTGAGTACAAATATATTATCTGGTCCTGGAGATACGGCTAGTGTAGCTGTTGCTAAAACAAATGCCAAAAGTATTTGATAGTTCAAATTTCATAATGCTTTTTGAAATTACAAAATACAAATAAGATTGTGCTTTATTTTATATCTTGTATAAAAAACATGAATCTTAAATTATTTATTTACACAATTGTTTCTTCATTATTACTCTTAAGCTTCAACACTTTTGAAACAAAAACTCCCAAAACAACTAATTTGATGATATCAGAAAATGACTCTCTGCTCAGGCATGTCGTACTTTTTAAATTTAAAGACAATGCTCCTGATGAAAAAATAAAAGAAATAGAAAATGCATTTAACGAATTACCCTCTAAAATACCTCAAATACTAGATTATGAATGGGGATTAAACAACAGTCCAGAGAATCTTAATAAAGGACTTACTCATTGCTTTTTCTTAACTTTTAAAAACGAAGCTGATAGGGCAATTTATTTACCTCACCCAGATCACAAAGCTTTCGGAACTTTATTAGATTCTTACTTAGATGATGTTTTAGTAGTAGATTATTGGACGAAATAATTAAGCTTGCTTTTCTAAAATTGCTTTATTTATTTTTTTAACTAAAGCTGGCCCTTCATAAATGAAACCAGTCCATAGTTGTATTAAATCAGCACCTGCATCTAATTTTTCTAATGCATCTTCTGCTGTATTAATACCACCTACCCCTATAATTGGAAACGCCTTATTACTTTTTTCTGATAAAAAACGAATTACTTCAGTACTTCTTTCTCTAAGCGGTTTACCACTTAATCCTCCGTTTTCTTTCAACAGAGATTCTGAAGATTTTAAATTATCTCTTGCTATAGTAGTGTTAGAAGCTATTATACCATCAATTTTTGTATCGGCTACAATAGTGATAATATCTAACAATTGATCATCAGTTAAATCTGGTGCTATTTTTAATAAAATTGGCTTTTCTTTTGCATCCTTAATAACTGCCAATTTAGAATTTTCTAATTTTAGCTGATTTAATAAAGCTGTTAATGGTTCTTTATCTTGTAATTCTCTTAAACCGGGTGTATTAGGTGAACTTACATTTACAACAAAATAATCAACATGTTCAAATAAAGCATTAAAACAGCTTAAATAATCATCCGTAGCCTTATCATTAGGTGTTACCTTATTTTTACCTATATTGCCTCCAACAATAACTTTATGCTCTTTTTTAAGCTCTTTGACTGCCTCTAAAACACCAAGATTATTAAACCCCATTCGATTAATAATTGCTTTATCCGCTTTTAATCTAAAAAGTCTTTTTTTTGGATTACCATCTTGTGGCTGAGGAGTAAGTGTTCCTATCTCTATAAATCCGAAACCAAAATCGGATAACTCGTTGTATAGTTGTGCATTTTTATCAAAACCAGCCGCTAAGCCTACTGGATTTTTAAAGGTAAGACCAAATAATTTTCGCTCAAGTTTTTTATCTTCTATTGAATAGATAGATCTGAAAATTCTTGAAAAACCAATTTTTCCGAAAAATTTAATCATTGAAAATGAAAAATGGTGTATTTTTTCTGGATCAAATAAGAAAAAAATAGGTCGTATTAATAATTTATACATTTCAGCGAAATTTTTGCAAAAATACAAACATCACCAATGAAATTAACTATTTACCACCACTTTTATCAAAAAAAATAATACTACTCTTCAGTAATCGTAATTGGAGTTCTACTCGCTGTATTACATAGTAAAACATATCTTTCGTATTGTTTTTCATTAAAAATTGAAATCAATTTTTGATCGTATTCAATAATCACACCGAACATCTCTTCCTCTAATTCTTTATGTTTTTCAGCCAACACAGTAAGTTCTTCTGGAGTACTCTGAGGATGTGTTTCTAATAACACTTTAACTTTTTCATCAATTGCATCAGTTGCTAACTTCACATCATCTTTCAAAACTTTTAAAGTTTCAAGTTGCTTTTCTTTTAGTTGAAAAGTTTCAATTACTTTTTCTGAATTTTTGCTCCCAATATCCAATATACAAACTTGAGATGTTGCAAAAACTGAAGTTAAACTAAAAACAAAAAGTGCTATTATATGTTTGTAAGTCATCTTAAAAATTTATTATAGAGAATAAGTATATACCTTAATAACGTTGTTTTAGAAAAAAAGTATTTGAAAATAAAAAAGCCACTTTATAAGTGGCTTTTTCTATTGTAAAAATTGAATACTAATCTTATTTTAAATTAAGGCTTACTCTTGCGAATAAAAATCTACCTCCAATACCAAATTGTTGAGCTCTTCTTGACCAATCAAAACGACCATCACTTCTATTTCCAAAAGCTTCTTCTGCTCTGTCTGGATAAATATCAAAAAGGTTGTTTGCTCCGATTGTGAAAGTCAAGGCTTCTGTTGCCTTATAACCTACAGATAAATCTGTAACCAATTTTTCTCCGAATACTTGCTGATTATCAATAACTGTTGTTGCTTCTGTAACTTCACCAAAATATACATTTCTTAAAAAGAAAACTAATTTTTGAGATGTTAAGCTATTCGATAAATTAATTTTAGTTCTTGGCACAGCTTCTTCTAAATAAACTCTACTATCTTCAGGAAAATAAGTATCTATTAAACCTGCATCTGTTAAAACTTGAGAAGCATTAATATCGCCTACTTTTTTAGTTTTTGATAGAGTACCTGCTAAATCTGATTTTAATCTCCAATCATCTCCAAATGATGTTTTATGAGTAATTACAACATCTAAACCTTTAGATTCTGTATCGATTGCATTTGCAAAAAATGAAGCTGCTGTTGCATTAGCTTGACTTAATAAATTATCTAATTCAGTTCCAGTTCCTGGGCCTTCAAATTGACCTGTATACACTACTCTATCTTGAATTTTAACGATATAACCATCAATAGTAACTGTTAAGTTTGCATTAGGAATTTTAGCTGTTAAACCCAAACTAGCACTTTGAGAAGTTTCTTCTTTTAAATCAGGGATACCTAATAATTTAGCTGCTCTACTATCATTTGCAAATGTACCAACCTCTTGAGGATCTCCATTTTGATCAAAAATAGTTGATGTTGAATTAAAATTAATTTGATGTAATGATGGTGCTCTAAAACCTGTATTTAAAGCTGTTCTAACATTTATATTTTCAGAAATTTTATATCTAGATGCTAATTTAAAGTTAATTGTAGAACCAAAATCGCTATAATTTTCAAAACGAGTAGCAAAACTCATTAAAAGTTTATCTGTAATATCTGCTTCTGTATCAAAATATGCAGCTACACTATTGCGACCTCTTGATAATTCGTTTTTAGGACTAAACCCAGGAAAAACCTGAGATCCACCTGGTCGTGAGTTTCCGAAAAAATCTTCAGAAGCTTGCTGTGTTGAAACCGTAATTAATTCTCCTGTTGCTGTATACTGACCATAAGATGCTGGCTCTCCACTAACAATATCATAATTTTCAACTCTATACTCTGCACCGAAAGCGATGTTTAAACCAGATAATACATCATCAAAAAATTGAGTAACATCTAAATTAGATGTGTTTTGAGAAAAAGAAAATCCACCTGCATCAAATAAAGTTGGTGATGCATTCTGTAAAGACGCGTTAAAAGTATTACCAATAGTATACAAAAATGAGTTTTTACCATATGTATTACTAAAATCTACACTCCAATCACCAACTTTACCTTTAATCCCTAAAGAAAATGATTTGTCTTTTATAGTTGAATTAATTTCAGGTAAAAATCCATTCATATACGCTGGCGTGTATGTTCTGCTTTGGTTTGGTAAACGGTAAAACCCTGCCGAATTACCTGTTCTAGAACTGATACCTGCAAAAGAGTACAATTCAGTACCATTTACATCTAATGGAATAGACAAGTTTGCGAAAATACGCCCACCTCTTAATGCTGATTGACCAACACGCATATTATAATCACTTCTTTCTTGGCCTCTTGCTGCTAGTTCCGCTGTTGTATTATCAGCACCAAGAACTGTTCTTAAATCTTCTTTAGTTGTTGCGCCATTTCTATCAAACCCTGCCTGATCTGTATATTGAATAACATCTGCAACATCATCATCTAATAAATTAGAAATATCATAACCGTCAGCTCCCGCAAGGCGTTCTATAGTGTTGTAACGATTAAATATAGTGCCTTCCCATTCATTCATACGACCATATGCATCACGCACATCAAAATCTCCAGAAAGATTAATAAAACCACCATTTTCACCAATTGGCAAACCATAACTTGCCGCAACATTAGTTGTCTGACCATCTACGCCACCTGTTTGATCATTTGCATTTTTAGAGAAATTTGCTCCAGTTGTAACAGTTGCTGTTAACTCGTTCACACTTTTATTTAAAACAATATTTATAACACCAGCAATTGCATCTGATCCATATTGCGCAGCAGCCCCATCTCTTAAAACCTCAATACGTTGTATTGCTGCTGCAGGAATTGCATTTAAATCTGTACCCACACTACCCCTACCAAATGTTCCATTAACATTTATTAAAGATGATGTATGTCTTCTTTTACCATTAATTAAAACCAAAACTTGATCTGGACCTAAACCTCTTAACGAAGCTGGATCAACATGATCTGTACCATCTGATATCGTTTGTGTATTTGATGTAAATGAAGGTGCAACATAATTTAAAATCTGATTTAAGTTTACTTGTGGAGCAATATTATTTAACTCCTTCATATCAATAACATCAACAGGTACCGTACTCTCTGTTGCTGTTCTATTAGGATTACGAGAACCCACAATTACAACCTCTTCCAATGCTAAACCAGAAGATAATTGTATTGTCATTTTCGAACCACTAACTGTAACATTCTTAGTTTCGAAACCGATATACGAAACAATAAGAACATCTCCAACAGCACCTTCAATAGTGAAATTCCCATCAAAATCTGTTGTAGCTCCTTTAGTCGTTCCTTTTCTAACAATTGAAGCTCCTGCTAATGGCGCTCCATCTTCATCTAAAACAGTACCTTTTATATCTTGCTGTACTTCTAGCAGAACATTACTTAGTGCTATCTCATCTTCACTTACTACTAAAAAACTATTAGCAGCAACATTCTTCACCACTCCAATCATAAAGGATAAGAGTAACATTAATTTAAGTGTTTGTTTGTTCTTCATAAATTTGAGTATTAGTTAGTATTAACATATATAAGTATAGAGTTTGTTTTACATATTTATACCCTATTTTTTTTGATAAACTTCAATAAACTTATCATGACTATAATTTAGGAATTTTAAACTGTTAAAACAATTATAAAATTACCAATTAAAAAACCAAATAGCTTATCTATTTAATTAATTCAAATTGTATTTTTATAAAAAAATAAAAATGCAACATATTATAGATAGGTTTATTAGCTATATAAAGATAGATACTCAAAGTGATGCTACATCTGAAAGTACACCAAGTACTGAAAAACAATGGAATTTAGCTCACAAACTTATAGCCGATTTAAAAGCTATTGGTATGCAAGATGTGACTATTGATGATAACGCCTACATAATGGCTACGTTACCAAATAATACAAAAAAAGAAGATATACCTGTTATAGGTTTTATTTCTCATTTTGATACTTCTCCTGATTTTTCAGGAACTAATATTAACCCACAAATTATTAAGAATTATGATGGAAAAGATATTGTTTTAAACGAAGAGCAAAACATTATCCTATCTCCTGATTATTTCGATGATTTATTACAATATAAAGGACAAACAATAATAACTACAGATGGCACAACTCTTTTAGGGGCCGATGACAAAGCTGGTATTACAGAGATAATTACAGCCATGGAATACTTAATTAACAACCCTGAAATTAAGCATGGTACTATTAAAGTTGGATTTACCCCTGATGAAGAGATTGGAAGAGGAGCTCATAAGTTTGATGTTACTAAGTTTGGTGCTGATTGGGCATATACTATGGATGGTAGCCAAATTGGGGAATTAGAATACGAAAATTTTAATGCCGCTGGTGCTATTGTTACAATTAAAGGCAGAAGTGTTCATCCAGGATATGCAAAAGGTAAAATGGTAAATGCCATTACTATTGCAAATGATTTTATGTCATTATTACCAGCTGAAGAAGTACCGCAGAAGACTACAGGTCGTGAAGGTTTTTTTCACGTTCACCATATTTCAGGAGAAATTGAAAATGCAACAATTGAACTCATCATAAGAGATCATGATAAAGATAAATTTGAAGAACGAAAAAAATTAGTTTCTAAAATTGGAGATGATTTAAATGCTATTTACAAAGATGCTATTACAGTTGAAATAAAAAATCAGTATTTTAATATGAAAGAAAAAGTAGAGCCTGTTTTTCATATTATTGAAACTGCAAAAGAAGCTATGGAAGCATTACACATAAAACCTATATTAAAACCTATACGAGGAGGTACTGATGGTTCTCAATTAAGTTTTATGGGACTACCTTGCCCTAATATTTTTGCTGGCGGACATAATTTTCATGGTAAATATGAGTATGTACCTGTTGAAAGTATGGAGAGTGCTGTTGCCGTTATTGTGAAAATTTGTGAACTTACTGCTGCAAAAGCAAAATAAATAATAAAACAAAAACTTATATAGCATTAGAAGTTTTCAGATTTATCTGAAATAAATAAAACTTTAGTTTTCCTCTATATTAACTAATCTATCTAAGAAAATTATAGAAACCAATTGCTAAGAACAGAGGTTTGAATGATTTATATATAAAATAAAAAAGCACCTTAAAAAGGTGCTTTTTTTATTGAAAAAATATAAATTTATTATTTTTTAGCTTCTTTCTTAACTTCAACTGGTGCGTTAAGTTTAGAACTCATTTCCATAGAAATTGCAGATCTATCAAACTTAATTTTACCCGCCATAGTTTCTACTACACATGAAGCATCTTTATCATTCAATTCAACAACCTTACCATGCATTCCGCTTTTAGTGATAATTTTATCACCTTTTTTAAGCTCTGAAGCAAACTTTTTTTCTTGCTTAGCACGCTTTCTTTGAGGTGCTAAAATGAAAAAATAAAATACTACAAATACGGCAATTAACGGTAAAAAAGGATATTTCTCTAACATGTGATTATGATTGTTTTAATGGACCTACTGCCGCAGCATCTTTAGGTGTTACAAATGCTTTTATTCTTAATTGCTCAGTACCTTTTGCTGTGTTTGCCGTTACTGTAATAACTTTTGTTACAGCATTAGCTCCAGAACCATTAAAGTTTACTACTAATTCTCCTGTTTCACCTGGAGAAATTGGACCGTTTGGTTTTTTTGGAACTGTACACCCACAAGTACTTTTTGCATCTGTGATAATTAATGGCGCATCACCCGTATTTTTAAATGTAAAAACAGTTTCTTGAGGCGTATTCTGTACAATATTCCCAAAATCATGTTCTACTTTTTCGAAACTCATTACAGGAAGTTTTTTAGCTGCAGCATCTCTTTCACTAGCAACTTCAACATTTTCTGTGTTAATTTTACTAGATGCGTTTTCCTTACAAGAAACCATTGCTAGTACTAAAACTAAATTTAATGTGATAACTATTTTTCTCATGATCTGTATATATAATTTTAAGATTTAAACAAAAATAAACAATATTTATAATAAGCCTCTCCCGATTTTGTTTAGTTTACCTTCTTGTTGGTATTCTTTAACTAACTTATCTAAAATACCATTTATGAACGTACTACTCTTTGGCGTGCTGTATTCTTTAGCAAGCTCTAAGTATTCATTAATAGTAACTCTTTCAGGTATTGAAGGGAAATTTAACAACTCTGCAATAGCCATCTTTAATAAAATAGCATCAATATCTGCTATTCTATCCTTATCCCAATTAGGAGTTTTGCCTTCTATCTCTTTTACTAATGATTCATTATTTAATAATGTTTTAGCTAATAACCTTCTAGAAAATTCTAAATCTTCAACATCTTTAATTAAAGGTGGTAAAAAATAAGATTCTAAAGCATCTGGTTTTGCTTTTTTAAGCAACTTTAATAAAAAAGTGTTTACTAAAGGAATATCATCTACCCAAGTAAGTTTATCGTCTTCGAAATAATCGTAGATTTTTTCATTAGGTGCAATAATATTTTTAAAAATACTTACCACTAACGCCTTATCTTGATCGAAACTAGTTGTCTCAGCATACATATATGCTTTATAGACATCACTAGCTGTAATTTCTTTATAAAGTAGTTTTACGTATTCTTCGTTTAAATACCAATGTTTTAAATTACGGTTTTCTAATTCAGCCTCTAAAGATTTATTATCAGCTATTAGTTTAATAAAACTATTATTTACAAACCTTTTACGATCTATAAAATCATTAGATTTATCAGCTAAATATCTATTAGAAGAAAGTTCTACTTGTTGGTCTGCCAAAGAGTGAATCTCTTTTAACATGCTCAACATCAATAAGTATAAAGAGTACGTATTGTCTATACTGAACTTTAAAAATTTTTGCTGTTTTTCTAATGAATCGTCATTAGAACGTGTCAATGCATAAATACCTTGCATTACTTTTACTCGAATATGCCTTCTTGTAAGCATTTTTAAAGAACTTAAATGGGTTAAACTTGAAGGCGCAAAAATAGAACTATATTTTCAATACTAAGTAAAGGTTTGATTATATCTTATAAGTTTTATAACATTTGTTTTTACTTCAATGAGTTATCTTTGTAAAAATGTTTTAAAAACAGCAAAATATTAGGGTTACCAGCAAATGAAGGAATTAAAATATATCAACAAATACCTAAAAAAATACGGCGTACAATTACTTTTAGGCTTATTTATTACAATTGTAGCAAGAGTATTTTCATTGTTTACACCTTCGTTTGTAAAAAAGTCTATTAAAGTTATTGAAGATTATGGAAACGACATCATCAGTAAGTCTGAAGCCAAGGAACTACTTTTAGAACATATTCTTATAATTTTAGGTACAGCATTACTTGCTGCTTTGTTTACTTTTTTAATGAGGCAAACAATTATAAAAGTTTCTAGATACATTGAGTATGATTTAAAAAATGAAGTATTTGATCATTATCAATTTTTAAATCTAAATTTTTACAAAAAAAACAGAACTGGTGATTTAATGAATCGCATCAGTGAAGATGTAAGTGAAGTAAGAATGTATGCTGGCCCTGCATTAATGTATGGTATAAATACCATAACACTCTTTGCATGTATTGTACCTTTAATGTTTATTACAGCCCCAACACTTGCAGCTTATACATTAATCCCGTTACCAATTTTATCTGTTTTAATTTATAACATTAGTAAAGTTATTCATAAACGAAGCACTGTTGTTCAGCAATTTTTATCAAAGCTTTCTACTTTTACTCAAGAATCTTTTTCTGGTATATCGGTAATTAAAGCCTATGGGTTAGAAAATAAAATTAATGAAGAACTTATTAGCTTAGCTAATGAAGGCAAAACAAAAAGTATGAATCTTGCTAAAGTTAACGCATGGTTTTTCCCTTTAATGATTTTGCTAATTGGTATCAGTAATATTTTTGTTGTTTATATTGGTGGTAAACAATATATAAATGGTGAAATAGATTCAATCGGCGTTATTGCTGAATTTGTAATTTATGTAAATATGCTTACTTGGCCAGTAGCTGTTGTAGGTTGGTTAACATCAATAGTTCAAAGAGCTGAAGCTTCTCAGAAAAGAATTAATGAGTTTTTAAATATACTCCCTACTATTAAAAACGAATACTCAGAAGAAACACTTATAAATGGCAAAATTGAATTTAAGAATGTAACATTCACTTATGAAGATACTAATATTACAGCTCTTAAAAACATATCATTTACTATTGAAGAAGGCGAAACTGTAGCCTTTATAGGTAAAACAGGATCAGGAAAGTCGACTATACTAGATTTAGTTGCTAGACTATATGATGTAAGTTCTGGAGAAATTTTAATAGATGGCATACCAATTAAAAAGCTAAACCTTAATAGTATTAGAAAAAGTATTGGAGCTGTACCACAAGATGCTTTTCTTTTTTCTGATTCGATTAGAAATAATATAAAATTTGGTAAAAAAGATGCTACTGATGATGAAATTATAGCTGTAGCAAAAAAAGCTTCGGTACACAAAAACATAGTAGGTTTTAGTCAAAAATACGATACTGTACTTGGAGAAAGAGGCCTTACATTAAGTGGAGGGCAAAAACAAAGAGTATCGATAGCAAGAGCTTTAATAAGAGATCCGAAAATATATTTATTTGATGATTGCCTATCAGCAGTAGATACAGAAACCGAAGAAAAAATACTACAAAATTTAAAAAACGCTTCTAAAAATCGAACCACTTTAATTGTCAGTCATAGAGTATCTTCTACGAAAAACGCAGATAAAATCATTATATTAAAAGAAGGTGAAATCTTACAAAAAGGCACTCATAGTTCTCTAATTGAGGAAGATGGATATTTTAAAAATTTATACAACGACCAGCTATTAGATAAAGAATCTTAAAAAAAGTTGTTAGATTAGCTTTTTTTTTTCATTTTTGATAACACACTAATGATTAACTATAGATTTTTTTTAAAATGGGGGAAAAAGATACAATGGATCAGGAAGAGATTTATTCAAAGGTTTTAAGAGCCGGAAGAAGAACTTATTTCTTTGATGTTCGAAGTACAAAAGCAGGAGATTACTACCTTACTGTAACAGAAAGTAAGAAGTTTACGCATGATGATGGTTCTTTTCATTATAAAAAGCATAAAATTTACCTTTATAAAGAGGATTTTTCTGCTTTCAAAGATAATTTAGATGAAATGATGAGTTATATTATTAAGGAAAAAGGATCTGAAGTTATATCAGAACGTCATCAAAAAGATTTTAAAAAGGAAGATGATTATACTTATGAAGGCGAAGACATTAACGCTGCCGAGACTTCAAAAGCAGAAAGTTTTACTGATATTAGTTTTGATGATATTTAAAATTTATTAAAATTCACAAAAAAGGCTCTTATAAATAAGAGCCTTTTTTTATTCTAATTTTTTATAAATCATATTAAAAACAAAAATGCTCCCAACAGAAACTATACTAACTATTAATCCCCAGCAATAAAAACTAATAAATCCTAAAATTAGAAAGTAAATAGAAAAAGCTACTATTGAAAAAACAAAACGAGCTGTACTCAAAAATTCCTTTTCTTTAATTCTTTTTTTAAGTATCATTTTCCAAATAATCAATACCGGAAAATTAAATATATAAAATAGAGTAATTAATATTTTATCGAACCAACCATCTGTTTCTATAAATTCCTCAAAACTATTAAATACCGCAATAGTATCTAGCGTTTTATTTACACTTTCAGGCTTTAAATAATCTACTCCAATTGCATCCAACTTAATTATTGTTGCCTCATATTTATCTTCATTTTCAATGTGTGTTGTCAAGCTCTTTAATCTTTCAAACACAATATCTACAACTCTATTTTTTGATAATTGTCCATCTTCTGAAAGATAAAAATCTTTAAGTAAAATTGGTTTTCCATAAAAAATACTTACTCCATCTGGAAATTTACTTGCATTTTTATAATTTAATCCAACAGGTACTAAGTGTATATCTAAATCTGGATATTTTTCTAGTGCAGTAATTAAAATTCTTGTAAAACCTTTACTTAATGGTCTAACTCTTCTTTTTAAATTATGATTTGCTTCTGGAAAAATAACTATAGATTTATCTTCTTTAAATAAGTCTGAACAAAGATCAAACGTCCTACTATTATTTTTTAAAGCATCTACTCCATCTCTTATTCTATAAATTGGAATCATCTTAAACAAAGAAAATATTTTGTTTAAAAAATTATCCTTAAAAATATCTGATCTAGTTAAAAAATAAGGACTCCTGTTACAATCTGTTGCAATTAAAATAGTATCTAAAAATGCATTTTGATGATTAGATAAAAATAGGACTGGTTTATTTTTCGGAATATTAGATAGCCCATTAATTTCTATTTTTCCAAAATATACGTGCAATAAAAGCTTAATTACAACTCTTGTTATTTTATATACAAACCTCCTCAAGTTAGTTTCCTTTTAATCATATTATTTTTATTGCGCCACAAATTAGCTAAAACTAAACCTGAAATTAAGTGCCAAATACCCCAAAAAGCAGTTAATAAAGCCATACCTCCTAATCCATTAAAAAAGGTGAAAATTAATAAAAGTCCCAAACCTGAATTCTGTATTCCTGTTTCAATAGTAATAGCTTTTGTATTTTCTACTGATAAGCCAAAGGCTTTTGCTAAAGAAAAACCTGTGGCAAATGCAATTATGTTATGTATTACTACAATCCAAAAAACATATAATATATAATTTAAAAAAATATCTATATTCTTATAAAGAGCTAAAAATATTAAAATTATAAAAAACACTAACGAAACATATTTTAAAATATAAGCACTTTTTTTTGCGAATATTGGCTTGTAATGGTTAATTAATACTCCTAAAAAAAGAGGAATACCTAATAACAAGAAAACCAACTTAACCATATCTAATGGCTCAATTGCAACTTGCTTTAAAAGAACAGCTGTAGGCGAATAAAGAGAACCCCAAAAATTCAGATTATAAGGAGTCAAAAATACTGCTAATAAGGTTGCTATTGCTGTTAAGCATACAGATAAGGCAGAATTACCATTAGAAAAATGTGTTATAAAATTAGATATATTCCCCCCTGGACAAGCTGCAACCATAAACATACCTAATGCTACACTAGGTATCGGTTTTATAATTAAAACGAGTAAAAAAGTAACTAAAGGAAGCATAAAAAACTGGCTAAAAGCACCTATAAAAATAGGTTTAGGATTTTTAGCTAATTTTTTAAAATCTGAAATAGAAATATCTAAAGCAATACCAAACATTACTAATGCCAAGGCTGAATTTAAAACCCATAGCGATTGGGAATCAAAATTTATATGTATGCTATCTAAAATAGAATCTGACAAATTTTTATGATATCTTTAAACCATTCTTGACCGATAAACCAGGATGCAGTAAGGTTACATCTTTACCATCAACAGCACCTAATATAAGACATTCACTCATAAAATTTGCAATTTGCTTTTTAGGAAAATTAACTACAGCTACTATTTGACGACCAATAAGTTCATTCAAGCTATAAACTGTTGTTATTTGTGCTGAAGTTTTACGAATACCTATTTCACTACCAAAATCGATTTCTAGCTTATAAGCAGGGTTTCTAACTTCTGGAAATTCGTTTGCCGAAATTATAGTTCCTACACGCATATCAACTTTAGAAAAATCAGACCAACTAAGTGTTTCCATAAATTATTAATTAAAATTTAAATATAAAGACCTTTGCGTTAATAAATAAAAATAGAGTCGCTTTTTAATAATAAATCTATAATTATTAAAAATTAGCAACACAAAGACTTAAAATAAATTACCATCCATTTCTATCTAATAAACCTTGTATATGGGCTAAGTGATGGTTACTATGCCAAGCGTATATTCCTATATTTTTCTTTAAAATTATTTCTACCTTGCTTTCTGGATGAATAAATTTTTTCTCTAAATCTTTTTCAGATAATCCTTTAAGTAAATAAACCAACTTAGCATGTAGTGCTATTAAATAATCTAAAGAAAGGTTTATAGGTGCCGTTTTTGCATCAAAGAGCTCGCTCCAATCTTTTTCTTCATATGCTTTAATCATCGGCTTATTTTCTGTCAAAGCCCATTTAAACCTAGTATAACTATGATGATGACTATCTGCAATATGGTGTACTAATTGCCTCACCGTCCAACCTTCTGGTCTATAAGCCGTATTCAACTGCTCTGCTGATAAGTTTTCTACCAAAGCAGACAAACGATTTGGTAAAAGTTCTAAATCTTTAATCCATTTATTAACATGCTTGTTTGTAATATTTTCAGGACACTCAAAAGCACCTATCGGATATTGTAATTTTTCCATAGAAGTATTTATCATACTTTAAAAATAGAAAATTTTAATAGATTTTTAACCTCTTATAATGAAGAAATGGCTTTTAATCCACTAATTTTATAGGACAATAATATTAAACTTAAAAAACAATATAAAATGGCAACATTAAGATTAGGAGATGTAGCTCCAGATTTTACAGCAGATAGCTCAATGGGAATGATAAATTTCTATGATTATTTAGGCGATGGATGGGGAATTCTTTTCTCTCACCCTGCAGATTTCACACCAGTATGTACAACTGAACTAGGTACTGCTGCTAAATTTAAACCAGAATTTGATAAAAGAAATGTAAAAATGCTTGCTTTAAGTGTTGATGGAGCAGCTTCGCATGTAGAGTGGATTAAAGACATTAATGAGGTTCAAGAGACTACAGTTAATTTTCCTATCATAGCTGATGAAAATAAAAAAGTGTCGGACTTATATGACATGATTCACCCGAATGCAAATAGCACATTAACGGTACGTTCTGTTTTTATAGTTGGGCCTGATAAAACAGTAAAATTAATACTTACTTACCCAGCATCTACAGGAAGAAATTTTAACGAATTGTTACGCGTTATAGATTCTTTACAATTAACAGCCTATCATAAAGTCGCAACACCTGCAAATTGGAAAAATGGAGATGATGTTGTTGTAAGCCCAGCAATAGCAACAGAAGATGCAAAGAAAATATTCTCTAAAGGTGTTGAAGAAATAAAGCCATATTTGAGAATGACACCTCAGCCAAATTTATAGAAACAACTGATACTAAATTAATTAAACGTTAAGAAAAAAATATAACTATCAAAAAATCACTAAGTTAAATTTTAATATATTATATTTGTTACTTAATTAATTTTTTTAATATTTTATAATGAATAAAGGAACAGTAAAATTCTTCAATGATTCTAAAGGTTTTGGATTTATCACTGAAGAGGGCTCAAGCGAAGATCACTTTGTACACATTTCAGGTTTAATTGATGAAATTCGCGAAGGTGATGTTGTAGAATTTGAATTACAACAAGGTAAAAAAGGATTGAACGCAGTAAACGTTAAAGTACTTTAATACATACGATACGTAACAACTTTTTTTTGTTAGAAGCTCAACCACTAGGTTGGGCTTTTTTATTGGATAAAACTCAACTAAAATAAACGTTATTTCCTCTAAAAAATTTGTCTGACAAAAAAAACTTATATTTTTATCTCTTTTTGACGCAACGTTTTTCTTCATTTTACATCTACATGAAAAACGACCTAACTAACTATCTTAGAATAAAGCCATTTTTAAATTTTTGAATTGCCTCACTTTAATTACAGCTACTTGTTATTAAAAACGAAAGCTTCATTAATAAGTTTTATTCTTTTAAAAGTTAAATTATAACAACCACCAAAATAGAAGATATGACCACATTCTTTAGTATTCTTTGTAGCCTTATTGTTGTTAACTTATTATTACTTATTTTAAGTGTAAATAGAAAATCTAATAAAATATAAAAAGGGTTCCAACATATTGGAACCCTTTTATTATATTATGGTTAATTTTAAAAATTAACTTACTTTCATCAACTCTACGTCAAAGATTAATATTGCATCTGGTGGTATAACCCCTCCTGCTCCTGCGCTACCATAACCTAAGTTAGATGGAATAACAAAACGAGCTTTATCTCCTACGTTTAAAAGGCAAATACCTTCATCCCATCCTTTAATTACCTGACCAACTCCTACTTGAAAATCAATTGGTTCTTTTCTCTTATAAGAAGAGTCAAAAACAGTCCCGCTTACCAAAGATCCTTCATAATGAACAGAAACTTCCATTCCTGCTTCAGCTTTAGCACCTGTTCCTTTTTGAATTATCTTATAACGTAAACCACTTTCTGTTTCTGAAAAGCCAGCAGATATTTCATCTAATTCAGCTGATTGCTTTGCTTTTTCTTCTGCTAATCTTTTTTCTCTAGACCCTTCAAAAGTTCTAAAAGACTCAACAGCATTCCAAGCTTCTGCTTCTGCCCCAACTCTAACAATCTCTAAAGATTCTATTTTATCGCCCTGAGCAATTGCATCAACAATATCTTGACCTTCAATAACATTTCCGAAAACAGTATGCTTATTATCTAACCATGGTGTTGCAACGTGAGTTATGAAAAACTGGCTTCCGTTTGTTCCTGGGCCAGCATTAGCCATAGATAACACTCCTGGAGTATCATGCTTTAAATCTGGATGAAATTCATCATCAAATTTATAACCAGCATCGCCAGTACCTGTACCTAAAGGACAACCACCTTGTACCATAAAATCAGGAATTACTCTATGAAATTTAATACCATCATAATATGGTGTACCCTGAGGTTTTACTTTATTTTCTAAATTACCTTCTGCTAAGGCCACAAAATTACCAACTGTTCCTGGCGTTTTATCATGTGTTAATTTTACTAAAATTTCTCCTTTTGAAGTATTGAATTTTGCGTAGATTCCGTCTTTCATTTTATTTTTTTTATGAGCCACAAAGGTAATACTTTGTTTTGTGTTAGAAAACTAGCCTTTAATAATCTTGGTAGTTTTAATTACACCGTATTTATCAAATAAATAAACCAAACTTGCCATTGTTGCGGCTCCTAATTCTAACTCTCTTTTATTTACATGCTCGAACGTATCGTTTGCAGCATGGTGATGGTCAAAATAACGTTGTGAATCTGGTCGTAAACCCGCTAACACCATCTGACTATCTTTCAAAGGGCCAATATCAGCCCCAGCAAACCCCTTCACAAACATATGTATTAAATAAGGTTCAAATAAGGGCTTCCACTCTTGTACTTTATTAAAATTTTCTTCTGTACAGTCAAAAGAAAAACCTCTAGGAGAAAAACCACCAGAATCACTCTCTAAAGCAAAAACATGATTTTCTTTTTTGTTTTTTGCTATTTCAGCATATTTACTACCACCTCTAAGGCCATTTTCTTCATTCATAAATAAAACAACACGTATTGTTCTTTTAGGCTTATAACCTGTTTCTTTTAATAATCTAAGAACGTCCATACTCTGAACAGATCCAGCCCCATCATCATGAGAGCCATCACCCAAGTCCCAAGAATCTAAATGACCACCAACTACCATTATTTCATTTGGATATTTGCTTCCTGTAATTTCTCCAATTACGTTATATGATTGTACATCATCATATTGTTGACAGCTTTGTTTAAAATAAAAATTAATATCTGGATTTAATGTTAATGATACACTTAACAAATCGGCTCCATTTGTACTAATTGCTGCTGCTGGAATTCTTTCATTAACAGGAGTATCACCATAACTCATAGCTCCCGTATGTGGCAAGTCGTCCAATCTTAAGTTCATAGATCTAACGATTACACCAACAGCTCCATATTTAGCAGCTTCTTTAGCTCCTGCATATCGCTGATCTACACAGCCTGAATATGATGAAAATGTATTAATGTTTGTCGCTTCCATAGGTCTGTTAAAAAAAACTATCCGACCTTCAAGACGTTGTTTCCCTAAAATTGCTAAATCATCTATACTTTTAACTTCTACTACATTTGCTTTTAAACCACCTAAAGGCGTTCTTACCGATCCACCTAAAGCGCAAATTGGAATATTTGTTGTAACTCCTGGCTTAGATTCGAAATACGCAAACTCTGGTGCACCACGAGTCCACTTAGGAACCATAACAGGTTGTAACCATACTTTATCTAAACCTAAACCTTCTAACTCTTTTTTTGTGTAATCAACTGCTTGTTGAGCTTGAATAGACCCTGATAAACGTCCTCCTATTTGATTTGATATATGATTAAGCCAATCGTATGCTTTACCGTTTGATAAAGCCGTATCGTAAATAGATTTAATTTGGACCTCATCTGAATCTTGCGAAAAAATTGTTGTCGTTAGCAAAAAACAAATTGCAAAAATTAATTTTTTCATTATTCTCCGTTTTGTAATTGATTTTTATAAACTTCTAAATTAGCCATTATTTTATCATCAAGGGCAGGCTCTTTAATATCTTTGTATTTTTTTAACTCTTCTAATAATGTTTTTGCCACAATTAAACGCGCTGCCTTTTTATTATCTGCTGGGATTACAAACCACGGTGCATGTTTTTTTGAAGTTTTATTTATTGCATCTTGATAACATGCCTGGTATGTATCCCAAAGTTTTCTTTCTTTTAAATCTCCCGGAGAAAACTTCCAGTTTTTTTCTTTTAGGTTTAACCTTCTTAACAATCTTTGTCTTTGTTCTTCTTTTGACAAGTGCAAAAAGAATTTAAAAATTATAGTTCCATTATCAGCTATGTGCTTTTCAAAATTATTTATTTGACTAAAGCGTTTTTCCCAGAATTTATCGTCAATATCTTTTACAGTATGTATACCTGGTATATGTTCACCTAAAACATATTCAGGATGCACTCTTGTTACTAAAACGTTTTCATAATGAGTTCTATTAAAAACTCCAAATTTTCCTTTAGCGGGTAATGCTATATAATGTCTCCATAAGTAATCATGTTTTAACTCTAACTCAGTCGGCACTTTAAAACTATGTACAACAACACCTCTCGCATTAAAATCTTTAAATATTTCTCTTATCAGACTATCTTTACCAGCAGTATCCATACCCTGTAAACAAACTAGAACACTATATTTTCCATGTGCATATAACACATCTTGTAATTCACCTAATTCCTTTCTTACCTTTTGTAATTCTTTTTTTAACTCTTTGTCTTCTGAGTCAAAGTTTTCAAAAGTTGAAATATCTTTTAGATTTACGGGCTGATTAACGCTATAATTTTCTGATTTAATTTTATTCATAATCTGAATATAAAATAAATAATTAAACATTTAAGAAATAAGACTGTAAAACATTTAATCTAAATTACTCGTCCTTACTAAAAAGTATTTTGTCGAAAAAATTGAAGCACTTAAAACCAGTGCCTTATATTTGCAATAAGTTACATCCCAAATGTTACTTATTAATCTTACAACCTATGAAAATCAAGTACTTACTACTTATTTTTTTCCTATTTATATTCTTATCCTCTTTCAATAAAGAAGAAGATAGAGCTTGTGAATACGTAGGTTCTAATATAGAATATATATCATCGCAAACACAAAAAGCTTTACTAGAGACTGATCTCAATAAAACCAAATATCAGATATATAAAGCTATTAATGCTATTGAAAAAACTAAGAAAAAACTAAAAGATTGCGGTTGTAGCTATGCTTCTAAAAATTTATTTACAAGTTTAGACAATTTAGTAATGTCTACAAAAACTTCTAATTTAGGAAATGCCAGAATATTCTTGAACAGGTCTTTAAAAAATACAGCTTCGAGTTTAGAGTCTTTACAAGAACACCATACTCACCAAAGTAAGTATCAAAATGGTGTGTTAAGTTTAAATACGAAAACAGACGAAAATTTAAAGAAAGGATCTCCAATACCAAATGATCGTTATTTACACCAAAAAATAGATTCTTCTCTTGTTAAATTTGAAAAATCGTTAGATGACGTTGTTCGTACAATCGAATGTGGGAAAGCAAAAACATTTACCCAAAGGGTTTTTAATATTTCTGAAAAAGAACTTTTAAAAGAGAACCTTAGTGAAGGTAAAAAATATTATCATTTACGCACTAAGGCTATAGCTGCAGAAGCTCTTAAAAAATTAGAAAACTGTAAATAAATTTATTTGCTAGCAAATAAATTTACATCTTCAACATTTACTTCTGTATTACCTAAAATTATAAGCCTTTCAACTACATTTCTTAATTCACGGATATTTCCTGTCCAATCATAAGCCTTTAATAAATTAACAGCCTCATCAGAAAATGTTTTGGGAGATGTACCATGCTCTAATGCTATTTTTTTTGAAAAGTGATTTATAAGTAAAGGAATATCTTCTCTTCTATCATTAAGCGCAGGAACTTTAACTAAGATAACCGCTAAACGATGGTATAAATCTTCTCTAAACCTACCTTCTTCTATTTCTAGTTTTAAATCTTTATTTGTTGCTGCTACAACTCTAACGTTTACCTTAATATCTTTATCTGATCCAACTCTAGAAATTTTACTTTCTTGCAAAGCTCTCAACACTTTTGCTTGCGCAGACAAACTCATATCTCCTATTTCATCTAAAAAAATAGTTCCATTATTAGCCGCTTCAAACTTACCTGCTCTATCTTTTACAGCTGAAGTAAAAGCACCTTTAACATGCCCAAACAATTCACTCTCAATTAATTCTGAAGGTATTGCCGCACAGTTTACTTCTATAAATGAAGAACTACTACGCGAACTTTTCTCATGAACCCAATGCGCAACAAGTTCTTTTCCTGTACCATTAGGTCCCGTTATCAATACACGAGCATCTGTAGGTGCCACCTTTTCAATCATGTCCTTTATTACTCCAATAGCATCGCTCTCGCCTACCATTTCATAATTTTTACTGACCTTCTTTTTTAAAATTTTATTTTCTAATACTAATTCTTTTTTATCTAATGCATTACGTACCGTAGTTAAAAGTCTGTTTAAATCTGGTGGTTTTGATATGTAATCAAAAGCACCTAAACGCATCGTATTTACTGCTGTATCTAAATCTCCATGTCCAGAAATCATTATAAAAGGTATTTCTGGTTTTATTTTTTTACATGCCTCTAACACCTCAACACCATCCATTTTTGGCATTTTGATATCGCAAAGCACTAGGTCATAATCTTCTTTTTTAAGTGTCTCGATACCCTTTAGCCCATCTTCTGCTTCTTCTAAAATATAAGTATCGCTTTCTTCAGATAAAATTTTAACTAAAACTCTTCTAATCGCAGCTTCATCTTCTATTACTAGTATTCTTGACATGCTTTTATATTTTTAATTTTCGAATGAAAGTTTCTTGATTCATTTAAAAAATTATAATTAACTATTTTTAATATGTACATCGCGCTGTGGAAAAGGAATAGATATATTATTCTCTTTAAACTTAGCATCAATATTATACCGTACGGCACTTTTTATTCTAGGATCAGAAAAACTATCACTTATATAAAAGTTCACAGCAAACATTAATGCAGAGTCTCCAAAATCTTCAAAAAGCACAAATGGTTTAGGGTTTTTTAAAACACCTTTTAATGAGATCACCGAATCTTCTAAAATTTTCGTTACTAAATTCAGATCACTACCATAAGCCACACCGACTCTTACTGTTTCTCGTGTTGTTTTATGGTTCTGCGTATAGTTGTATATTGTTTCATTTATAAATTTATGATTTGGTATTATTATAACCTTATCATCTCTAGTTATACATCTAGTGGTTCTTAATTTAATTTCAAAAACCTTACCAACTTTACCATCAACTTCTACAATATCTCCTACACTTAAAGATTTATCAACTATTATAAAAACACCTCCAATAACATCTTGAAATAACTCTTGTAGAGCCAAACCTAGGCCCACAAATAAAGCTGCGGAAGCCGTAAGCAGTATTGTTATATTTATACCCGCAGCACTCATTGTAAAAACAATTACAATAAGATAAACCACATATCTCATAAATTTAAAAACACTGACAAACTTATTTTTATCATCGGTTTGCATGTTACGAGTAAAAACATGTCGCAACCATTTTAAGACAAAGCTTGTGATAATAAAAGCTAATATTAATAGTAAAATTAAGCCAATAGTAATATGAATTTCTTTTTCATCTTTACCAAAACGGATACCCCAATCAAGAAAATTCTTTATACCGCCCCAAACATCATCCTCTAATATGTCTTTAACTTTTTCAGCATTATCTTGTATCATATACTTAATACTTTAACCACTTATAAATTTCTTTATAACTTGGTTTTTTTCCGTACATCAAAATACCTACACGATAAATTTTAGCAGCTAACCAAACTATTCCAATAAATGTAATAATTAATAATAGAATAGATACTACTAACTGCCAAATTGGTACTCCACCTTCTCCTAAACCACTAGACAACCTCATTAACATAACTATAGGAGATGTTAATGGAAACAATGAAAAACCTACAGCTATTGGACCGTGCGGATTATTAAATACAGAAAAGAAACCCACATATATAGCTAACATTAACGGTGTTATTACTGGCAATACAAATTGTTGCGTGTCTGTTTCGTTATCTACTGCGGCACCAATTGCAGCATAAATAGAACTATAGATTAAGTAGCCTAAAAGAAAATACACTACAAAAAAGGTAATAAGCATTAACCAAGGAATTTTTAATATCTCGACCCCTAATGTCATTACTTTCTCATTCACTCCAGATATTGATGGAATAGGCATTGCGCCGCCACCTGGCATTTGGTTTGCACCACTTAAAACGGCTGGGTCTATATCAAAAATAAATATACAAACAGTAAGTAGTAATGATGCTGAAAAAATCCAAATTGCAAATTGTGTTATCCCTGCTAAAGAAGTTCCTATAATTTTACCCATCATCAATTGAAATGGCTTAACTGATGATATAATTACCTCTATAATTCTACTTGTTTTTTCTTCAATAACACTTCTCATAACAAAGCTACCGTAAATGATTATGAACATCATTATTAAATAACCAAAGCCACCACCTATAAATGCTCTAATTTCATTAATTCCTTTTAAGTTTAACTCTCCTGAAAATGTAGATGTATGTATGTTAAAACTATTTGTAATTTCCGTAAAATCCTTTTTTGAAACACCAAGTTCTTGCAACCTACTTTCTTCAAGTCTACTTTTAAAAATATTTTCTAATTTTTCAACAACAGTAGTACTTGGAGCTTCTTTTGTATAAAAAAATGTTTTTGATGCTATAGCTTCTAAATTTGAGGCATCGGGTATATATAACAATCCGTAGTTACCCATGCTAATTGTAGAGTCTAAAGCTTTTTCTAACGAGATGTTTTTAAAATTTATATATGATGTTGTCTCTGTAGTTATAAACTCGTTTCCAAAATAATCACTTTCATTTAAAACAGTAATAATATGTTTTTCACTATCATTCACTTTTGTTAGAAAAGCAATTAACAATACCATACCCACCATTAAAATTGGACTTAAAAAGGTCATTATAACAAACGACTTATTGCGTACTTTGGCTAAATACTCTCGTCTTATAATTAAAAATAATTTATTCATGAGAATTTTTACTTTCTATAGTTTGTATAAAAATATCGTTTGCTGAAGGTATTTGCTCTAAAAAGTGATTAATAGGTGCTTTTGAAGATAAATGAGTTAAAACTTCTTTTGTATTGTTTGATGATAATTGTAAGTTGAATTTTAATTGGCTCTCATTACTATCGAAAATATCATCTGTAATAGCAAAGTGTTCTTTTAAATCTGTTAAAATTTCTACTCCATTATCAGTATGCATACCTACCTCAAAAATATTCTTTTTATACTCTTTTTTAATATCAGAAAGCTTACCATCTAATATTTTTTCAGATTTATGTATTAAGGCTATATACTCACATAATTCTTCTACAGATTCCATTCTATGAGTTGAAAAAATGATTGAAGTACCTTTTCGTTTTAACTCTAAAATTTCGTCTTTTATCATATTTGCGTTAATAGGATCAAAACCACTAAAAGGCTCATCAAAAATCAACAATTTAGGCTCATGCAAAACAGTTACTATAAACTGTATTTTTTGAGCCATACCTTTAGATAATTCTTGTACTTTTTTACCCCACCAATCTCCTATTTCAAACTTATCAAACCAAAATTTTAATTTCTGCTTTGCATCAGCTTTAGACATACCTTTTAGTTGAGCTAAATATAAAGCTTGCTCACCGACTTTCATGCTTTTATACAATCCACGTTCTTCTGGTAAATAACCAATCATCGCAATATGTTTTTGCGACAAAGGTTCTCCATTAAAAAGAACACTGCCTTGATCAGGATGCGTTATTTGATTAATAATTCGAATTAATGATGTTTTACCTGCTCCATTAGGACCAAGTAAACCATAAATGCTATTTTCAGGAATTTCTAAAGAGACATTATTAAGAGCAGTATAATCTCCATACTTTTTACTGACTTCTTTAGCTACTAAAATATGGTTCATGTAAACAATTTTATCAAAGATATAGAATTGGATTAAAAGACGTATTCTGTTTAACTATTTAGTCTTTAAAAAAACACACGTACTTCTACAAAAACAAAACCCACCCTTAATAAAATCAAGGATGGGAAAAAAATTGCTATGAAAAAGAAAATTAACGTTAGCGAACCAACGTTAAACCAAATATACGTTTTATTTTAATAAGTAAAATTACAAACTACTTATGAAAACATATCTTTCACTTTTTCAAAAAATGATTTATCAGATTTTTCTGGGTTAGGTACAAAATTTTCATTGTCCTGCATTTTTTCAAAAAATTCTTTTTGTTCTTTATTTAAAGTCTTCGGTGTCCATACGTTTACGTGAACCAATAAATCACCAGCTCCATACCCATTAAGACTAGCAATACCTTTACCTCTTAATCGTAATATTTTACCCGATTGTATACCTGGTTCTAATTTTATACGAACCTTACCTGTCACAGCATCTATCTCTTTAGATGTTCCTAAAACAGCTTCAGAAATGCTCACATATAAATCATAATGTAAGTTGTCGCCTTCTCGTTTTAAAGTTTCATGCTCTAATGTTTCAATAGCAACAATTAAATCTCCTGGCACTCCATTACCTGGAGCATCATTACCTTTACCTGAAACTTTAAGTTGCATTCCATCTTCAACACCACCTGGTATTTTAACTGAAACAGTCTCTTCTTTAACAATCATACCTTGAGCATCTGCTTCACTAGGTCTTTTGTCAATTATTTGCCCACTACCACTACAAGTAGGACACGTGGCTGCTGTTTGCATTCTACCTAAAATTGTATTCTGAATTTTAGTTACCTGCCCTCTACCACCACAAGCGCCACACGTTTTATATGTTACACCGCTTGCTTGTATTTTTCTTTTTACTTTTATTTTCTTTTCAACGCCATTAGCAACATCTTCTAATGTTAAAGCAACTCTAATTTTTAAGCTACTTCCTTTAGCTCTTCGTTGGCCTCCGCCACCGCCAAAACCGCCAAAGCCACCAAAACCGCCGCCACCGCCGCCGAAAATATCACCAAACTGGCTGAATATGTCATCCATATTCATACCACCTCCGCCACCGCCAAAACCACCTGCGCCATCAAATGCCGCATGTCCGTATTGATCGTAACGTGCTTTTTTATTATCGTCACTTAAAATCTCGTAAGCTTCAGCTGCCTTTTTAAACATATCTTCCGCCTTTGCATCACCAGGGTTTTTATCTGGGTGATATTGCACTGCTTTTTTGCGATATGCTTTTTTAATCTCAGCTGCTGTAGCCCCTTTACTAATACCTAATATGTCGTAATAATCTTCCTTCATATCTTATTTTTAATTCCCAACAACCACTTTTGGGTGACGGATAACTTTATCTCCAAGCTTAAAACCTTTTTCAATAACATCAATGATTTTACCTTTCATCTTTTTGTCAGGTGCTGGTATTTGAGTAATGGCATCATGAAGGTCTGCATTAAAAACATCTCCTGCTTTTGCTTCTACTTCTTCTAATCCCTTTGCTTTAAGTACTTGTGTGAATTTATTCTGAATAAGCTCAACACCCTTAAACATTTCTTTATCTTTTGATTTTGCTAATTCTAACATTGCTCTATCAAAATCATCAGAAACTGGCAAAAGAGCCACAATTACTTCTTGCCCCGCTGTACGGAATAAATCCATACGTTCTTTAGATGTTCTTTTTTTGTAATTCTCAAACTCAGCAAAAAGTCTCAAAAACTTATCCTTTTCTTTGGTTAAATCTTCTTTTAACTGATCTTCAACAGAAAGTTCTTCTACCTCAACCTCTAATTCCTGTTGATTTTCTGTGTTTTGATCCTCAGTTTGGGCTTCTTGAGATTCGTTATTAACGTTCTCGTCTAATATATCTTCTGTTTTATCTTTTTTGCTCATCTGTAATTCAATTTTGCATTCGCAAGTTACAATTGGCAAAAGTACTGCCAATTCTTCAAAAATGTCAAAATGTCACCAAACTTTACACTAAAAAAGCGCCAAACGGCGCTTTGTGTATATTTATCTTAATTATAGTTTTAAAACCTATAGTTTAAATTCAATTTTCTGACATTTATACATTAGTCTTTTTTACTATAAAAAGATTCCAATGCACTCCCCACATTATCAAAAGCAAAAGTAAAACCTTCTCCTATAATTTTTTTATTGCTAACTCTTTGGCTACTTAATAATATTGAAGACATTTGCCCTAGTATAGCTTTTAATACAAAAGCAGGCACTTTCGGTAATAAAATATTACTCCCTAAACTTTCTGCAATTTTATCTACCAACTTTTTATTAGTAACAGGGTTAGATGCTACTGCATTATAAGCTCCGTTTAATTCGTTTTCTATCGCAAATAAAAAAATACCGGCTAAATCTTTAATATGAATCCATGATTGCCATTGTTTTCCACTCCCAAATGGAGAACCCACAAAATACTTTATAGGCCTTGCCATTTCTGGTAATGCACCTCCTTTATTTGACAAAACTAAACCTACCCTTATTTTAGATACCGAAAAATTAAAGCTTTGAAATTTATCAGCTGCAGCTTCCCAAACACTAACTACTTCCGACAAAAAATCATCTGACTTAACCTCTTCATCTTCACTATAAAATTTACTTAAAGAAGATGGGTATATACCTATAGCAGAAGCTGATACAAAAGATTCTATAGCTGATGAATCAACCTTAGTTAATCCTTTATATAAAGTTTCTAAAGAAGAAACCCTGCTTGATATAATTTTTTTCTTGTAAGATGATGTCCATCTTTTTGATATAGATGCCCCCGCCAAATTTATTATAGCAGAAACATTTTCAAAACAATTTACATCTATTTCAGAAACACTAGGATTCCAATAAAATCCTTTATAATTTTTTTCATGTACTATTTTGCTTTTACTAGTTGTTAAATAGTTAACGCCAATGTTATTTGCATGACATGCTGCAACTATTTCTTGACCAATTAAGCCAGTAGCACCTGTTATTAAAATATTCATAAGCAATTTTTATCAAATATAAATATTTTAATTAGCAGCTAAACAGTCTTTAATTTAGGTTTAACACTTTGATTTACAATAACATTACTTTACCCTTAAAGGCACACAAAAAAAAGTTATTACAATAACTTATATCGTTATTTTTCTTGCTCTAAGCATTTCTCTTTTGCCCGGCGGGCCATCTAAACGTTCTACGGTAAATCCTACAGCAAGCATTGCTCTTCGCACGCTACCTTTTGCTGCATAAGTAACTAACACACCATTTTCCTGTAAAGCTTCGAACATGATTTTAAAAATTGACTCTGTCCATAATTCAGGCTGAACTCTTGCTCCAAACGCATCAAAATAAATAAGGTTATAAGTATCCTTATCATTTATCTCCATAAAGTCTTTTTGCTGCTTTGTTAATTGAAAATCATCTGAAATAAAAGAAGAGGTTTCCCATTCAGACTTGTGCATTACATTAAATTGATTCTCGTATGGCTCAGCTTTTAATTGTTCTATATAATTAAGCTGGCTAATTTCGTCTGAACTAACAGGATAAGCCTCTACACCTGTATAATCAATATTTAGATTAAATTTTTCTGCCTCAATTTTAGTTATGATAGCATTAAGACCTGTACCGAAACCTATTTCCAAAATTTTTACCATCTGATTTTCAAAAAGAGATAATCCATTTTTTATAAAAACGTGATATGCTTCTTGAATCGCTCCATGTATAGAATGATATTGCTCATCCCATTCTACAATTTGTATTGTAGTAGAGCCGTCTGATGTTTTTATTATTTTTCTTTCCAAATTATTGTTTTAATAATACACCATCAGCTTCAAACCTAAATGTTTTTTTAGGTGTCACTATTAAAGCTATTGCTTCATCTGATTCTCCTCCATCTTTAGCATAATGTCTTTGCTCTTGAACAGACATCTCTTCAATAAAAGCTTTCCCATTTACTACAACTTGCTCACCAGCGATACCTTTGGGCATAAAAAAACTATAATCTTTAAATTTAACCATAGCCTCACTTCCACCATCTAATTTAAGTTTCATCCAACAACCTTTTGCTTGGCAAACCTCACTTACTACTGCTGAAAATTTTGTCTCAATAGTGTCTTTTGCAGATAAATTTTCATATTTTTTAGTTATCACCTCGCTTTTAAAAGCATCTTTCACATTAAAAGATGCACCAAAAGAAGCATAATTTACCTTTTCAACAGGATTTAAACCTTCTTCCTTCTGTTTATCCTGCTCTTTGCAAGAGAAAATCAATAAAGTAAACACAACTAATATGTTAATTCTTTTCATTTATATCAAGTTTTGAGCGATAGTTACAAAGTTGGTTATTTTTAAAGAAAAAAAGAAGCTGTAATTATTATATTTCATTAATTTTATTCCTTTAAATAAAAAACAAATGGAAAGTAGCACTAAAAGCCAAATTACGGTAGAAAAGAGTAAGACTTCAAAAATTGATCAAGTAGATTTTGATAATTTAGCATTCGGGAGTGTCTTCTCTGACCACATGTTAGTTTGTGATTACAAAAATGGAGCTTGGGAAACACCTAAAGTTGTTCCTTACGGCCCATTAACTCTTGACCCATCATCTAAAATATTTCATTACGGACAATCTATTTTCGAAGGAATGAAAGCTTATAAAGATACAGAGGAAAAAGTCTGGCTTTTTAGACCTTTAGACAACCATAAAAGGTTAAACATTTCTGCTAAAAGAATGGCTATTCCTGAAATTCCTGAAAACTTTTTCATGGAAGGTCTTAAAACACTTTTAAAAGTTGACGAAAATTGGATTCCTACTAAAGATGGTAGCTCTTTATATATAAGACCATTTATATTTGCTTCTGGCCAAGGTTTTCATGCTTCGCCTGCAAATGAATATAAATTTATGATTTGCCTTGCTCCATCTGGATCTTATTTTTCTGGAAAAGTAAAGGTATTAATCGAAGAAACATATTCTCGCTCTGCAAATGGCGGTGTAGGTTTTGCTAAAGCTGGAGGCAACTACGCAGGTCAGTTTTACCCTACACAACTTGCTGTTGAAAAAGGGTATAACCAAGTTATTTGGACAGACGACAACACGCATGAATATATTGAAGAAGCTGGCGCAATGAATATTTTTGTTCGTATTAATGATACCTTAATCACTGGACCTACTAGTGATAGAATTTTAGATGGTATCACAAGAAAAAGTATTATTCAAATTGCAGAAGACGAAAACATTAAAGTTGAAGTTAGAAAAATAACAGTTAAAGAAGTTGTTGAAGCTGCTAAAAACGGAAGCCTAAAGGAAATGTTCGGAGCAGGTACTGCTGCTGTAATATCTCCTATCTCTACTTTTGGTCATAAAAACACAGACTACGATTTACCTGAATTAACAGATAAAAGTTACTCTTCTACTTTAAAGAAAAGAATAACAGATATTCAATACAATAGAGCTGAAGATAAATTCGGATGGCGCCATGAAGCGTAAGTAAAAAAGAAAAACCGCCAATTGGCGGTTTTTCTTTTATTTTAAAATATCTTTAATATTAGGCTTAAAGTAATTTGGACCTTTTAACACCTTACCATCTTCTCTATATATAGGCTTACCATCCTTACCCAACTTACTCATATTACTACGCTGAATTTCATTAAAAACTTCTTCTATTTTATGCTCCATACCATGCTCCAAGATGGTACCACATAATATATACAACATATCACCTAAGGCATCTGCAACCTCAACTAAATCGTTGTTTTCAGCAGCTTCTAAATACTCTTTATTTTCTTCATCCATTAAATTAAAACGAAGCATATTTTTATCTTTACCTAAGGTTGCTTTCATTTTATCAGAAAGTCCTATCCCGAATGTTTCATGAAAAAGTGCTACAGCGTCAAGTTTATTTTTCATCTATATATTATTAGGTTATTTTTGCATAAAAATATAAAATATGTTCAGTACAGGACAATTAATATTCGCTGCTATTTTTTTCGTTGCTTTTAGCATAATTATCTTCTTTACTTATAAAAAAGACAAAAACCTACATCTTAAAAACTACAAAGGTGTTAAATGGATTGGTATATTCTTTGCTATTTTCATAATCACACTATTTTTAATTAAGTATTTACTCAATAATTAACATTTTACTTACGTTCACCACAAAAATCAAACACTTCACAACAATTTTAACTTTTTTGTAAGAAAACACGTATTTTTGCGTTGTATTACTTAAAACAACAGTTATATGGTAACTTTCTTTAGTATTTTATTTATTTTAATAGGAATAAATGCAGCTCTTTTATTGTTTAGCGTTAACAGAAGTAGTAAAAAACAACAACGTACTATCACTAATATGTACAGTACACCTACTTATCCGTTAAATAGTATTGAACCAAAGTATCAAAAAGCAGTTTAGTTTTATACTTTTAGGGTATGAAACAAATTGCGCTCATATTTATAGGTGGAGGTTTTGGATCTGTTTTACGTTTTTTAATCAGCAAAACATTTAACAATACAATATCTAATTTTTATTTAGGAACTTTCTTTGTAAATTCAATCGGGTGTCTACTAATCGGTTTCCTTCTTGGCCTTTCTCTTAAAAACAACTTTTTAAATCAAAACCAAACTTTATTATTAGTCACTGGTTTTTGCGGAGGCTTTACTACATTTTCAACTTTTGCTTTCGAAAACTACTCTTTCTTAAAAACAGAAGACATTTTTTACTTTTCAATATATACTATTTCAAGTATAGTAATAGGTATTGCTGCAGTATCTTTTGGTGTCTGGATTACTAAATTTATTTAACTAGTAAAAAAAATTAGCTCGTATTTATATCGCTAAGCAAATCATTTATTAAAAATAATTACTTCCACAAAGTACTTCTAGTAATAACATTCCTTAATTACAACCTCATTATATATTATACAATATATAGTAATACTATTACTTAATTTTTTTAAACTCAATTACAATTCCCCTCTTTGTTATAAATAACACAGAGCACTACCCTTTTTTTAAATTTTAAAGTATTAACACCATTTATTGTTAGTTTTTAAACAATTCTTAAAAAAACTACTAAGAAAATTGAATTAAGCCACTTTTTGAAGCAAAAACACAAGTGAATTCAAATAAATAAATATTTAAATTGAATTATTTTGATCATACCCATAAAATTTGAGGGTATAAATTATTATATATGTAAAAATAAAACTGATACCCATCAAATTTAAGGGGTGTTAAAGTTTTTAACATACATTTGCCTCAACAACAAACAATTCAATTATGAAAAAAATCGAGGCAATTATTCGAAAATCAAAATTTGATGAAGTAAAGAAAGCACTCCATCAAATTGAAGTAAACTTTTTTAGTTACTGGGACGTAACAGGAGTTGGAAACGAAAAGCAAGGACATGTTTATCGCGGAATTTCATATAGTACTTCAGATATTCAAAGACGTTATTTGACAATTGTAGTTTCTGATGAGTTTTTAGAAAAAACACTTAATACAATTTTAGAAACAGCTAGCACAGGAAATGTGGGCGACGGAAAAATATTTGTTTCAGATGTAAATGAAGCATATAGAATAAGAACCAAAGAAAATGGTCAAGCCGGAATTAACTAAAAATATTAAGACTTTTAAAAACTATCATTATGACAGAAGTACAACAAGAAGCATTAGATAAAGCTGTTGAAACAATCAACGGTGACATGGGTGCATTATGGATTATAATTGCTGCTATTTTAGTGTTTTTCATGCAAGCAGGATTTACATTAGTAGAAATAGGTTTTACACGCAGTAAAAATGCTGGTAACATTATTATGAAAAACATTATGGACCTTTGTATTGGTTCTATTATGTTTTGGGCTGTAGGTTACGGTATTATGTACGGTAGCGATGCTATATTAGGTGGCTTTTTTAGATCTAGCCCAACAGAACAAGGATATTTCTTTTTTACAGCAACAGATTGGTACAACTTATTTTTCCAAACTGTATTCTGTGCTACTGCCGCAACTATAGTATCTGGTGCAATAGCCGAAAGAACAAAATTTTCAACATATTTAATATTCTCTGCAATTTTAACTACTATCATTTACCCAATTTCAGGTAGCTGGTACTGGCCATTTGATGATGATGCTTGGTTAAATGTTGCTGGTTTTGTTGATTTTGCAGGTTCTTCTGTAGTACATGCTGTAGGTGGTTCTGCCGCTTTAGTTGCAGCTATATTAGTTGGTCCTCGTATCGGTAAATATAAAGATGGAAAAGCAAATGCAATACCAGGTCACAATATGACATACGGTGCATTAGGTGTATTAATACTTTGGTTAGGCTGGTTTGGTTTTAACGGAGGTTCTCAATTAGCTTGGGGTGGTGATAATACAGTTGCCGTAGGTAGTGTAATTATAAACACAAACCTTGCTGCTGCTATCGGAGCAATTGCTGCATTAGTTTTAACTTGGATTAGATACGGAAAACCAGATATTTCAATGACATTAAATGGTGCTTTAGCTGGTTTAGTTGGTATTACTGCTGGTTGTGGTGCTGTAAATGCATGGGGAGCTTTAGCTATCGGATTAATCTGTGGTACATTAGTTGTCTTCTCAATTGAATTTATCGACAAAAAATTAAAAATTGATGATCCAGTAGGTGCAATATCTGTACACGGTGTATGTGGTTTTATAGGTACTGTATTGGTAGGTGTTTTTGCTTTAGACGGAGGTTTAGCTTTCGGAGGTGGCATTGACTTAATAATAGTACAAACTTACGGTTCATTAGCATACATATTATGGGCTGCTTTTGCTTCATTCATCGTATTATTTATCTTAAAGAAAACTATTGGATTAAGAGTTACTAAAGACGAAGAAATGGATGGTTTAGATATTCATGAGCATGACTCTAGTGCATACCCTGAGTTTACAATAAACGATTAAGAAATTTATTAAACATAAAACGGAGTGTTTTACAAAACGCTCCGTCTATCAATCAATTAAATAACATTTTCAACATCCTTATATAAAAAGGACTTATTAAATTATTAATTATGAAGACGATTAAAAAAACAAACTACGTAAAGAATATCTTTTTAGCAGCATCATTGTTTGTAGGCGCTACATTAGTAGCTCAAGAAGAAGCTGAAGAAAAAAAACCACTTAGTATTAGTGGTACTGTTGATGCTTACTATAGAACAAATTTAAGTTCAACTGATGTTGGATCACAAGCTCCAGGTAGTTCGTTTGCAAACGAATCTGGTTTTGCTTTAGGTATGGCAAATGTTATTGCATCTTACGAAGGTGAAAAAACTGGTGCTGTTGCTGATTTAGCATTCGGACCAAGAGCTTTAGATGCTGTAGGTGGTGATCAAGGAGTATTCGTTAACCAATTATATGCTTACTGGAATGTTAGCGAAGGAACGACTTTAACACTTGGTCGTTTTAATACATATTTAGGGTACGAGGTTATTTCACCTGCTGCTAACTTTAACTACAGTACTTCTTACTTATTTTCTAGTGGTCCATTCTCACATGTTGGTTTAAAAGCTGATTTTGCTTTATCTGATGATTTTAGCTTAATGTTAGCTGTTATGAATGTTACTGATGAAAACTTTAACGGTACTAGTACTAATTCTATTCCTGGAGCATATTCTTTAGGAGCTCAGTTAGGATATTCTGGTCAATTTTTAAACTTCTACTATGATGGTAAAGCTAAATTAGGCTTCGAAGTAGATTATACTGGTGGATTTGATCTTTCTGAAGATTTCTTCTTAGGTATTAACGCTGCTTATGCTGATAATGATGGTGCTGGATTTGCAGGAGCTGCATTATACCCACAATTAGCTACTTCTGAAAGCTTTACTATTGGGTTAAGAGGTGAATATTTTTCAACTTTTGATGGTGTAGATGGTACTGATGACCCTAGTGTTTTTGCTGCGACATTAACAGGTAGCTACACTATTGAAAATTTAACTATAAAGCCTGAATTACGTTTAGATAGTAATTCTGAAGAAATATATTTTAATAATGATTTAGAAGGAACTAAAAGTTTATCATCTTTCTTAATTGCTGCTATATACTCTTTCTAATAAAATTTTTGTTTAGTGTTTATATAAGGAGGCTGTTCTTAAGGAACAGCCTCCTTTGTTTGTATACTCAAATCTCACAAATTATTTATTACACGTAAATTTCATAACAACTCAACTAATAAAATTTGAATTTTAAATAACTCATTTTCAGATAATTAAACACAAGTCCTTTTATAGACTTATAATATTGAAAAAGAGTTAATATTATTTTTGTTCTATTTTTACAGATAATTAAACCAATCTATTATGAAAAAAATCGAGGCAATCATCAGAAAGTCTAAATTTGATGAAGTGAAAAAAGCGCTTCATAAAATTGATGTTAACTTCTTTAGTTACTGGGATGTAACTGGTGTTGGAAACGAAAAACAAGGACATGTATATCGTGGAATAACATACAGTACTTCTGACATTCAAAGAAGATACTTAACAATTGTAGTTTCTGATGAGTTTTTAGAAAAAACAATAAATACGATATTAGAAGCCGCTAGTACTGGTAATGTAGGTGATGGAAAAATATTTGTTTCAGAAGTTATTGAAGCTTATAGAATAAGAACCAAAGAAAGCGGACAAGCTGGAATAAACTAAGAATTAAATTATGACTGACGGATTATTTACAGCGAATAACATATGGATGATGATATGTACAGCTCTTGTATTTTTCATGCATTTAGGATTTTCTTTTTTAGAAATTGGACTTACTAGACAAAAAAATACAATTAACATATTATTCAAAAACCTTTTTATTATTTGTGTTGGACTTTTACTTTATTACATAGCTGGGTTTAACCTAATGTACCCAGGCGAAGGCTTTAATGGCTATTTAGGTTTTGGAGGTTTTGGACTTACTCCTCCTGAAAATGGAATGACTGCTGAATATGCAGCGTCAGGTGGATATACCTATTGGACAGATTTTCTTTTTCAAGGTATGTTTGCCGCAACAGCTGCAACAATAGTTTCTGGAGCAGTTGCTGAACGTGTTAAAATTGGTGGTTTCATGATTTTTACAGTAATATACCTTGCTTTAGTTTACCCAATTGTAGGTTCATGGCAATGGGGTGGCGGTTTTCTATCTACCCTAGGTGATACTGTTAATGAAGCAGGCGAAGTTATTGAAAAAGCAGGTTTTCACGATTTTGCTGGCTCTACTTTAGTCCACTCTGTTGGTGGCTGGGCTGCTTTGATTGCCGTAATTTTACTAGGGCCTAGAGTTGGTAAGTTTGATGAAGATGGAGGATCGCAAGCTATACCTGGACATAATATTCCAATTGCAACTGCAGGTGTATTAATACTTTGGTTAGGTTGGTTTGGCTTTAATGGAGGTTCAGTGTTATCTGCTGATCCAGCAGGAACCTCACTTGTTTTAGTGACTACATCATTAGCTGCTGCTGCTGGCGGAATTTCTGCTTTTATTTTTTCATTTGCTCTTTATAAAAACCTTGATTTAACAATGTTTTTAAATGGCATACTAGGCGGCCTTGTTGGTATAACTGCTGGAGCAGATTTAATGTCTCCGAATGAAGCAATAGTAATTGGTTTAATCGCAGGTATTATAATTGTTTGTGCCGTTGCTTTTATTGACAAAATAAAATTAGATGATCCTGTAGGTGCTATAGCCGTTCACCTTATCTGTGGTATATGGGGCACATTAGCTGTTGGCTTTTTTGGAGCAAAAGCAGGCGGAGCTCAAATAATGTATCAATTAGCAGGTATATTTATAATAGGTGGTTTTTGCTGTCTGACTTCTTTTATTATTTTATTTATTCTTAAGAAAACTGTAGGTATTAGAGTATCGAAAGAAGAAGAAATGGAAGGTTTAGACCTTCATGAACATGGAATGGATGCATACCCTGATTTTAGAATGAATCAGCATTAATGATATAATATTGAATAGTACACAAAAAGGTCTGACTAAAATCAGGCCTTTTTTTATTACTTTTTAAATGATTTAACTCCTGCTAAAACAGAGAGCTCTAACGTATTTACTGTTGGCACTATAGGACAAGAATATTTTTTATTATACGCACAATAAGGATTATAAGCTTTATTAAAATCGATTGAAATCGTATCTGAATTTGGAATTCTTAAATCAATATACCTACCACCAGTATAGGTATCTTTACCATTTGTTGCATCTAAAAAAGGTAAAAATAAATAATCTTTAAAGCCATCTCTAGCTGTTAACTCGGGGTTTTGATAAACCTCTAACTGATATTCTTTTCCTTTTAATTTAAAATAAGCAATACCATAAACCACTTCGGTTGATTTACGATCTGTAGTTGTTGGCATTAAAAAAGGTAATGCTTCTGGTGTACGCACAAATTTAGCGGTTACGATAAATGTTGTGTCTGGCATAAAAAAATCTAATCCTGTAAAATCTTTTCGATCTTTATTATATAATGGAGAGGTTTTAGGGTCTTTATATTCTTCATTTAACTCTTTTTGAAACTCTAAAACACTAGCAACACCACTAGGTAAGTCTTGTATAACACTATTATCAGACAAGTCATGATATTTTTTTTCTTGTTTACAACCTGTAATTAAAACAAAAAGAGCAATCAAAACAAATTTCATATCCAACAATTTAATTATCTATAAAAATACAACAATATTGATTTTATTTCAACATAACTTTAAATTCAAACATTGACATTAATCACATTATTAAAACTACTTTTAACATCAAATTTACTTTTGTTTACTTTATAAAATCTATTGTTTGTAATTTTGATTTAATTAATAAAAGCCATGAAGCCGTATTTACCTTATTTACTATTGTTAGTATTAATGATAAACTCATGTAGTGACAAAAATGCTAGTAATAATAAGGCTACTGCAGAAAAAATCATAAAACCAGATCGTTACAATGTGGCTTTTCTTATTATGGATGGCACTTACAATACTGAGTTAACAGCTCCATTTGATATTTTTCAACACACTCAGTATCGTAAAAACATAAAAGCAATGAATGTTTTTACGGTAGCTAATACATTAAGGCCTATTACTACTTTTGAAGGCATTAAAATTTTACCCGATTTTGATTATACAAAAAGGAATTTGCCTAAAATTGACATTCTAGTAATTCCAAGTGCAGAACACCATATCGACACCGATTTAGAAGATGTAGTTATGCTTAGTTTCGTTAAAAAAGTAGATGAAAAAGCTTTATTTATGACAAGCCATTGTGATGGTGCTTTTGTTTTAGCTAAAACAAATTTATTAGACACTGTTGCCTCTACTACATTCCCTGGAGATTTAGATAAATATCAAAAAATGTTTCCTGACTTAAACATTAAAAGGAATTCTCTTTTTGTTCATGATGGAAAATACATAACATCAGCAGGAGGCGCAAAAAGCTTTGAAGCTGCACTCTATTTATGTGAATTTTTATATGGAAAAGAAATAGCAGACTCTTTAGCTAAAGGTTTAGTTATTGATTGGGATAAAAACAAAGTTCCTCATTTTATCGCTCCTTAAGGTCGTAACGAGAATCTTTTAAATACTGTTCTACTAAGTCATTAAACTCTGGTGTTATACGCAATAGAGCAGTATTTTCTATAGCATAAATTTCTTTTTTATTTTTAAACCCAGATTTTAAAAGCTCTTCTAAATAATATAGAGAAGTACTATAATCTTCATTTTTAGCACTGTATGATATTACACTTTTATAAGCTTCGAAATTATCTGAATCTATAATTGTTTTTAACATCCATAAAAAGGTTAATCCCTCTTCATCTTTAACTTTTTCTACATTTAAATCAGCAATATAACTATCCACCAAATAACTCAAAAAACCAATCAGCCTATTACCCATTTGTCTCTCGAAAGGGTTATTACTTGCTACATGCTTGTTAAGCTCTTGCATTTGATAATTCCACCAACCCAAATTATTAAAATTATAAGTGGATGTATCCTCATAAATTGAATAATCATAATCTTCTCGCAAAAGAGATTCACTAAATTTCATGGTCGATTGTGATCGATCCATAGTTTTATACAGCTTATCTTTTCTAATTCTTTTTTCTAATGATTTCAAAGTATCTATATCAAAAAGAGTTCTATAAACATCCTGTGTTTCTACTGATAGACTGTAAGATTGTGTAAATTTTTTTTTATTAATTAATTTATTAATTAAAGCAATATTATTTTTAAATGAAGTATTTAAAAACACAGAATCCTTTGATATATCGCCATTAGCCATAGCCCTTAATGTAAAAATATCAAGTGCTTTATCAATGTATTCAATTAATGTTGGACTTAATTTATTATCGTAAACAAAAAGTTGATTCGGATACCCCAGAAGATTCATAACCTTCTCATTAGCTTCCATTTCTAATAAATTATAATCATCAACAGATACAATACCTATATAATGAAAAGGTGATTTTGCATTTAAAACATCTGTATTAGTAATTGCCCCTCCTAAAGATATCACTCCTTTTATATTCTTTATCAAAATTGGTAATACAGAAGCAAAACGACCACTATCAGCGAAACCAGCCGTATATATTCTATTATTATCAATCGGAAGTATAGAAAGTACGTTATTCATTAACCTACTTGCTATTAAAATGTTCTCAGACAATGTAAGTGAATCTCTAACGCTATTAGAAGTAGCTATTATATAACCTTCCTTTTCTGCCGAATTGACAAACATTTGACTTGTTTTTTTTCCTTCTCCTTTTTTAACGTCGAAAAGAAAGACTATTGGCCATTTTTTATTAACATCAAAATTTGTGGGAAGGTATAAAGCAAATGTTTCTGCTATGGAGTCGTTTATTTTAACGGAGTCTATTACAGTTCCTTTTTTAAGAACCAATTGTTGTGCACTTACTATGCTAAAACATAATAATAGCACCAAGAAAAGTATATTTTTTTTCATAAAAGAATATTCCACAAAAATCTAGCCAAGATTTTATTTTTAAAGCTACAAAAAAATAAATATCAATACTTTTTAAAAGAAATTATTTTACCCTCTTTTTTATAGGTGCATCTGAAACAACTTCTGATAATATAATGTGTGTACGAGTTTCTCCATATTGAATCAACTTATCTATAAAAATTTCTAAATGAAACTGATCTCTAAAAACAACATCCATTATAATATTCTCGTTACCTGTTATCCTATAACAGTTAGATACTTCTTCAAAAGTTTTAACAGCCTCTAAAAAAGGTTTCAATTTTCCCATAAAAGCACGGAGTGTTATTATAGCCTTTAATTGATAACCGGTTTGGGTATGAGAAACGATTGCTTTGTAGCCATTTATAATACCTAAATCTTCCATTTTTTTTATACGCTCTGCTACCGCAGGAGGTGTAAGTCCCACTTTTCGACCAATATTAGCAAAAGATTCTCTAGCATTTTCCTGTAAAATTTGAAGAATACCCCAATTTAAATCATCTATCTTTTGATTCATTAGTTTTTTAGTTTAAATAAATTGTTTTACAAAGCTAAATTAATATATTACTATCTAATAATAAGCTGAAATTTTAAATCTGGTCGTAATTTTATAAAAAAATTAATACCAATGCCGTACAGAAATTTAGGAACGCTTCCTGTTTATCGTAAAGCTTTAGACCTTTGCTTAATTAGTAGAGAGATAGTTTCGTACGTAACAAATAACAAAGATTTATTACATTTATATAAATCTGACAGACACAGAGATATCATTGCAGATTCTCTTTTGACTGATGCAATTTTAATTCCTCAAAAAATAGAATTAGCAGAACGCTCTGATTCATTGAGTATTAGAACATCTACAATACACCATATTAATATAATGACCAAAAACATTTTATCATACTGTATTGGTCTTGAAAAAGATGGTTTAAAAGAAAAAGAATATTTAAATCTGCTTCGAGAAGAAATAAAGATTTTTAAAAAATCATATAAAATTTGGAAACGCTCTTTGTAAAAAGAGCGTTTTTTTTTACATATTTCTTCTATACTGACCTCCAATTTTGAAAAGCGCATTCGTAATTTGCCCTAAAGAGCTCACTTTGGTAATTTCCATAAGTTTTTCGAACAAGTTATCATTCTGCATTGCAGCATTTTGTATTTCAGATAAAGCTAATTCAGACTTTTCTTTATTAATTTCTTTTAAATTCTCTAGAGTTTCAATTTGCGCCTTTTTTTCTTCATCTGTAGCTCGAATTACTTCGGCAGGTAATACCGTTGGCGAGCCTTTTGAACTTAAAAAGGTATTTACCCCAATAATAGGAAATTCACCATTATGTTTTAATGTTTCATAATACAAACTCTCTTCTTGTATTTTTGAACGTTGATACATGGTTTCCATAGCCCCTAACACACCACCTCTTTCTGTAATCCTATCAAATTCTAATAAAACAGCTTCTTCTACCAAATCTGTCAATTCTTCAATAATAAAAGAACCTTGCAATGGATTTTCATTTTTAGCTAAACCTAATTCTTTATTTATAATCAACTGTATTGCCATTGCCCTACGTACAGAATCTTCTGTTGGTGTAGTTATAGCCTCATCATATGCATTTGTGTGTAGAGAATTACAATTATCATAAATAGCATATAAAGCTTGTAAGGTTGTTCTAATATCATTAAAATCTATTTCTTGAGCATGCAAACTGCGCCCTGAAGTTTGAATATGATATTTAAGCATTTGTGCTCTCGGACCCGCTCCGTACTTATTTTTCATAGCTTTTGCCCATATTTTACGAGCAACACGACCTATAACAGCGTATTCAGGATCAATTCCGTTAGAAAAGAAGAAAGATAAATTAGGCCCAAAAGCATTAATATCCATTCCTCTGCTTAAATAATACTCTACATAAGTAAAACCATTAGATAATGTAAATGCCAATTGGGTAATCGGGTTTGCACCAGCTTCGGCAATATGATACCCTGAAATAGAAACTGAATAAAAATTACGCACCTTATTAGTTATAAAATACTCTTGCACATCACCCATTAACCTAAGTGCAAATTCTGTAGAAAAAATACAAGTATTTTGCGCCTGATCTTCTTTCAAAATATCAGCCTGCACAGTCCCCCTAACTTCACTTAATGTTTTAATTTTTATGTCATTATAAACACCTAAAGGCAAAACTTGATCACCAGTAACACCTAACAAAAACAAACCTAAACCATTATTACCTTCTGGAAGCTCTCCTTTGTAGGTTGGTCTTTTATCTTCTTTTCCTTTATATATAGATACTATTTTGGCCTCAATTTCTTTTTCTAAGCTATGTTCTTTTATATATTTCTCACAATTTTGATCAATAGCTGCATTTAAAAAGAAGCCTAAAATCATAGGAGCAGGTCCGTTTATTGTCATACTCACTGAAGTCATCACATGAGTCAAATCAAAACCAGAATACAATTTTTTAGCATCATCTAAACAACAAACAGAAACTCCTGCATTACCTATTTTACCATAAATATCTGGTCGAATATCTGGGTTATTCCCATAAAGAGTAACCGAGTCAAAAGCAGTAGACAATCTTTTTGCTGGCAACCCTAAACTAACATAATGAAAACGCCTGTTTGTACGTTCTGGTCCACCTTCGCCCGCAAACATTCTTGTCGGGTCTTCTCCTGTTCTTTTAAATGGGTACAAACCTGCTGTATACGGAAATTCACCTGGCACATTTTCTTGTACCATCCAACGTAACAAATCTCCCCAAGCTTTATATTTTGGCAAAGCTACTTTCGGAATTTGAGTATGTGATAGCGACTCTGTATGAGTTTCAAGCCTCAACTCCTTATCTCGAACTTTAAATGTATAAATTGGATCTTTGTATGTTTTTACTTTTTCTTCCCAGTTTAAGATAGACTCCCAATGATATGGATCTAAATCTAACTTTACCCTATCAAATTCTTTTATTAATAAGGAAAGAAATTGCTGGTTTTCTTCACTAATTTCTATACCAAAAATAGCATCTTCATCTAAACCATTTTTAGATAAATAGGTCTGTTCTGATTTTTCTGGTTTTATATTTAAAATAGATAAAATAGCTTGAAAAACACCATAAAGCCTTTGAGCTACATGAACTTGCTCTACTCCATTTTTATCGTAACCTCTATTACTTTCTGCTATTTCTGATAAATATCGAGTTCTCGATGGTGGTATTACAAAAGCATGTTTTACATCATCTGTTAAAAAATTAAAATTAGATTGTAAATCTGCACCTGCATTTTCTACTAACTTTTGCATGACCACCTGATACAACTTATTTGTACCAGGGTCATTAAATTGGCTTGCCATTGTACCAAAAATTGGTAAATCGTCTTGGTTTGTATCCCAAAGATTATGATTGCGCATGTATTGCTTTTTCACATCACGCAAAGCATCCAGAGAACCTCTTTTGTCAAATTTATTTATAGATACAACATCTGCAAAATCGAGCATATCTATTTTTTCTAATTGTGTAGCTGCGCCAAATTCAGGTGTCATTACATACAACGAAACATTTGAATGCTGAATTATTTCCGTATCAGACTGGCCAATACCTGAAGTTTCTAAAATTATCAAATCAAACTCAGCCGCTTTTAAAACTTGAACGGCTTCTTCTACATATTTTGACAATGCTAAATTAGATTGCCTTGTCGCTAAAGAACGCATATAAACACGCTCATTATTTATGGCATTCATTCGTATACGATCACCTAACAAAGCACCTCCTGTTTTTCTTTTAGACGGATCAACAGATATTAAACCTATTCTTTTATTTGGAAAATCTACTAAAAAACGACGTACCAATTCGTCTACCAAACTAGATTTACCTGAGCCCCCTGTACCTGTAATCCCTAAAACAGGAATGGTTTCTGGAACATTTATTCCCGAAAAATGTTCTTTAAATTCCTCTGGTCTATTTTCAGCCAAAGAAATTAATCTTGATATTGTATTTATATCTTTAGCTTTTAATGCTTCTGTTACAGATGTAAAGTTTGCCGTTTTTAAGGATGGGACTTTAAAATCACTTTTCTCCACCAAATCATTTATCATACCCTGTAACCCCATTGCCCTACCATCATCTGGAGAATAAATACGAGCTATTCCATAATCCATCAATTCTTTTATTTCTTCAGGCAAGATTACTCCACCGCCACCACCGAAGATTTTTATATGCTCTGCCCCACGTTCTTTTAGCAAATCATACATATATCTAAAATATTCATTATGGCCACCTTGGTAAGATGTTAAAGCTATTGCATTCACATCTTCTTGAATAGCACAATCGACCATTTCTTGCACACTTCGGTCATGACCTAGATGTATCACCTCTACTCCTGTAGATTGAATAATTCTTCGCATGATATTTATGGCAGAATCATGACCATCAAAAAGAGATGCAGCGGTTACAATTCGTATTTTATTTTTTGGACTGTATGGTGTATTTTGTTTCATTGACAATAAAAGGTGTTTTTAATAGGTGCAATTTACGATAATCGTAAATATTAATTGATATTTTTTACAATATTGCAAAAATAAACTTTAAGCAAGAGCCATTGTTTTCAATATCATAATTTTACATCTTAAATTAAACTCGTGAAAACAACTATTTTAATCCACTGTCCAGACCAATCAGGCCTTATTTGTACAGTAACCGGTTTTATACATACTCAAGGAGGAAACATTATTTATATAGATCAGCATGTAGATAAAGAATCTGGGGAGCTTTTTATGCGCTTAGAAAGTGAATTTTCGAGCGATGAATTTACTATTGATAATTTTAAGTCAGTATTTGATAATACCCTTGCTAAAAAATTTCAAATAAAATGGAGTATTCATACTGATGAAATAAAACCTAAAATGGCTTTATTTGTTTCGAAATACAACCATTGCTTATACGATTTATTAAGTCGTTTTAATTCTGGCGAATTAGCGGTCGACATTCCTTTTATCATTAGTAACCATAAAGATTTAGGTTTTATTGCTGAACAATTTCAAATTCCTTTTTACCATATACCTGTTACAAAAGACACCAAAATAGAAGCCGAAACTAAACAGTTAGAACTTTTAAAAGAATATGAAATTGACTTTATTGTTCTTGCAAGGTATATGCAAATTGTAACCAGCCGAGTTATAAATGAATTTCCTAATCGAATCATTAACATACATCACTCATTTTTACCTGCTTTTGCTGGTGCCAAACCATACCATGCAGCCTATAAAAGAGGGGTTAAAATAATTGGAGCTACTGGGCATTATGTTACTGAAGAATTAGATGCTGGACCAATAATAGAACAAGATACTACAGCTGTAACACATACTCACTCCATTCAAGATTTTGTTGCTAAAGGTCGAGATTTAGAAAAAATCGTTTTATCTAGAGCCGTAAAATTACATGTAATGAGAAAAACTATGGTTTACAATAACAAAACAGTTGTTTTCTCTTAATCAATTTAATTATTATTTTAACTTTGAAAAAAACAAAAATTATGAAAAACAAGATTGTATTAATTTGTCTATGCTTTGTGTGTTTTAGTTGTAATGAACTACAACAAGTTGTTAATCAATTACCACAAAGTGGAGGAGCAATAGGTAACGATCAAATAGCTAGTGGACTTAGGGAAGCTTTAGATTTAGGAATTGAAAAACAAGTAACTAAGCTTACACAAGAAAATGGTTTTTTTGGAAATGATTTAGTAAAAATACTTTTACCTGAAGATTTGCAAAAAGTAGATAATGCTCTTAGAAAAATCGGATTAGACAATTTAGCTGATGAAGGATTAAAAGTTTTGAATAGAGCTGCTGAAGATGCGGTAAAAGAAGCTACCCCTATTTTTGTTAATGCTGTAAAAGGAATAACTTTTAGTGATGCTAAACAAATTTTACTAGGTGGTGACAATGCTGCTACAACTTATTTAACATCTACAACAGAAACTGAATTATACACTTCTTTCAGTCCTGTTATAAAAAATTCATTCGAAAAAGTAGGTGCCGATAAAGTATGGAGCAACTTAATTACAAAGTACAATAACATACCTTTTGTTAACCAAGTTAACCCAGACTTAACAGATTACGTAACACAAGAAGCCTTAAAAGGGGTATATACAATGATTGCTGTAGAAGAAAAAGAAATAAGAACAAAAACAGCATCAAGAACCACTACTTTATTACAAAAAGTTTTTGCTTTACAAGATTAAAGTAACTTATTTAAAATAAACGTTTTACAAACACAATAACTTAAAAAAGTTACCGTTACTATAATATAATTCTTTGATTAAAATTAACTTAAGGTTAGTTTAACATTAAAGTCTAAAAATGATATTACTTTTGAATAATATTTGAGTTTAGTAATTTTTTGAGTTAGTTAGTCTAAAACCGATGGGAGCATCGGTTTTTTTATTTTCAAAAAATCATTATACCGCATTAATAAAAACAAATTCTTCATTTTTTAACACTTTCATGAGAATTTAACATAAGTGTTTTTCCAATTCAATTCTGCTTTGCATTTTTAAGTTTATTTTATGATTTTAGATAGTGTAACTCTAAAAAATATAAGATGCAAAAAAAGATTCATGCATTACTAATCCTATTGATGCTCGTGTCAATTCAAAAAGTAATCAGCCAGGAACACACTATTACCGGTAAAGTAACAGACCAACAAAGCCTACCGTTACCAGGTGTTAATGTTATCATTAAAGGAACTACTTCTGGAACTCAAACTAATTTTGATGGAGTATACTCCATCAAAGCTAATACCGGAGATATTATAATTTTCTCTTATTTAGGCCAACGAACATTACAAAAAACGATAGGTACATCAAAAAACATTGATGCTCAACTAGAAGAAGATGCCGCACAACTTAGTGAGGTAGTCGTAGTAGGTTATGGTACTCAGAGTAAAAGAAAATTAACTGGAAATATATCAAAACTTACATCTGATGACATATCAGATGTGCCAAATCCCAATTTGCAAAATGCTTTGGTTGCTAAAGCTGCTGGTGTTCAAGTAACCCAAACAAATGGTAAAGTAGAAGGTGGTATAAACATCAGAGTTAGGGGCGCTGCTAGCGTTAGTGGCGGAACTCAACCCTTATATGTGCTAGATGGCATACCTTTAATAGATCCGACAGGTGGAATAACCTCTGTTGGTAACGGCGCCCCAACAAACCCACTTTTAACTTTAAGTGCCAACGAAATAGAATCAATAGATATTTTGAAAGATGCTTCTTCTGCTGCAATTTACGGGGCAAGAGGCGCTAATGGTGTTGTTCTTATAACTACTAAGAAGGGTAAATTAGGAAAAGCTAAATTTAGTATCAACCTTTCTCAAGGTATTAGTCAACCTACTAACAAAAGAGAATGGCTAAATGCAGAACAATACATTGAACTATTTACTGAAGCTGGAAGAAATTCACCATTTTTCACTCCAGAAGAAGGACAAGCAGAAGCAGAAGCTACTTTTGATTTTTTAGCAGGCGACACTGACTGGAGAACAAATGGTGTAGATACAAACTGGTCTGATATTGCTTTTCAAAATGGGTACCAAACAGATGCTGATTTCTCAATGTCTGGTGCAGATAAAAAAACATCTTATTTTTTCTCTGGTGCATATAATAACACTGAAGGTATTATAAGAGATAACGAATTAGAGCGTATAAATGCTAGAGTTAATGTAAGTCATCAGTTTTCTGATAAATTTAAAGCAGGCATGAATATGAGCTTTTCAAGAACAGAAATAGACCGTATAGCAAATGACAATGCTTTTTCGACACCTTTACAAGCTATTGCTCAATCGCCTCTTTCTGTTGCTAGACTTGAAGACGGATCTCCAAACCCAAATACTTTATATGGAAATTTCTTACTAGATGCTGAAAATGCATTTTTTAATACCAATATAAGAAGAACAGTAGGTAAAGTTTTTGGAGAATATAAATTCACACCTTCACTATCAATAAATTCAGATTTTTCTTATGATTTATTTTCTCAAACAGAGGATAATTTTAGTGGGCAAAATGCTTTATTTCAATCAACTAATGGCGAAGCTTTTTCTTCTGATCTAGGGTCTGAAAGCTACACTTTTAGTAATTACATTACATACAATAAGCTCTTCGCTGAAAAACATAATATAAATATTGTAGCTGGAACAGAATTTATCAATTACAATAGAAGAATTACAAGTGTAACTAGTCAACAATTTGCTTCTGATGATTTATCAACAGTAAGCGGAGGAGCTGAAATTACTGCCGGAACAGGCATCGAACTAAGAAGCGCTTTTTTATCATATTTTGCAAGAGCAACTTATGATCTTAATGGAAAATATTTATTAAAAGCTAGTATTCGACGTGATGGATCTTCTCGTTTTGGTAACAATGTAAGATTCGGAACTTTTCCTGCTTTTTCTGCTGGATGGATATTAAGTGAAGAAAATTTCTTAAAAAACTCTGATGTATTATCATTTTTAAAATTAAGAGCAAGTTGGGGTAAACTAGGTAATGCAGATATTGGTGGTGATTACCCATCATTATTTTTATTTTCAAGTGTATCGTATAACCAAAAACCTGGTTTAGCTCCGAACCAACCTGGCAACCCTGATTTAACTTGGGAGCAATCAACTCAATCTGATATAGGACTTGAGTTCGGCTTTTTAAATGGGCGAATTTCTGGAGAATTAGATTATTATAAAAAAGACACTGAAGATTTACTATTTAGCGTACCACTAGTGCCTAGTAGTGGAGCATCAACTATTAATCAAAATATTGGAACGCTAGAAGGTGATGGTATCGAATTTGTTTTAAACACATCTAATATTGAAACTGAAAAATTCAGTTGGACTTCTAATTTTAATATTAGTAAAAATGATAATAAACTGACATCCTTACCAAACAATAATGCAGATATTATAACTGGACGCCATATAAACCGTGTAGGAGAAAATGTTGCTGCTTTTTATCTATTAGAATATGCAGGTGTAGATTCTGACAACGGAGATGCGCTATACTATTTAAATACACAAAACGATGATGGTAGTTTAAACAAAAACACAACAAACGATTCTAATGAGGCACAACGTGTTGTATCTGGAAATCCATTTCCTGAAATCATTGCTGGTTTAACGAATACAATTTCACTTAACAATTTTGATTTCACATTTACTTTTCAAGGTGAATGGGGAGCAGATATTTATAACTCAGGTGGTATTTATCAATCTGTTAATGCTGATTATTTTGACAATCAATCGATAGATCAATTAAACAGATGGCAACAACCTGGTGATATAACTAATGTGCCACAAGCAAGGTTATATGCTGGTAATGGTACAGCTCATTCTACTAGATTTTTAGCTAGTTCAGATTTTATACGTTTACGTAATTTAACACTAGGGTACTCGATACCTAGTGCAACTACAGAGAGAATGGGCTTAAGTAAACTTAGACTTTATGTTACAGCTATAAACCTACTTACGATTACAAACTATCCTTTTGAAGACCCTGAAGCTAGGTATGATGTAAATGACCAAAACTCTCCTGGTGAAACTTTCTATTCATCTCCTCCTGCGAAAACAATTACTGTTGGAGTTAATATTAATTTTTAATAAAAAAAGAATCATGAAAAAATTTAAAATTATATACACCTTTATCGTCGTTCTTTTAATCTCAGCATGTGAAAATGAACTAGACATAAACCCAACCAATAACCTACCAGGGGAGCTAGCTTTTAATTCTGAAGTAAACATATCGTCTATTTTGATTGGCACCTATGAAGAAGCTGGCCAAGCAGATAGTTACGGAGGTAACTTACAAATGTTTACTGATTTACTAGGGTCTTCTGACCAACTGTTTTGGAATGGTACGTTTCAAGGGTACAGACAGGCTTTTCAAAAAAATATTTTAAATGACAATATTTTTATAGATGAAATTTGGGCCAATGCTTACGAAACTATCAATCAAACAAATCTTGTAATTGACAATATCGAGACTGTTACCAGCAGTACAGAAGAAAAAAATCGAATTGAAGGTGAAGCTAAATTTTTAAGAGCTTTAAATTATTTAGATTTAGTAAAAAGTTTTGGAATGCCATACGTAGCAGGGCAGGTTAATTCGCAATTAGGAGTTCCTTTACGCTTAAATGGAATTATTGATTACACATTAGACACAGCAATTGCCAGAAATACTGTTGAGGAAGTATACACTCAAATAATAGCTGATGCAACTGATGCTTACAATTTATTACCAGATACCAGTGATGAGTTTTATGCAGATAAATATGCTGCACAAGCTTTATTATCTAGAACATACTTTCAACAAGGTAATTATGAAGCCGCTAGAGACGCTGCAGACGACGTGATTGAAAACAGTGGGCATAGTTTGACTTCTAATTTTGCCTCAGCATTTAACAATGATAACAATAGCTCTGAAGACATCTTCGCTTTTCAAGTAACAAGCCAAACAGGTGCTCATGATTTAACAGTACATTATGCATCAGAAGCTGATGGAGGACGAGGTGGTGACATTACCATTGAAGATGGATATTTAGCTTTATTTGATGATGCTAATGATGAAAGAGCAAACTTTACATACATTAACCCTATTAACAATAGAAGACTTACTCTTAAATACACAAATCAATTTGCTAATATTAGCATATTTCGTATTGCTGAAATGCACCTAATAAGATTAGAAAGTAATTTTAAATCGGGAACTTCTATTGGCTTAGACCCTTTAACAGAAATAAATATACTAAGAGCAAGATCAAGTGCACAACCTTTAACTAGTCCGTTAACTTTAGATTTAATTTTTAATGAAAGACAGTTAGAGTTAGCCTTTGAAGGTTTTATTTTAAATGACGTAAAAAGAACACAACAGTCAGTTGGAAGTATAGCTTGGGACGATGACTCATTAATTCTGCCTATTCCTCAATCTGAAATGGATACAAACCCATTAATGGTTCAAAATTAAGAAGAAAAATATTTTCAAAAATCATAAAAACCGGTGGAAACATCGGTTTTTTTCTTTTAAAAAGTAAAAGGTAAGAAGCTTATAGCTTTTTTAAATATTCAATTACAGTAGTATTGAATATACTTGGTTGCTCTACATTTACTACATGCCCGCAGTTTTCAACCACAAAAAGATCTGATTTTACATGAGAAGCAACTATTTTTTCTATAGATGGTAAAAACAAATAATCTTCTCTACCCATTACATAAAGTGTAGGTATCTTAATATCTACCATTCTAAAAAAACGTAACAAAGGTTTTATTTCAGAAGTTAATTTAAACCAACGTATAAATTCTTTTTGATATAACTTTTTTGCCTCACGTACAAATAAAGATCTAGACTCTTTATGATTTTTGTTAGGCATGATTACAAAAGCAAAAAACTTATATAACCATATGTAAGGTATCACCGATTTAAAAATGACCCCTAAGCGCATTAAAACACGTGATCTCAGGTTTAATTTCATAATAGCACCACCCATAATCATACTTTCTACTCTGGTTGGGTATTTTTCGGCAAGATTACGAATTAAGATAGTTCCTAAAGAAATGCCTACAAAATGAGATTTCTCAATCTTTTCGTAATCGATAACGTCTAAAATATCATCCGTAATACAATCAAAAGTGTATTTATCACTAAACACATCTTTTAAATGTGTTTTTGAATTTCCGTGGCCCCTTAAGTCTAAAAGTAGTACGTTAAAATGTTTTCTAAACTCTCTAACTTGCTTAAACCAAATAGTCGAACTACCTCCTGCTCCATGAACAAAAGTCACCCACTTTGATGATGTTTTATGTATGTGTTTGGTGTAGCTAAGCAATTCTATTTTTTTGTAAATATAATCCATTTTTTCTCATGGAGTACAAAAGCATTAACCCTAAACTTTTAATGCAAATAATGTTACCATTAATCGATGTTTTTTACCATTCATCATCAAACTAAAACCACACACACAAAACAACTGATTTTTAGATAGATATAACGTTTTCTAAACATCCAAAATACCTATTTGAACGTATATTTGTAATAAACCATTAATACAACAACTATCATGAAAAGCCAGTATTGCAAAGTAGGCTCTGTTAAACCAATAAACAGTGGCGAACACTCAAACCTAATTATAGAAGGTTTTTACAGAGATTTTATAGATAAATCTAGCAATAATGAATATGCAAATACTAAATTAGGTGAGTTTTTTCAAACAAAAGCATTGCAATTCGAAAAGTTGTTAAATAGTATCTAATTAAAATTTAGCAGCTAATTCTAAATACATTTCTTGTTGTAATTCTTTAGCTTTTACCATTGCAGCTTCTGCAAAATTTTCGTCTGCGCTTGCATATATTATTCCACGTGAAGAGTTTACTAGCAAGCCCACAGATGAACTCATACCATACTTACACACTTCTTTTAAGCTTCCGCCTTGTGCACCAACACCTGGTACCAATAAAAAACTTTCTGGAACAATCTGCCTGATTTCTTCTAAAAAAGTAGCTTTGGTAGCACCTACTACGTACATTAAATTTTTTGAATTTTTATATGTTTTTGAAGTTTCTAAAACACGCTTATACAATTCTTTTCCTTCTAAAGATTTTGTTTGAAAATCAAAGGCACCTTCGTTAGATGTTAAAGCCAGTAAAATAGTATGTTTATCTTCAAAAGCTAGAAATGGCTCTACAGAATCTTTACCCATATATGGAGCTATTGTAACAGAATCAAATGCTAAATCTTCAAAAAAAGCTTTTGCATACATTGTTGAAGTATTACCAATATCACCTCGTTTTGCATCTGCAATCGTGAAAATTTCAGGATACCTCTCATTAATGTATTTGATGGTTTTTTCTAAAGCTTGCCACCCTTTTATACCGTAAGCTTCATAAAATGCTGTATTTGGCTTAAAAGCCACACAATACTCATGCGTAGCATCAATAATAGCTTTGTTAAATGCAAAAATCGGATCTTCTTCCTTTAACAAGTGTTTCGGAATCTTATTTATATCAACATCTAAACCTACACATAAAAAAGATTTTTTTTTATGTATTTGCGCTACTAACTGTTCTGTGGTCATTTCTGGTAATTTGTTATTTGTTTTCTACTTTAGCTATTCTATAAAATAAAAAAAGATTTTGTAATTGATTCTTGAACTGGATTTTCCCATATTTCAAAGTATCGTTTTACAAAATCTCTTCTTACTATTTAATTTAAAAAATTAGAAAATCTCTGAAGCTTCTTTTAGTTTCTCTGTATTTTCTACTAAACTTAATTCATCTAATATTTTCTGAATGTCACCATTCATTATATTTTGCAAATCGTATAATGTAAGTCCTATTCTATGATCGGTAACTCTACCTTGCGAATAGTTATATGTTCTAATTTTTGCAGAACGGTCACCACTACTTACTTGAGAGTTTCTTTTAGCAGCATCTTCTTCTTGTTTTTTCGCCAATTCTTGATCATACAAACGAGATCTCAATACTCTAAATGCCTTTTCTTTGTTTTTATGTTGTGATTTCTGATCTTGACATTGTGCTACCAAACCAGATGGAATGTGCGTTAAACGTACTGCTGAATAAGTTGTGTTTACCGATTGCCCACCAGGACCTGAAGAACAGAAAAAATCAATACGAACATCTTTTGCCTCTATATGAACATCAAACTCTTCTGCTTCTGGCAATACCATAACAGTAGCTGCACTTGTATGAACTCTACCTTGTGTTTCTGTTTGAGGCACACGTTGCACACGGTGTACACCTGCTTCAAACTTTAAAGTACCATAAACATCTTCACCAGTAACCTCAAACTGAATTTCTTTATACCCACCACTAGTACCTTCACTTAAATCTATAACATTGGTTTTCCAACCTTTAGATTCGCAATACTTTGTGTACATTCTAAATAAATCTCCAGCAAATATACTAGCCTCATCACCACCTGTACCTGCTCTTACCTCTACAACTACGTTTTTAGAGTCTTCAGGATCTTTAGGTATAAGCAATAGTTTTATTTCTTCTTCTAAACCTGGCAATCCAGACTTAGCCTCTTCCATCTGCATTTTGGCCATTTCAACCATCTCGGCATCGCTCCCATCAGAAATTATCTCTTGAGCTTCCTCTATATTATTTGTGTACTCAATATAAATATCTCTTTTATCTACAAGACTTTTAAGATCTTTATATTCTTTATTTAAGCTCACATAACGCTTTTGATCTGATATAATATCTGGTTGAATGATTAAATCAGATACCTCATCAAAACGCTGCTTTACTATATTTAATTTATCTAACATAATCGTGCTGACATTTTGTGCGAATTTACAATAAATTTGCACATTTAAACATAACTTAATACTGTGATACATTCAATTTTTAGAAAATTAACTCACTATTTAAGCTGAAATTAATTTTTAATAAAATTTTTCTATCTACAAATTTAAAAAACTTACCTCACAAATGTAGTTCCGAAAGTAACAATGTAAGAATTTAAACCATCACTACGATCGTATTTAGCAAATCGTAAATCGATTGTTTTAAGACCAAATGAAAAAACTTTAGCACTCGTAAATATATCCTTATAACGAAAACCCATTCCATATTGGTGTGCGTTAAAAGCTGATAAATCATAATCTGATGTGTAATATTGCAACGTAGACAAAGTCGTTTCTTTTTGATAAAAATAATCAGCTGCTGTTTGGCTATAATATCTATACGTTGGGTATGCCGTAAAAGTAGTACTCAATTTTATAGGAATTTCTAAACTGGCAGTATGAGATGTAATTCCCCAATCATCAGAATAAAAACGATAATAACTTCTTACAATAAAAGTATCATTAAGAAAGTAATTTAAACGTGCCCCTATCGGAATTTTAAACCGCGTATCTGGCAATCGTTCTACATCATCTGCTAATTGAAAATCTTCAATAAAAAAATCTTCTGTATCAGAAAAATAAACCCTTTGAAAAGGAGTACTCAACAAACCGTTCTGAGAAACCACGTCTAAAAAAACAGACCCTTGCAAACGCTTACTTAAAATTTGAGAAACACTTAATGATAATGAATACGAGTTTCTAACATCAGAATTGAAACTAGAAAAATTAGGACTATAAGTTCCATTTCCAATAATTCTATCATCAAAAAATACACCTCTTAACTCAATCGGATATTGAGGGTTCCACTTGTCAAAATATACTTTTGCACTTGCCGAAACCTCTGTATTTTTTTCATTGAACAACTGAGTGTAACCTCCTCCAAAACCTATAGAAGAATAATCATATTCAGAAGAAAAATAGGCATTTGCATTCCATACCCTGTTCCTATCATCTGAACTATGCTGGTATGATGGATTTAAATGAACCAAAGCATCTGACCTTGAAGCACCTGATGAAGCATTAAAAGGACTTGCTTGTTTGGTACCATCTAGCGGGTTTATATTACTTGAAGATGCCGAAGTATATGTTGAGATGCCGACATCTACAGTCAATATATCATCATCATTCATTGGCACTCTAACAATTAATGAACCTGTTGCATCTGTTAGCTCTTCAGTTCCTTCGCCACCTGAAACTGCCGCGTGCTCACCATCTTGACTGTAATAACTAAAAAGAGCATCAATTTCAGTACTTTCTAACACTCTTTTTTTATAGGATGTGTCTTTTGTTTCTTGAGAATAGCTAACAAAAATTCTGAAACATAAAAAAAGGCATAGATATACAATGTTTTGTTTTTTCATAATTCTAAAGTATTCTAATTACAACCGCAACCACCACCTGTTTTTCCACCATTAGCACCTGAAGAGGCCTCCCTGTATATCTGAAAATTAGTTTCAAATTGCTCTGAATTTTTAGCAGACAACATCATCTCATCATCATTTAAATATACCTTATCATACTCTTTAACCACTACACATGATGTACTACATAATGTTAAAAGTAAAAGAACAGTAATTTTTCTCATAAGTCTAAAGTTTAGCATTGGTATCAAATTGTATTCCTTCGCTTTTATGTACTTTATTATCTGAATCTACAATTATAATTTCAGCACCTTTTAATTGATTTATAAATGACAAACCTGTGTCTTTACCCATTATAAAAACAGCGGTCGCTAATGCATCACACAATTCTGCTGTTTTAGAAAAAACAGAAACACTATTTATACCTTTTGATGGATATCCTGTTCTAGGGTCTATAATATGCGAGTACTTTTCTCCTTTAAATGTAACGAACTTTTCATAATTACCAGAAGTAGCTACAGATGATTCGCTAATAGGAAGCCAAGAAAAAATCTTTTCTTTGTCTAAAGGGTTTGCGATACCTACAATCCATTTTTCACCAGATGCTTGACTACCCCAGGTTGTTAAATCGCCAGAAGCATTAATTATACCTGCATATACCTTTTTAGAAATCATTAACTGCTTAGCTTTATCAGCTGCATACCCTTTACCTATAGCTCCAAAACCAATTTTCATTCCTGGTAACTTTAAAAAAACTGTAGATTTTTCTTTATTTAAAATGATGTTTTTATAACCGACTTTTGAAACAGAATTTGCAATTTCAATTTCGGTAGGTTCAAATTTCATCGTACCATCGTATTTCCAAATAGCATCCATTGATGCATATGAAATATCAAAAGCACCATCTGTAATTTCTGAAATTTTAATTGCTCGTTCAATTAAATCAAACAATTCTGAACTAACTTTAACAGACTTAATACCTGCATTTTTATTAATTAATGAGGTTTCTGAACTTTTATCCCATGAGGATATCATGCGTTCAATTCTATTAATTTCAGCTACAACTTCTTTAATATTTATAAAAGCAACCTCTTCACTTTCTGATACAATTGTAATATCAAAACGAGAGCCCATAAGTTTCATAGACCTTTCTACCGTATGAAGCTTTTTTGCTTGACTTTGCATTCCTACAGAAAATATAAAACCTAAAATAAGAAGTATAACTCTCAATCTAAAAATGAATTTAATAAGGAAATATATGCTTTAGAATTTATTTTTTTATAACCAGTTTTTCCTAAAACATTATTTTCAGAATCTAAAATAACTACTAAAGGAAAGTACCCTTTGGAGTTATATTTTTCTGCTAATTTTTTATTTTGATTTTCTAAATCATCTGAAAGCTTATTCGATTTTCTTTTGGGAAAATCAGCCTTGTAGAGCACATAATTTTCATCTGAGTATTTTTTAAACTCCGCAGACTGCCAAATGTCTTTATCTAACTTTATACATGGCGCACACCAATCTGATCCTGAAAAAACAAGAATAATTGGTTTTTTATTCTTGTTTGCAATAGCCTTTGCTTCTTCAAAATTCACATTCCAATTTTGACTATAAACCGTAACCCCACAAAAAAGCATGGCAACAAAAAGTATCTTCTTCATTTACTTTGTGGATTTTAAGTTTAATGTTTATCCAAAAACTCTAAGCATATTATTACTTAGCTCTTCTGTATTATACACTAACAATCTACTAGTTGTTATCGAATTTAAAGGCTGACCTGTTTGATCAAAACGAGCTCCATGTTCACTACAGCTGAAAATACCGCCACTATCAGATATAAAAGTAACTTTTTTATTTGCTTCATGACTACATACTTGGCTACCCGCTACAAAAACACCTTCTAAATTACGAGCAACAACTATACTATTTGCTATAATAAAACCTCCGTTTGTTGATAAATTAGAAGCTTCTGATGAGTTTAAATCTATTGTAAAATCAATACCTGTAGGGGCCTCTAAACCGCCTCCTTCACCTTCTTCTACCTCTCCACTACCTGAATCAGACGAACAACCGTGCAAACATGGGAATGCTATTGCAAATGCAGCTCCTGCTCCTAATGTTTTTAAAAATGCTTTTCTTTCCATAATGCTTCTTTTTATAAAAAACGAAAAAATAAAGACATTGTTACTTATTAATACTTAAAAGTTCCTTTATCGCTAATAATGGTTAATTTTTTCGAAGTACTTTCTTCTACTCTACCTACAATTTTACCTTTTACACCAAAACTATCTGCTATTGCTATTATATCTGAAGCGATGCTCTCATTTACATAAAATTCTAATCGATGGCCACAGTTAAAAACTTGATACATCTCTTTCCAGTCTGTACCTGATTGTTCTTGTATTAAATTAAACAATGGAGGCACTTCAAATAAATTATCTTTTATAATATGTAGGTTTTCTACAAAATGAAGAATCTTTGTTTGTGCTCCTCCACTACAATGTACCATACCATTAATTTCATTAGAAGAAAACTTCTCTAATACTTTCTTAACTATTGGCGCATATGTTCTTGTAGGTGATAATACTAATTTACCAGCATCTAATGGAGAGTCTTTTACGGCATCAGTTAATTTCACATTACCTGAATACACTAAATCTTCAGGAACATCGGCATCAAAACTTTCTGGATATTTATCTGCTAAGTATTTTGAAAAAACATCATGTCTTGCAGATGTTAATCCATTACTTCCCATTCCGCCATTATATCCTTTTTCATAAGATGCTTGACCGAATGATTCTAAACCAACAATAACGTCACCTGCTTTAATATTTGCGTTATCAATAACATCACTCCTTTTAATACGAGCAGTTACTGTAGAGTCTACAATAATTGTTCTTACCAAATCTCCAACATCAGCGGTTTCACCACCTGTAGAATGTATTGTAATTCCGTGATTTTTTAAATCAGAAATCAATTCTTCTGTACCATTAATAATAGCAGAAAGAACCTCTCCTGGTATCTTATTTTTATTTCTCCCGATTGTTGAAGAAAGCATAATATTATCTGTCGCTCCTACACAAATTAAATCGTCAATATTCATTATCAGAGCATCTTGAGCAATCCCTTTCCAAACAGATATATCTCCAGTTTCTTTCCAATACATATATGCTAAAGATGATTTTGTACCAGCACCATCGGCATGCATTACTAATGCATAATCCTCATCATTTGTTAAATAATCAGGTACTATTTTACAAAAAGCTTGAGGAAACAAACCTTTGTCTATATTTTTTATAGCATTATGCACATCTTCTTTAGAAGCAGAAACACCTCTTTGATTATATCTTTCACTGCTTGACGAACTCATAAATAACGATTTTGGACAAAAATAATGGAAACCATAAAAAAGCACACGTAAATGTGTGCTTTTAAATTAAAAAAAATTAAAATTACTTTTGAAACAGCAATTCTCTATACTTTGTAAAAGGCCAAAGCCTATCATCAATTAAACTTTCTAGCTTATCGCAATGCGATCTTATCTGATCGTAATACGGTTTTACATTATCACAATATGCAAAAGCCTTTTTACTAATATCTTTTTGTGCATTTGCACTCCTTCTTGCATCCGTCATCAAATCTGATAATTTTTTTACATCAGCAATATGCTCTGCAATTTGCTCAATAATAGTTAATTGACCGTCTGATAATTTTTTATGTGCTGCACCATAAATATCTTTTAGCCCCATCACATTTTTAATCAAAATATTCTGATAATCAATAGCTGCTGGAATTACATGGTTGTATACAATTTCATTATAAACCCTACCTTCAATTTGTGTTTGAAAAATATAAGTTTCTAATTCTACTTCCTTTCTAGCTGAAATTTCAATTTCACTCATCACATTCATCGATTTGAATAATGCAATGGTTTCTTTTGAAGTTAGTACTTTAAGTGCGCTAGGGGTATTTTTATTATTACTTAACTTTCTTCTTTGTGCTTCTTTCTCCCATTCATCACTATACCCATCACCATCAAAACGAATTCTTTTTGAAGTTTTTATATATTCTCTTAAAATATTAAAAACAGCCTCATCTTTCTTTAAGCTCTTTTTATCAATTAAAGAATCAACTTCTTTTTTAAAATCTTTAAGTTGCTTAGCCATAATAGTGTTCAAAACCGTCATAGGCTTAGCACAATTGGTTTTAGCACCAACACCACGCATTTCAAATTTATTACCTGTAAAAGCAAAAGGCGATGTTCTATTTCTATCGGTATTATCAAGTAGAATTTCTGGAATTTTACCAACTACATTCAACTTCAATTCTGTTTTTTCTTCAGGTGATAATTTCCCTTGAGAGACACCTTCTAATTCGTCTAATACGCTACTTAACTGACTACCTACAAAAATTGAAAATATTGCCGGTGGTGCTTCATTTGCTCCTAACCTATAATCATTACTAGCTGATGCTATAGATGAACGTAACAACTCTTCATAATTATCTACCGCCTTTATCGTATTAATAAAGAAGGTTAAAAACTGAAGATTTTTCATTGGTGTAGAACCTGGACTTAATAAATTAACCCCTGTATCTGTTGCTAAAGACCAATTATTATGTTTACCCGAACCGTTTATACCTGCAAATGGTTTTTCATGAAAAAGTACTTTAAAATTATGCTTATCAGCTATTTTGTCCATCACATCCATTAATAACAGGTTATGATCAACAGCTAAGTTTGCCTCTTCAAAAACTGGCGCTAATTCAAATTGATTAGGAGCCACCTCATTATGTCTTGTTTTTACTGGAATACCAAGTTTTGTACATTCTTTTTCAAGATCACTAATAAAGCTCAACACCCTTTCTGGAATAACCCCAAAATAATGATCATCTAATTGTTGACCTTTTGCCGCTTGGTGACCAATTAAAGTTCTACCTGTCATTACAATATCTGGTCTAGAATAAGCAAGAGCCTTATCTATTAAAAAATATTCTTGCTCCCAACCTAAAGTAGCATTAACTTTAGATACATTTTTATCAAAATATTTTGCTACAGCTGTCGCCGCTTCATCAACAGCACTTAACGCTCTTAACAATGGTGCTTTATTATCTAAAGCTTCGCCCGTGTATGAAACAAAAATAGTAGGTATACATAAAGTTGTACCATATATAAATGCAGGTGATGTAGGATCCCATGCAGTATAACCACGTGCTTCAAACGTATTTCTAATCCCACCACTAGGGAAGCTAGATGCGTCTGGCTCTTGCTGTACTAATTGTCCTCCTCCAAATTTTTCTAATGCTCTACCATCTGGTAGCAAATCAAAAAAAGCATCATGTTTCTCAGCTGTAGAACCTGTTAATGGCTGAAACCAGTGCGTATAATGAGTTGCCCCCATTGTTATAGCCCAAGCTTTCATAGATTCGGCTACTTGATCTGCTATTTTTCTGTCTATTTTTGATCCCGAAAACATAGCACTCCTAACACTATCTAAAGCATCTTTTGTTAAATATTGGAGCATTCTTTCTTGATTAAACACATTAACTCCAAACAACTCAGATCTTCTACCTTTTTCTTCTATTGTAATACGCTGTCTTTCTTGAATTTTAGAAAGAGCATCAAACCTCATTTTAGACATATTTTCGATTTACTTTACGATTTGCAAAATTAAGAAATTATTAATTTTTTGCTATAAAAAATATATTAAATACAAAATACCCTTCAAAAAGCACGGTCAAATCAAATTATATAGAAAAATTTAATATTTAACCCCTCTAAAATACAAAGTAATGCTAAAAAAATATATTTTTGTTGAAATCAAAAAATTATAATAACAAGATATTATGGCTAAGATTAAATTAGAATACATCTGGTTAGATGGATACTTCCCAACGCAAAACATGCGTAGTAAAACAAAAGTTGAAGAGCATGAAGACTTCAAAGGAACAATTGAAGAATTAGGAAATTGGTCTTTTGACGGATCTTCTACAAAACAAGCTTCTGGAGGAGCATCTGACTGTATTTTAAAGCCAGTTGCAATTTACCCTGATCCAGCTCGTATCAATGGTTATTTAGTAATGACAGAGGTTTTAAATGCTGATGGAACTCCACACGAATCTAACGCTCGTGCAACTATTGAAGATGATGATAATGATTTCTGGTTCGGATTTGAGCAAGAATACTTTATTATGGATACTGATACTGATTTACCTTTAGGTTTCCCAAGAGGTGGTTACCCAGCTCCACAAGGTATGTACTATTGTTCAGTTGGTGGAAAAAATACTCACGGACGTGATTTTGTTGAAGAGCATGCTGATTTATGTATTGAAGCTGGATTAAACTTTGAAGGTATTAACCAAGAGGTTGCTTCAGGACAATGGGAATTCCAATTGTTTGCTAAAGGTGCTAAAAAAGCAGGTGATGAAATTTGGATTGCAAGATACTTATTAGATCGTTTAACTGAAGGTCGCGGAATGTACATTGAGTACCACCCAAAACCATTAGGAAAAGATATGGATTGGAATGGTTCAGGTATGCATGCTAACTTCTCTAACGAAGTTTTAAGAACTTGTGGAGATAAAGATGTTTACGCAAAAATATGTGAAGCTTTCCGCCCAGTAGTAAAAGAACATATTGCTGTTTACGGTGAGTTTAACGACCAACGTTTAACTGGTTTACATGAAACTGCATCTATCCATGATTTCTCTTGGGGAGTTTCTGATAGAGGTGCATCAATCCGTATTCCAATTATAGCTGTAGAAAAAGGATACAAAGGATGGTTAGAAGATCGTCGTCCATCTTCAAACGGTGACCCATACAAAATTGCAGGTAGAATTATTAAAACAGTTAAATCTGCTAAATTATAATCTAGCTTACAAATTTTTATACAAAAAAGAGCCATTGTTTAACAATGGCTCTTTTTTTATTTATTATTTAAGTATTGGTATTAAATTGTAAAGTATACAAATACAATATAAGCGATTAAAAGTATTAAACCTTCCCATTTGCCTAAACGCATTTTTTTAGGAAAGAATACTAACGGTAATAATACAAAAGATATACCTAGCATCCATAATATATCATTATCTAACAACCTTTCATCTACTAATTTTATTGGCGTTATTATAGAGGTTATACCTAAAACGGCTAATAAATTAAAAATATTAGATCCTATTAAATTCCCTAATGAAATAGCTTTCTCTTTTTTAATAACTGCAATTATAGATGCTGCTAACTCTGGAATACTTGTACCTATAGAAACAACGGTTACGGCTATTACACGCTCACTAACCCCGTAAAAACTAGCTAAACCAACTGCTCCTTTTATTAATAACTCTGACCCTCCCCAAAGTGCGACACCACCTAAAGCTAAAAACAAGGCGGTTTTCCAATTAGGTAACAAAACATCGTCTTCAGGCATTTCATCTTCAACAGCTTGTTTTTGAAAACGTAATATATATATTAAAAAAGCTAACAAAAAAACAACCATCAACACTCCCTCGTATTGTTGAATTTCATGATCAAAATATATAAAACCAAAAAAAACTAAAGAAGCTAGCATCATTACAGGCCAATCGGTCGTATAAAAACTCTTTTTCACATCTATAGCTCCTAATAGTATCGTTATCCCTAAAACCAAAGCAATATTAGCAATATTAGAACCAACTACATTACCTAAAGCTAAGTCAGGAAAGCCATCTAAAGCGGCTTTAATACTTACTATAAGTTCTGGTGCCGAAGTTGCAAATGAAACAACTGTCATACCTATAACTATTTTCGGAATCTTTAAGCGTAGAGATAAAGCTACAGCCGATTTCAGCAACCAATTACCACCAAACACCAATAAAGCTAAACCTGCAACAATAAATAAAATGTCTTGCATTTCTGTTTTTTCTGCAAATATAAGAGAATTCAATTCGCTTTTATAGTGTATTAAAAATTGGAAAATTAAAATTTTAAATAATCAAAACCATTAAAAAAAGCTACCTAACAACCATATTCTCCTTGCTAATTAAAAGGTAGCTAAAAAGCCCCCTTCATTAATTTCATATTAAAATAATTTAATCATATTTAGTATTAAAATAAAACTAAATACAAGACAAAAACATAAACATTGAAACACAAACCGTTCATTAAATCATAATATCGTATTCAAAATTAATAAATCGGTAGTACTAGCTTGGTTAATAGCATTACTATTATATATATTGAATGAACAATTAATTATTTAACCATTTATGAACCCTAAAAACCTCCAATTATGATTACTCTCGCTAAATTTATTGTATTAGTACTATTGTCACTGATCATGGCAATAGTATAAGAAGAATCATATAGGCCTATACTATAAAGACTACTGTTCGGTAGTCTTTATCTTTTTCTTAAAAATTTCATTCTATATTTGTAAAAAACCAACGAAGATGAAAAAGTCTCTATTTAAATTTTTAGCCAAAATAAATAAGGTACTACTTCCTTCTTTCTCTAAAAAAAACTTAGACCTATCAAAGGCTTCTAAATTTCAATTAGCTATCATAGGTTGGCGCTATTTTGTAACCACCAATGCGATTGATTAGTTCTTTAATAAGTATTAGATTAAACAAAATAACTCTTCCTTCTATTTTCTGTTTCTTTACTATTACACTATATTAAAAAATCTTTTAACTGTAAATAAGTAGCATTTATCAGAATAAATTTTGAGTTTTAAAGGTTTAATTACAGCTTCTTCTTTTTCAAGGCTAGTACAAAGTAAAAAATTTACATATTTAAAACTTAAATACACAATCATAAACACCTATAAAACAACACCTTATTTAAAAAATAATTTATAATTGATATGCACTTTTTAATTTCTATATAATTTAGTGCTTCTTATTTTGCTATATATTTAAAAAGAAATATATTTGCACCCCGTTAATAAGGAAATTATCGGCCTCGTGGCGCAACTGAATAGCGCACTTGATTACGGCTCAAGAGGTTACTGGTTTGAATCCAGTCGAGGTCACTACTAAAATTGCAAAAACCATATGAATTTTAAAATTCATATGGTTTTTTTAGTTTTAATACTCTCCATTTCCTATAAATCAAAAAACCTACTAGTACCTACTAGTTGTTTATTTAGTATATTTGCATCATGCAAATGATTCATATTAAAAAAGAAAAAGGAACTCCTAAATACAAACAAATCATAGCATCTATTGAAAATGCTATATTATCTGGTACTTTAAAAAAAGGAGATCAACTACCTTCATTAAATAGTATCCGAGATACCAACGAATTATCTAGAGATACCGTTTTAACAGCCTTTAATGAATTAAAATCAAGAGGGATAATTGAATCTATTGTTGGCAAAGGTTATTACATATTAAGCGATGATATACATGTACACCTAAAAATATTTCTACTTTTTGATGAATTTAATTCCTTTAAAGAAGATTTGTACAATGCTTTTATACATGAATTAGATAAAAATGTGCGAGTCGATATTTACTTTCATCATTTTAATGAAGATATGTTTTCTAAGCTAATAAGCGAAAATAAAGGCTCATATAATTATTATGTATTAATGCCTGCTAACTTAAAAAACACCCATAATGCAATTAACGAATTACCTAACGATAAGGTTTACATACTCGATCAAACACACCCAGAATTAAGTAATTATTCAAGTATTTATCAAAACTTTGAAAAAGATTTAATTTTAAACCTTACCAAAGCACTATCACTTATTAAAAAGTATAGTAAAATTATTTTGCTTTTTGATGAAAAAAAACAACCTGAAGGAATGTTAATTGGATTCCATAAATTCTGTAAAACTAATAAAATAGAGAATGAAGTTATTCATTCTTTAAAAAACAGCATACTTGACAAAAACTCAGTTTACATTATTCCTGATGATAAAAACTTGTTACGATTTATAAAAAAAGTAAAAGAAGAATCACTAATACTTTCAAAAAACGTAGGCTTGATTTCTTATAATGAAACTTTGCTTAAAGAAATTGTTGCAGGCGGAATAACAACAATCTCAACTGATTTTTCTGCAATGGGAAAACAATTAGCACAAATGATTTTAAATAAAAAACATTTAAAAATAGAAAACACCCACAACCTAATTATAAGAAATTCTTTATAAGAAAACTCAAATATATAAGAATGAATAAAGCCTTCATTAAAACCATTAAAAAAGGATTCACAACCCAATTTAATGCTATTCCGACATTAATTTTTTCTCCTGGAAGAATTAATATTATTGGAGAACACACTGATTATAACGATGGTTTTGTATTTCCTGCAGCTGTAAATAAAGGTATTATTACAGCAATACATAAAAGTGAATCAAATAGCTCATTTGCTTATGCTATAGACAAAAATGAGTTATTAGAGTTTTCTTTAAATGACATAAAACCATTACCTAAAGGTACTTGGCAAAATTACGTCATAGGTGTTGTAGCTGAAATGCAAAAAAAGGGAATTACAATTGGTAATTTTAATATTGCTTTTGGAGGTAATATTCCTGCTGGAGCAGGTATGTCATCATCAGCCGCTTTAGAAAATAGTGTTGTTTTCGGTTTAAATGAAATTTTTAAACTAAGCTTATCTAAAGAAGATATGATTTTTATTTCGCAAAATGCTGAACATAATTATGCTGGCGTAAAATGTGGAATTATGGATCAGTACGCAAGTATGTTCGGCATTAAAAACAACGCACTACTACTCGATTGCAGAACAATACAAGCTAAACCATTTGAAATAGATTTTAAAGACTACGAGCTTATTTTAATAAATACAAACGTTAAACATAACCTATCAGATAGCGCATATAATAACAGACGCTCGATTTGCGAAAAAATAGTAAAACTTTTAAAAGTTAAAGCACTGAGAGATGTATCTGAAGATGATTTAAAATTGATTGCACATAAAATTAGTGTTGAAGATTTTGAAAAAGCACACTATATAATACAAGAAAATAATAGGGTTTTATTAGCCTCAGATGCAATACTTAAAGGTGATTTAAAAACTCTTGGCAAATTATTATACGCTTCACATAATGGTTTACAAAATAAATTTAAAGTAAGTTGTGATGAGTTAGACTTTCTAGTTGAACAAGCCAAATTAAATCCGCATATTCTAGGAGCTAGAATGATGGGTGGTGGTTTTGGAGGCTGTACAATTAACCTTATTTCAAAATCAGCTACAGCTGCTTTTAAAACACATATTTCTAAGGTTTATAAAAATAAATTTAATATAAATTGTTCCATATACACCGTATCCCTTTCTAACGGGACTCATGTTATAAAATAATTTCAACAAAAAAATTCATGAATACAGATTTACAAGATTATTCTCATAAACGCTTAAACATACTTACTAATGAATGGGTTTTAGTATCACCACACAGAGCTAAAAGACCGTGGCAAGGGCAAAATGAAGAAATCATTAAAGTTAAAGCATCTGCTCATGACCTTTCATGTTATTTATGTGCTGGCAATAAAAGAATTAATGGAGAACAAAACCCCGATTATAAAAACGTTTTTGTTTTTATAAACGATTTTGCTGCATTACAAAAAGACTCAAAATCTTTTGAAGTTAATGATGGTTTACTAACAGCACAGAGTGAAACAGGTATTTGCAAAGTAGTTTGTTTTAGTCATGACCATTCTAAAAGTCTTGCTGATTTAACCGCTGAAGAAATTCAAAAAGTAGTTTTTGCCTGGCAAAAAGAATTTAAAGAGTTAAGAGAAAATGATACTATAAATTATATACAAATTTTCGAAAACAAAGGTGCTGTTATGGGCTGCAGCAACCCTCATCCGCATGGGCAAATCTGGAGCCAATCGACCCTACCTAATGAAGTTGCTAAAAAAGATAAGCAACAACAGTCTTATTTTTTAAAAAACAAGACGAGTTTACTTGGTGATTATCTCTCACAAGAGCTTAAAAAAAGAGAGCGTATCATTTTTGAAAATGATGCTTTCGTAGTTCTTGTGCCTTTTTGGGCTGTTTGGCCTTTTGAAACAATGATTATTCCTAAAACGCACCAACCTAATATTGCTGATTTAAATGCCAAAGAAGCGTTGCTATTTGCTGAAGCTATTTCAGTTATTACAAAGGCGTATGACAAACTATTTAATACTTCGTTTCCCTATTCAAGTGGGATACATCAGTCACCAACAAATAATAAAAATAATAACCACTGGCATTGGCATATGAGTTTCTATCCACCGTTATTAAGAAGTGCTACTGTAAAAAAATTTATGGTAGGCTATGAAATGTTTGGCTCTCCACAAAGAGATATTTCGGCAGAACAAGCTGCTGAGAGTTTAAGGAAGGTTTTATAATTTACTTATAAATATAAAACCTACATTATAGTTTATGTAGGTTTTATATTGAACACATACCTCAATAGAACATAAATTTCTAAAGAGAATAAAGTAAATGAGCTATCTTAAATTTTCTTTAGCACTAGATTCCAATATTTTACATCTTACAAACCTAGCATCGATTAATTTAGTATAGTTTTTTTTTAGAATTCCCACCTTACAAAAGCTTCCATTGCAGCGTAATGCGATAAACCCAACTGATGGTAAACATCTGCAGTTTCTTTATTCCGGTCTTCAGCTCGCTGCCAGAATTCTCGACTATCCGCTCCTTGAAAAACCACTCCATCTTTTTGAGATTGATGTTTAAAAATACCTTTTCGTTTTTGAAGTACTTGATCTGGCCCCATCGGTATTGCCATTTCTATTTCATCGATATTCCATTCTTGCCACGCACCTCGGTATAACCAAACCCAGCAGTCATCCATAAATTTTTTAGGTTTCAATTGTTTAATTGCTGAGAAAATAGCATCTAAACACACTTTATGGGTTCCGTGCGGATCAGCTAAGTCACCAGCTGCATATATTTGATGCGGCTTTATTTTTTCAATTAAAGCTACAATAATATCTATATCTGCTTTTGATAAAGGATTTTTAGCTACCCCACCTGTTTCATAAAAAGGCATTTCAAGAAAATGAATATTCTCATCAGGGATACCAACAAAATGACATGTCGATCTCGCTTCGCCTTTTCTTATTAACCCTTTAATATTTCTAACTTCAGAAATATCAATCTCACTCGATTTTTTATCTTCTAAAAATTCAACAGCCTTTTTGTAGATTCCTTCTGCTTCTTTATTTTTAATTCCAAACTTATCATTATAATCAGTTACAAAATTAGCAAACCGCAAGGCTTCATCATCTGCAACCGCAATATTACCTGATGTTTGATACCCAACATGCACTTCATGACCTTGTTCATGTAAACGTTTAAACGTGCCACCCATGCTAATAATATCATCATCAGGATGTGGACTAAAAATAAGAACTCGCTTTTTTTCTGGCTCTGCTCTTTCTGGTCGTTTAGTATCATCTGCATTTGGCTTACCTCCTGGCCAACCTGTTATGGTATTTTGAAGGTTATTGAATATATTGATATTAATATCATATGCTGGTCCTGAATCGGCTAACAAATCACTCATACCATTTTCAATATAATCAGCATCGGTAAGCATTAAGATTGGTTTATCTAAATGAAGAGCTAATTTCAGTACAGCTTTTCGTGTTAACTTATCTGTCCAATTTATTTTTTCAACTAACCAAGGTTTATTTATTCTTGTTAGTTTAGAAGAAGCTTCTTTATCTAAAATAAATGTAGCATTATTATGGTCTTGTAAGAATGATGCAGGAACTTTACTTGTAATTTCACCTTCAACTGAAGCTTTTATTATTTTAGATTTACTTTCTCCCCAAGCCATTAAAATGACTCTCTTTGCTTCCATTATTTTTTTAATCCCTAATGTAATTGCTGTTCTCGGAGTATTATTTAATCCTGAAAAATCTCCGCTTGCAGCTACTCTAGTAATATGGTCTAATGCTACTAACCTTGTTTTTGAATTTTGTAATGACCCTGATTCGTTAAAACCAATATGTCCATTACCACCTATTCCTAAAATTTGTAAATCTATTCCTCCTAATGCTTTTATTTTAGCTTCATATTGGGCACAATATTCTGCAATTTCTTCTTTAGCTAAAGTACCATCAGGTATATGATAGTTTTCTGGTAATATATCTACATGATTAAAAAGTTGCTCTTTCATAAACCGCACATAACTATGTACAGAATCTGGTTCCATTGGGTAATATTCATCTAAATTGAATGAAACAACATTTTTAAAACTTAAACCTTCTTCTTTATGTAAACGTACAAGTTCGGCATATAAACCTTTAGGTGATGACCCCGTAGCTAAGCCCAGAATACAAGGTTGCTTTTGCGCTTGTTTCACTCGAATTAAATCTGCTATTTCATTTGCGATATCTACTGACGCATCTTTCGAATTTTCGTAAACAACAGTACCTATATTTTCAAATCTCTTCTCAAAGCCTGTCGCTTTATCAATTATACTTTTTAACATAATGTAGGTTTATTTTTGTGTGTTATTTTCTGATTTAGTCCAACTTTTAATCTTATGTCCCCAAAGAGCAAAAAATAGAATTATAGCATAGCAAGGAATTAAAATCCAATAACTAGAAGTTGAAGCCATTGAAGCAGCATCTGAATTTTGTATTCCCTGATTAATTAATTCTCCTTTATTAGCATCTACCATTCTACCATAAAGTATTGGAATTATAGCTCCACCTGATATTGCCATAATTAATAACGCTGATGCGGTTTTCGTAAATTTACCTAAACCCTCGAGTGTTAAAGGCCAAATAGCTGGCCATACTAATGCATTTGCAATACCTAGTGCTGCAACAAATAATATAGATGTAAACCCTGTAGTTGTAATAATGCAAATGCTAAATATAATACCTAATACAGCACTAATTTTTAAAACATTACCCTGCTTTAAATACTTAGGTATCAACACAACACCTAATGCATAAGTTGCTACCATTGCCATAAGTGTATATGTAGTAAAGAATTTTGCTTCTTCTCCGGTGAAACCTAATGATATACCATAAGAAATTATAGTATCACCCGCTATTACCTCTGCCCCAACATATACAAACAAAGCAAATACTCCTAACCATAAATGCGGGAATTGGAATAGGCTTGTTTTAGTGCTTTTACCTACCGTTACCTCTTCTGGTTCTGATGCTTCTACATTTGGTAAAGGTGCTTTTCTTATTAATATTCCTAAAATAAATAACACAATAGCCATAATTAAATATGGCATAAAAACGCTATCTGCCATTGTATCTAACAATACATTCTTTTCTTCAGGACTAGCTACTAAAACTTTTTCTTTTACCTCATCAATACCCGTTAATAATAAAGCTCCAAAAATTAAAGAACCTAAGGCTCCTGCTGTTTTATTTGCAATACCCATAATTGCAATACGCTTTGCTCCACTCTCAATAGGGCCTAAAATAGTTATATAAGGGTTGGAGGCTGTTTGCAATAAAGTCATTCCTACACCTTGTATAAAGATACCAGTTAAAAACACCCAATATGTTCTGGCTTCAGCAGCTGGAATAAACACCAAAGCGCCAATGCCCATTATTATTAAGCCTAATGACATTCCTTTTTTATAACCTATTTTACCTAAAATGTACGATGCGGGTAATGCCATAACTACAAAAGATATATAAGAGGCTGATGCTACTAAATAAGATTGTGAATCGGTTAATTCGTTAATAGTTTTCATAAATGGTATTAGTGCTCCATTTATCCAAGTAACAAAACCGAAAATAAAAAACAGACCAGCTATAATTAAAATAGCACCTGTGGTGTTTTTTGTTTTACTGGCATTTTCATTGTTATTCATGAGTTGTTTTTGTTTAGTTAGTTGTTGTTAAAAATTGGTTTGTTTCTGCTTATAAATTAAGTTCAGTGTTGTATTTTGTTTTATAATGAATTTCTCCATTTAAAAAACGTAAACCCACAGTAAGAATCATCTGCATTAATAACTATAAAGCTTTTTGTATTTAAATTATCAATACAAACACTTATTCCTCTTATATTTTTAAATTTACCCACACTAAAATAGCGAAGAAAAAACACAATCTAATCAATCAACCTCTTAAAGTTTTAAACTTTACAAATAAAGTAATGATTGATATTTCTCTTAATTGAAGTCTCTCTCATTAAATAATTCTTTAAATACTATCATTAAAAATTAAATAGGTTTTATTATAAATGAAAAAAGCTCTAAAAACGAATGTTTTTAGAGCTTTTATATCAATTATTTTAAATGTAAAAACGTATAGAATTTAGTACATTAATTTTTGCTTTAAATTTTGTTCTATTCTTATTTCTCCAGAATTTGTTATCGTATTATTTACTGGTTTTTGTCCTTTTTCTCCCCACAAAACAGCAATTTCTTTTACTGCATTATCTGTAAAGGTATTATCTGAGAAATCAACATTTACAATACCGTGATTTTGAATTAAAATTCCGCTTTCATCATCTTCTCCACTATTGGTAAATGTATTATTTTTTAAGACTAAGCTACCTCCAATAGTTGACTCATCATAACCACCACGATAGTAATTTAATACTGATGCTTTAACATTGTCAAATTTAGAATTCGTGATAAATACAAACTCTGCATTATAATCACCTTTAGCATCAATCTCAGTATTCAATAAAATACCCGTTAAGCAATCTTTAATTATAGTATTATCAATTGAAATAGTATCCGCAAAAGATGCCTTATAAGCGTTTATTACGCTTTTAAAGTTTGATATCTCAGTATTTTTAATGAAAAGATTGTATCCCTTAGACATATTTTTATCTAAAGTTGCAATTGCATCCTGTGTCTTATCTCCTTTTAAAATAACATTATCTAAGTTTAAAATTCCTTTAGGCTGCATTTCAAAACCTGATTTACCTGTAGCAAATCTCAATTCAGCTTTTTTGCTTTTACCTTTAGATGTTATAGTAATATTTTTATCAATAATTAACGTTTCACTTAATTTATAAACCCCACTTTTTAATGATAAAATATCACCTGACTTTGCACTCTTAAGCTTAGCAACTAATGTCTTTGCTGATGTTACTTCTATTGTTCTAGACTTGTCGTCTGATTTTTCGGTTGAAAACCATTTTGCCCCATAAAGTTCTTTCTCTATCAATAAAGGATTTCCTTTTACGGGTAACGTAATAGCACCTACGTTATTTTGATTTTTTCTATCTGCTCCAAAAAAGTCGTTTTTTATGTTTTCAAAATCGAAACCTTGATAAACGTCTTCTTGATTTTTTGTTGGTACATAAAGGTTTTCAGATAGTTTTTTCACCTCAAAACTACGTGTAATAATTCCTTCACCAGAAACATCTCCTTTATTTTCACTGTTAAATAGGTTGTTTTCAAAACTCACACCTTTAACATCATCGTAATTTACAATTGGGTAATTATCTTCTTCATGGTTGTAAACTAAATTGTTTGCAACAATCATACGTTCTGGTCTTGCTGAACGAATTTCAGAAGCTGGTAATACATCTTTTTTATCAATGTTGGTTCCTACACCAAACTGAAATGGTGAAACACAATCGATATATGTATTGTAAGCAACAACAACATCTGTTACTTGGTTATACCTATTTAATGGCGATTTTGGAATACCATTCATCACTGCTAAAGCACTTCTAAATTCGTTTCCTTTTATCTTATAAAAATAATTATTCGTTATCCAATGTCCCGTATTAATTACACGTATACCTCCAATAAATTCTGAATCATCACTACCAATAAAAATATTACCATCAATAGTACAATAGTTTCCGTGTCTTAAAACTAAAGAGCCTTCACTTTCAAAAAAGATATTATTTCTATACTCATTAAAATTCGATTTATTTGAAATAATCTCAACCTCTCCATTACATCTATCAAAAAAATTGTTAGATACATTTGTATGAGAAGGTGTCATTGATGTATAACTACTACCTATCTGTAAAGTTTCTCCATGAGGCCCACCCTTACGTGGTCTTGGTCCAAAATGATTGTTAATGATTTGATGATAGTTATTAACATGTTCATTACCTCTTAAAAAAACTCTTACTGTTGGTCCAAAGTTTGACTTACCTACAATATTACAATGGTCTAACTGGTTATTTCTACCCCAAAATTCTACCCAATGATCTGAATCCTCTCTATTTGGCTGTGTAAACTCATCAATAACACAATTAGTAATACGGCTATGGTTCGCAATAGTGTCATTATCAATTTTAAATTGAATAACACTATTAGATGGTGTATAACCATTTACAAAGTGTAAATCTTTAACAACTAAGTATTTTCCCCCTAATCGTAAATTCGAAACTCCTTCTATGGTAACTTTACCTGGTGTTTCTGCTCTTAAAGTTATAGGGCTTTTTTCTGTACCTTCTCCATAAAATTTAATCTGAATATCTTTCCAAACTCCGTTTTTCATTATAATCTCGTCACCTGCTTCAGCTTTAGCTATAGCCTCTTGCAGTTCAGTTGAATTACTGACTTTAATGGTTTGGGATATTAATTTCTGTTGGTAAGAAACCAATGTAAAGGTTAATAATAAAAGAATAAGACTTTTTTTCATGCTATCTGGTTTATGTGATTTTTAAAAAGTAATCTGCTAAACAGGTAACCACTATTAGTATGCCAAAAAATAAACTCTAATATATTTACTTAAAATATTAAGGTCTATTTAGTGAAATGATCACCATAACTGGTTCACCAAATTGGTTTACCAAATATACAGTTAGTTTACCATTTTGCAGAATTTTTAACTTATTTTTCATCTTATCCAAAATCTATAAGCGACATTTTATGATATTTATTAAAAATGAATAATACCGATATGGAATAAACTTTAATATTGGTGATTTTTTAATGAGTCAAAGAATTGATCAATCAAGCAAATCTGTTCGTTATAATGTCTATAATTTTACAGTATTAATAATTTAAACATACACATATGAAAACTTTAAAAACAATATTTTTATCAGCAATACTATTCACTTCATATAGTGGATTTTCTCAAACAGAGAAAGAAACCAAAATCATTAAAGATTCTGAAGAAGTAAAAATTAAAATGGTTGAAACTGACGAAGGTTTAAAAACTTTTATGGATAACTCTACAGCATACGTAATTTTCCCAAATGTTGGTGAAGGAGCTTTAATTGTTGGTGGTGCTTCAGGTAACGGAGTGGTATACGAAAACGGAAAAGCAATTGGTTTTGCTGATCTAAAAAAATTAGATATCGGACTACAAGCTGGTGGACAATCGCTTTCTGAAGTTATATTTTTTGAAACTGAAGAGGCCTTTGCTAAGTTTAAAGATGATGAACTTACATTTTCAGCCGAAGCATCTGCAGTGATTTTGGAATCAGGAGCTTCAAAAAATGCTAATTACAGTGATGGTGTTGTAGTATTTGCTATGCCTAAAGCTGGTGTAATGGCCGATTTATCTGTAGGTGGTCAGAAACTAAGTTATAACTCATTTGAGGATGAGTCAGGTAAATAATAATATATTATAACTATTCTAAAAAGGCTGTCTAAAATAGACAGCCTTTTTTGTTACTCATTACTGTAAAACAATCAATTATGTATCGCGTCAAATTTTAAATGTTATGGAGCAACGTGACTTACTAATCAGTTGTAATTTTATGTAAACGAAATATTAATCTAAAATATAAACGATATGAATACTACACAATTGGAAGGTAAATGGAAACAAGTTAAAGGTGATTTCAAACAAAAATATGGTAAACTTACTGATGATGACTTAACATATACAGAGGGTAAGTTTGACGAAATGATTGGAAAACTTCAAGAAAAAACAGGAAAGAAAAAAGAAGAAATTGAAAAAGAAATTCAAGATTTATAAGAGCACAATGTTCTTATAAAATTTACTTTTCATTTATAATGATTAAGTAAAAAGAAACCCACTATAAAAAATAGTGGGTTTCTTTTTTAATTATTTTAAAAATTAATCTGCAAATCTTTTATAAACTAAACGGCCGTAAAATGCTATAAATAAAAAGCAAATGAAAGGAAGTATAAATGAAAAGTTTACTTCTGTTACTCCTAAAATTTTAATATCATCTACACTATTACCACCTAAGTCAATTATCATTCCCTGCATTTTAGGCATTAAAGCTCCACCTACAATTGCCATAACCAAACCAGCCGCACCAATTTTAGATTCTTCTTCCGCTAAGCCATTTAATGCTATACCATAAATAGTAGGGAACATTAGAGACATACAGAATGAAACTAAAACTAAACAATACAAGCCAAGTATTCCATTAATAAAAACAGCACCTAAAGCAAATATTGATGCAAGAATAGCTGTGTACATTAACAATTTACCTGAGCTTAAAAAACGAAGCAGGTAAGTACCTATTACTCTGCCCACCATGAATAAGAAAAAAGCTACAAATTGATAATTAGCGGCATCTTCACTTGAAATTAAAATTGCCTCTGCATATTGATAAATATAAGTCCAACACATAATTTGAGCTCCTACATACATAATTTGGGCTACAACCCCTAAAACATATTTATGGTTTTTACCCAGATCTTTAAATGTAGTAGCTAAACTCGGCATCGTGCCATCTTCTTTAGCTTGTGGCATTTTATTAATAAAAATTAGAACGAATACAGCTAATATTACCAAGCCTAAAATCACATAAGGATCTCTAATTACCATTAAATCTGATGTTCGTATCAAAGCTCTCTTAGCCTCCGTAAGAGCACTAAAATTTTCAATATCATCTGATTGTAACCTTTTAAGTACGAATTGTTGCGCTACTAATAATCCTAACAATAAACCTACTGGGTTGAATGCTTGAGCTAAATTTAAACGAAGAGTAGCCGTTTCTGGCGCTCCCATAGCTAAAACATATGGGTTTGCGGTTGTTTCTAAAAAAGCTAAGCCAAAGGTTAAAATATAAAGTGCTAAACAGAAAAACCAGAACTGTTGTGTAATTGCTGCAGGGTAAAATAAAAGCGCTCCTCCTGCAAAAAGTGCTAAACCTATAAGTATCCCTGTTTTGTATGAATACTTTCTAACAAATAAAGCTGCTGGTAATGCCATACAAAAGTACCCTCCATAAAAAGCCATCTGAACCCAAGCTGCCTGAGAATTAGATAATTCTAATACTTTTTTAAATGCTTGTACCATAGGGTCTGTAACGGCATTTGCAAAACCCCATAAAGCAAAAAGTGATGTGATAAGTATAAAAGGTAATAATACCTTTTTTGAGACAATTGCTGGTTTACTCATGTTTGTTTATTTATGGTTTTAGTTTGTACCTAAAAGTACGTAAATGATTATAGTAATTGCACATAACAATATTGCCATAGGCTTGGTATATTTCCATTCCTTCATTTCAACATAATCATGTTCTTCTTCTAATTGGGTTTTATTACTAGGGAAGAAATAAGAAACAGTAAACATTACTATAATATTTAAAACAAACTCTATTCCCCAAATATGAACGAAATGAATATCAACTTTAAATATAAATGTCGTTAAAATATAAAAAGCTAAACCTATAAACAGTGCTGCTTTTGCACCTGTTGCAGATACTTTTTTAAGAAAAAAGCCTGCTAGCATTATAGAAGCGATAGGAATAAAGAAAATTCCGTTTAATTGTTGTAAAAGTTGATACAACCCATCTGGTGCATTTGCAACCATTGGAGCTACAAGTATGGCAAAAATTGCTAAAACTGCAGATGTAAGTTTCCCTATTTTAACAAGCTTCCTATCATCTGAATTTTTTCCAAGATGTCTTTTATAAACATCAATACTAAAAATAGTTGCCGCACTGTTTAAAACACTATTAAAAGTACTTAATACTGCACCCATTACAATTGCAGCAAAGATACCTACTAAGCCAACAGGTAGTACTTTTTTAATTAACTCTGGATAAATCATATCTTGATCTTCAAACAACGAATCACCAAAATAATAAAAACCAATAACACCTGGTAGAATTATAATTATAGGTACTAAAATTTTTAAAACTCCTGTAAATAATAAACCTTTTTGAGCTTCAACTAAGTTTTTCGCTCCTAAAGCTCGCTGGACAATAGTTTGGTTCATGCTCCAAAAATATAATTGGTTTATAATTAAGCCTGTAAACAAAACCTCAAAAGGTAATACTGAATCTTTAGCTCCTATTACATTAAATTTTTCAGGACTATGGTTGTAAACTTTCATTAAACCATCTAATGGGTTACCATCACCAATGCTTACCAATGCGATTATCGGAATAGCTAAACCACCTAATAATAGACCATAACCATTAATAGTATCTGAGATCGCTACTGCTTTTAAGCCCCCAAAAATGGCATATATAGAGCCAAGTACTCCTATTGACACTACGGTAATCCATAAACCTTGTTCTTTTGAAACATTTAAAACTTCAGAAATATTAAAAATACTTTCAATGTTTATAGCACCTGTGTAAAGTACGATTGGTAATAGCGTTACAATAAAAGAAATCATTAAAAATAATGCTACTAGGGTTCTCGTGGTGCTATCAAATCGTTTTTCTAAATATTCAGGAATAGTGGTTAATCCCATTTTTAAATATTTGGGAACAAAATAAATAGCTGCTACGACCAAGGCAATAGCTGACGTTACTTCCCAAGCAATAATAATAAAACCATTTTTATAGGATGAACCGTTCATTCCTATTAAATGCTCTGTAGATATATTAGTCAATAACATTGACCCTGCAATTACAACACCTGTTAAACTTCTACCGCCAAGAAAATAGCCGTCTTTTGAGTCTAACTTTTCTTTTCGGAGTTTAAACCATGAATAAAATGCAACAAAAGCTGTAAAAGCAATGAATGTGATAGCTGTATACATGAAGTAGTTAGTTTGGTTAGAAATATAAAAGCAAAAAAATGCTCTAGTATAAAAATGCTAGAGCATTGGGAAATTTAAAAAAATAACACTACTAAAAACTCAACTTTTCAGGCAAGTATTTTGCCACTAATTCTTTATAATAAGGAAGTAATTCTTTAGCATCTGGCGGTACCGGTGCTTTTGAATACAAATCGTAAGGATTAAATTTTTTCACCCATTCGAACAATTCAATATCTTTTTCATTCATTAAATGTAAATAGTCATTTTCTCTATGCTGAGAATAGAAAGAATGATATCTAATGATATATAATGCTGGATCTGGTAAATAATCTTTCATTATTTGGTATAAATACTCATCATGGCCCCAACTCATCTTTACATTATCTAAGCCGCAATTTGGTTCGTAAACACCATATTTTGTATTGTAACGTTCATCTGTCGAATCAGGATTTGCACTAAAAAATTCTGGATAAACAATTTTATCAGAAAAAGCACAACCCACAGGGAAGGTGTCACCAACAACAGCCCATTGTGGCTCACCAAATAAGCATAAAATTTTACCTAAATCATGAATAAAGCCTGTTAGTACAAACCAATCTGGTTGCCCGTCTGCTCTAATAGCTTCTGATGTTTGTAAAAGATGCTGTAATTGATCTAAATCAATATCTGGATCACTATCATCTACCAAAGTATTTAAGAAATCTACAGCTTCCCAAATAGACATTTCTTTTTTATCAAACTTTAAAAATTCCTTTTCCTTCTCACAAACAAAATCATATGTTTGATATTGATGGTTAATTTTATAGAATTCTTTAACTGTATCTAATCTCTCAGAATCTACATAATTTCTAAATTCTTCTTTTTCTTTTTTTGCTTCTACCGGATCAGGATATCTTTCTAGTAAATTATCCTCCCAATCATCAATGTTATCCATTGGATTTTTGTGGTTACTATTTAATGATTTTTCCATTAAAATTTTATTTGTATTGTTGAGTCAATATTTTCAATGTAATTAAAACCATAATTACACTAGGCAATTTATAATTTAAATTACTTAAGCAAATGGACTAAAACACCAAAAACATGGATTTTTATATACAAAACGAAAAATTAAGACACTCTACTTCAACAGTTTACTAGGCGGGAAGCCAAATTGCTTTTTAAAGCATCGGCTAAAATAAAGTGGATCATTAAAACCAATTAAATCAGTTACTTCTGATACATTGTATTTTTTTGTTTTTAATAATTGTGCTGATTTTTTCAATCGAATAGTTCTGATAAATTCATTAGGAGCAAGATCTGTTAGTTCTTTTATTTTTCGATATAATTTTGAAGAACTCATACCTAACTCTTGACACAAAAAACTAGTTGTTAAATCTGCCTTATCTAAATTATCTTCAATCAAATTTGTTATTTTCTCCATCAATTCCTTATCAACAGGTGAATGTGTCAATAAACCAACTTCACTTTCTACTTCATCAGAAAATTTAGTTTTTAATTCTAATCGTGTTTTTATAATATTTACAATTACCGATTTTAATAAAGAAGGGTCAAAAGGCTTCACTAAATATGCATCTGCACCTACATCATACCCTTTTACTTTGTCCTCATTTTCTGATAAAGCAGTTAATAATACAACAGGTATATGACTTATAAATTCATCATTCTTTAACTCATTACAAAATTCAAGGCCATCCATAACAGGCATCATTACATCTGCCACACATAACATTGGTTTTATTTTTCTGCAAATCTGAAGTCCTTCTTCACCATTTTCAGCTTCATAAACTTTATAATAATCAGATAAATAATCAATCAGATATCTTCTAAGTTCTATATTATCTTCTATAACCAATACTTTCTCTTTTATTTCTGTATTTGTTGTTACTTTTTTAACTGGCACAAAAGGCATAGGCTCTTCAACCTCTGCAGTAGATACAAATTCAAAAACTTCTTTTTTAGTATATTGTTTTCTACTTATTGGAATTTCAAACGTAAAAATACTCCCTTGTTTAGGTTTACTCTCTACTGTTATTGTTCCTTTATGAAGCTCTACTAATGATTTTACTAATGATAAACCTATACCAGAACCTGTGTTATTTTCTTTACTATTTGTTGCTTGGTAAAACCTTGTAAAAATCTTCTCTTGACTTTTTAAAGGTATACCGATACCATCATCACTTACCTCAATAACTAGTATACTATTATCCTCTCCTTTAAGTTTTATAAACAAATCAACATGACCATATTTATTAGTAAACTTAATGGCATTTGATAATAAATTATATAATATTTTATCGTATTTATCCTTATCTATCCAACCAAAAAGGGTCTCATCTTCACTATTAAAATTTAGTTCGATATGTTTATTATAAGCAAATTCTTTAAACGATTCAAATGTGTTTTTTGTATATAAAAGAATGTCCGTTTTAGACACTTTAAGCTTTAACTCCCCTGTCTGTGCTTTTCTAAAATCTAGAACTTGGTTAACTAAATTCAGAAGCCTACTCGCATTTTGGTGAATTAAATTAAATCTGCTCTTTTGATATTCGCTACTACTATCATCGGCTTCTTCTAATAATTGCTTTGCAGGTCCTAGAATAAGTGTTAAAGGCGTTCTTAACTCGTGTGATATATTTGTAAAAAACCTCAGCTTTTCATTATTTAATTTAACATCACGTTCTCTATTTACTTTTTCAGTAACTAATTCCTGCTTTAATCTTAATCTGTTTTTTATTTCTTTTCTTACGATATAAATTACAAAAAACAACAATACCATAAACAACAGTAAAGCTTGGTATGTTAACCAAAATGGAGGTGTTATTTTTATTTTATATGAAACCACTTCACTCCAAAAACCATCACTATTACTTGATTTTATTTTAAATATATAGTCCCCAGGAAATAAATTAGTGTACTGTACTGTTCGTGAATTGCTTGTTGTCGAAATCCAATTCTCATCAAACCCCTTTAGCATATATTCAAACTTATTTAGTTTTTCATTTGCATATGATGGTACCGAAAATTGCAACGAGAAGTTTCTATTCTTATAATTTAAAGCTATATTTTTATCATCGTTAATATCCTTTTTTAAAGGAATTTGATCATTTATTTCTTTTCCTGGGTAAACAACTTCATTCTGGATTTTAAATTCTGTTATTACAGGGTTCGGAGCTATTTGATTTTCTCTAATCGTATAGGGAGAAAAATAAATAATTCCATTTTTACCACCTAAATAAATATTAGAATTTCCAAAATTATAAAAACCACTAGAACTAAAAACATCTAGTCGGTTACCGCTATTTACATTATATATATTGTAGTTTTTTAAATTAGATTTTAACCTCGCAACACTATTATTATTCATGTTTAACCATAAATCTCCATTTGTATCAGTAAGCATATCAGTAATCCATTTCCCCTGAAGTTCTTTAGGTTCTTTTAATGCTTTAAAATTATTTGTTTGAGGGTCAAACCAACTAATACCCTGTCTGGTCGCTGCCCACAATCTTCCTTTTTGATCAAACAAAATATCACTCACATTATCATGCGGTAAGCCATCTTTTTCTATTCTTGATTTTCTATAATATGCAAAAGTATCAGAAGATATTGTATACTTTACAACTCCTGTTTCTGTAGCAAACCAGATATATTCATCAATTTCTTTTACAATCTCATTAATTTGAAATCCTTTTAATAAGTGCTCAGTGCCTTCTTCTTTTTTAAGAGTTTCTGTATTAAAAATAACCGCTCCTTCACCAAATGAACCTAAAACAAGCTTATTATTTCCTAAATTTTCAAAAGCAAAAATGGCCGATTGTTCAAAACCTACACTTATAACTTTTGATGTGTTATTTTTATAATCATACACTAGTAACTTACCATTCCATAAACCGCAATAAAATACTTCACCATCTAATGAGTAAATGCTTGCGATATCTTTCTGGTTATTATATAGAGGTATAAAGCTATCCTCTTCTGAAATAAATAATCCATTATGCCTTGTAGCTACGATTACTTTTCCATCGTGTGTTTTGTTAAAACCACGAATACGAGGTACTTGGTTATTAATATGAAGTGAAATATCTTTATTAATATTAAACTGATTTTCGAAAGGATCATACTTATCTAAACCATCTTCTGTTCCTATCCATAATACCCCTGATGTATCAAAATATAAAGCAGAAACAAGATTATCTACAAGAGAGTTATCGTCTGGTAAAACAGAATAATACCATTTAAATTCACCCCTACTTATATCTTCTAATTGGTTGCATACAATTATGCCCCCTAAAGTACCTAACCAATACTTACCATCTGGCGCTTGTATAACTGATAGAAAATAAGGTCCTAAACTATCTTTAATATCAAGGTTTTCAATCTCAAGGTTTTCAATTTCATTCGTTGTTTTATTAAGCTTATAAAGCCCCTCTCTTGTACCTACAAAAATATCAGATTTAGCATCTTCATAAATAAAATTTAAATACGGGTTTTTTTCAATAGAATTAGGTATTGAAAGTGTATATGTTATAGCTTGCGAAATTTCGCCTTCAGAATCTATTGTTATTCTAGCGACACCTCCACTATCATAACTACCTATCCATATATAACCATTTTTATCTTCAAAAATTTCTTTTATATAGTTGAAATTATTTATTACAACTTTTTTAAATTTTTCATTTTCTGGATTAAAAATATAAAGCCCCTTTGTTTTTGTCCCAACCCAAACTCTTTTCAGCTTATCAACATAAACAGATCTTATTTCTGCATCAGGCAGACTATTAGGTTTATTTTCATCAGGCAAATACGTCGTAAACGTTTGCTCATCTGTTTTAAAAAGCGTTAATCCATTTCTAGTACCAATCCACAAATTATGCGAATCTTCATCAAGAACTAAAGCTGTTATATCATCATTGTAAATTTTATTATCTCCTGTAGATGTACTCAAATACGATTTAAACTCATACCCATCAAATCTATTAAGGCCTGAGAAGGTTCCCAACCACAAAAAACCGTATTTATCTTGAACAATATGGCGTACCGAATTATGCGATAAACCGCTGTCATCGTTATAATGTTCAAATTTTATATTCTGTGCTGTGCTGCACAAAACCGAAAATAGTGCAAAGAATGTTATCGCAACAATGTTTCGCATATGCTAATTTTAATACTTAAGTTGAGTTAAGGTTAAATTTACAAAAGCTAATTGAAAGAAGCCTTTATTATTTAGATACTATTCTTGTAATTTTGTTTGTACTTAAATTTATGTTGAAATGATTTGAAGGCTCTCCATTCTTACTCTTTTCAAAAATTTGAGCCCAAAGCTGGTATGATGTATTTTTAGATTTTTTAAATTCCTGACAGATAATCGCATATTGTTTTAAACGATTAACGCTAATATCAGATAGCGCCAGTTCATCTGCACTCCTTAGCTTATAAAAATCATAAATCATATCAAAACCAGACCAAGATTTAAATTCTTCAAGGCTTAGATTTTTCGCTTCTAGTTGCAACTTGATACTTTCTATATCATCAGAATTTTCTAGTAACAATTCTTTTCCTGTTTTATTCAGCATAGCTTCTGAAAACTCAACTGGCCAATCGTCTGGTAAAAATCGTAATCGAACTAACTCCTTCAAATGCCACTTTGTAAAATCCCTATAATTTTTAGTTGTTAATATATCTTTATCCCAAACCCCGGTTGCTCCTGATTCTTTTAAATAGGCATATTCTCGCTCATATAATGGGAACAAACTGTTGAAGTTTTTGGCTGACGCGATAACCACCGTTTCTACTTCAAACTCAGATGTAGACTTAATGGTTAAGATTTTATAGGCAGGAGCGTAAGCGGCTAAAGAGGGTGTTTGTATATTGAACAAGGTATTGCCTTGATCACTTGTTCTCACCCCAGTATCGTTAATATGCATATGACCACCAAAGTGAATTTGTAGACCTACATCTGCAAAAGTTTGTGCCACTTCTTCCTTTGGAACACGGTGCAGTTGCATTTTAGTAGCACCAAAAAATTGTTTAAGTTCATGAGAAGCATCGTCATTGAAATCTACCATAGGATAATGGCTAAAGGCAATTAAGACTTTCCCTTTTTGCTTTGCTAATGCCGCTACCCTTTTAACCCAAGAGATTAAATGAGACTTTTGCAAAAGCACATTATTATACCCGGTACTCGCCCCTGAAAAATCTTTAGGGTTTGTAGACGCTTCTGTTAATTCTTTATTCGGGACATACACATTGGCGTCTATGGCCAACAGCCAAACACCCTCAGTAGGTTCTACTAAATAACTAGCATCAGGATGTACATTATAAGCATCAATAGGGTATGTTCTTTGTTTTAAAGCTGATGCCGATTTTGCTTTATCAAAACTATAATCTTCATAGGTATAGGTAGAAAAAGGGGTCTCCCAATACACATATTCTTTCTGTGGGTAAAACCCAAAAGAAGACATTTCATTCAAAATATCAGTATAGCCCCATTTTTTAATTTCTGAGGTAATAACTGGTGTAAGATCTCCCGCTACAGATTCCTTTAAATTAGTAACAGTACTGGTAATTATTTGTTCCCTACCTCCTATTCCTAAAAAATCTGATTTACCTGATTCTTGGGTAAATGGTTTTACAGGGTCATGATTCCCGGTTGTTGCAAAGAAGAACATTCCATGCTTTTTAGTATACGAATCCAATATTTTACGCAGCCCTTTTACATGAATAGGTTGCCCGTCATCACTAAAATCTCCAGGCAAAGCAACATATTTAATTCCTCTAGCTGCGATATCATCTAAAGCTTCTATAAACGCAAAGTAGTTTTCGTTAAATATTCTGGTGGACTTTAATTGTGCATTCATCGTTCTGATATTCACAAAGGTTTCCGTGTTTGGTATCTTTATCCCTTGGTAGTCAGCATCTTCAAAATGTGCGTAAATATCTTGAAAATGTGCATCTGCTATAAAGGCAATTTGAACATTCTCGACACTTTTTTCTACCGTTTTATCTGCACAAGAAAGTATTGAAAACAATAAGACCATTAGAATACTCCGCCCTATTATTTTCAATAACAAACTGTTTATTTTTTTGCTGTTTCTTTCGGAAACGCATAGCTCTTTTTCCATCCTCCTAAATCTATCAACACTTGATCTATCATTACTCCAGGGTCTACCATCCATATTTTTAAGGTATGTTCTCCTGCTTTATTTACTACTTGTTTTGCTGATTTTACTGATACATTTTTAAGTACATTCTCTTTCCATTCATCACTACGCCCCATGGTCTGAAAATCTACTAGTACAGGTGCTGCATCATCAATAGCAACGGCGCAACGTACGCCAATCCCAGCGTGTGGCGCATGGGTAGGCACTGCTTGTAAATTTACAGCTACTTCTCCAAAGTTAAAAGTATAAAAATCATATTCTAAAACAGGGCTATTTGCCTTAATGGTATCTAAATTCACATTTGGCGTTGTATTTCTAGGCAAAGCAGTAATTACCTTATTCGTATAACCAATACCCTCAAACAACTGCCAATCTGCTTCATTACCTGCTTTTTTTCGCGTATAATTCTCCGCATTTATGGATACATATCCTTTGTCTTCTACAAAACCTTCATAGTTTTTCAAATTATCAAATTCAGGATTATAAACTGAAACTCCTATCGTTGTTGTTTTTCCTTCCGATATAAAATCTATAGCACTATTTACTTTAAAACTTGGTGGGATCAATTGAAAATCATGACCTAGAGGAGCTTCTTTTTTGTTCTCTCCTTTTGGTACTTTAGTCCAATCGATACTTACCCAAATACGTTTTTCTAGATTTTCAGAACGTAAGGTGCCTTTATCTTCTGATAATTTTATCCAATCTGCTTTTGGTATTGCTCTCCAATCTACTGATCCGTTACCTTCTGCAAAAACATCAATAAAATAAGTGCTATTGGTGTAGCTATTAAATACAGGCAGTACATCTGCATAACTGTTTATGATTTCATCGTTAACTTCCATCTGGTACCCTTCTAAAGCTAAGCCTAATTTTGCTTTTTGATCTGTTTGCACACTTGATGTTGCAGGTTGCGCAAAAACAGGTAAAAACCGAGGAGCCATGGTCATGATATGATTCCACTTTCCGTTTTGAAGTTTTGTATTGTAATATGTTGTTTCTTTTTCTATACGATGGTAAGCTTCTTTTGATAAAGCTCCAAACGCATTGGCACTCTGCCTGCCTTGCTTTGCCGTAAATTTATTTTTAAAACTATACAGCCATTTCTGGTTTAGTTTTGATGCTCCAATTACAGGATAATATACGAGTTGATAAAAAGCATCTTTTCTATAATCAGCTATACCTGCATATAAATCTTCTGTAGTTTCAATAATAGTTTCATAACTCTTAATACGTTCTGAAACCTCATCGCCATAATGGTACTGCGTTAATTCTGTTTCTCCTTCTTTTGTTACAGGTTCTACCTGACTCCAAGCCATAAATTCTGGGCGCCTGATGTAGGCTAGGCGGTTATTTTCGAATAAAACATCGGTAATTTCGGCGGCCGTTTCTTTTCCAAATTCACGTGCTGCCCAACTTTGCATATGTGTTTTCACAGCCGTACTCTTTTCAAAGTTATCCATATCCCAAGCCATGTCTAAAAATAGCTCAATATTATATTCGTGAGGTTTGATATCGCCACAATTCAAAATCCAAATATCACGCGATTGGAACTCGTAAGCTTTAGACATTTCTTCCCACATTAAAACAGGGTTGGTAGAATTTAGCCATAGATAATCATGTGGCCTTCCCCAATATGAAGTATGGTAATATACTCCTGCCCCACCTGGTCTTGTTTGTTCTTTAGGAGTACTTAATTGACGCATATACCCATAATTATCATCCGTCCATACCAATGTAATATCTTCTGGTAATTTTAATCCGCTTTGGTAGTAATTTAATACTTCTTTATAAGGCACAAATGCTTGTGGAATAGTTGTTGGATTCTTTTTAGTTTCCTTTTTTAATATGGCACGTTGATCTGTAATAACACGCTCTAATAAATGAACCTGTGCATCTGTATCATCCTCACCAACAATCATGGGCGAATCATGCTCTCCACGCATTCCTGTAGTATAAATACCTTCTAATTTTGCTGTTTCTTTTACTCTTTTCGTAAATAGATTTTTAATAGTTTCTGAATTTGTATCATAGCGATACTCACCCATTTTATCATGTTTCCACTCTGTATTAATGTTGCTCAACATAGGCTCTGCATGTGATGTGCCTATCACTATAGCATAATCATCTGCCACAAATTTATTCTCAGGATACGAGTAAAATGGTTTGGTACTCGAATGCATAGCAGGCCAAATAGTATTGGCTCTTAATCGCAATAACAATTCAAAAACTTTAGCATACGTTTTAGGACCTATATCTCCTGTTTCTGGTTCAAAATTTAAAGCTGCCCAACGTTGTAAACCCCAATCTTCATCATTTAAAAATACCCCTCTATATTTTACAGACGGACTTTTAGACACCGTATTTTGAATACTAACAGAAAGTACTTCTTTCTTTTCTGGTGTTACATCTGCCCACCATTCCCAAGGAGATACACCAATTTTTCTAGACAATTCTAATAGACCATAAGCTGTTCCTCTGCGGTCGCTACCTACAATGACTAAAGCTTTATCTATACCCTTACTTGGGTTTTTAACAATTTGAATTGCATAACGTTCCCATTGATTTTGAAGCTCAGAAACGTCTAACTTCCCAGAGGCAATCAGTTTATCTATCATGGTATTTTTACCAATAGTCCCTACAATTATAGCCGAAGAAGTTAATTGGGCTTTCGAACTTACAACTGGCTTTTTCCCTGTTACTTTTAAAACATCATTTGCAAAAATAGCTGCTGCAATAGAAACCACTTTTGCATCTTTTTTGTCGATTAAAATTGTTACAGTATTACTCTCATCAACAATTGAGAATTCTGTCTTCTTAATCTCTTGCGCCATTACAATAGCCCCTTGAAAACAAACCAAGATTACTCCTAGATATTTAAACATACTTTTATTTTTTAATTCTTTCATAGGTACCATCATCAAAAATCACTTTATACTCAGAAGTAAATAAGGTAGACCGCACATAATAATCTGTAGAAATTATTTGTGCTCCAGAAGCTTCTGCCATTTTAAATTTCTTATAATTGTTAGTACGTGCTTCTTTTGTAGCCGCATCTGCTCGCGTGCGTACCATATACCCTTTGGCTACTAATGTTTTAATATATTCAAAATCTTTAACGGGGTTATTTATAATTCTAAAGGCTGCTTCAGGGTTACCTTCTTTACTATTTACAAAAAGAACTCTTCCTTTTAAAGATTGATGATCTACTAAATAGTCATTAATTCTCTCTTCTTTTTCATCCAAAACAAATAAGAACTTGCCTTTTAAATTCTTTAGTTTAGGCCAACCAACAGTTAAAATAGCTTCTTCTAAGGTTTTAAAATTACCACGAACAAGATCTGGGGTGATCAATTTATCCGAAGGAAAAACACTTCTAATTTCTACGTCTAAACTATCTAAGGCATTTTTATCAAAAACTAAAGGCGTTCTTGTTTGCGGAACCTTTTGATCTTTTGTATTCATTAAAATAACAATTGGGGAATGGTCTGGATGATTATCAGACCATTTTTTTAAAGATTGTAGCCCGTCTTTAAAGAGTAAATCATGACTTCTAAAATCAATATCTTGTACATGAAACATTTTAAGCCCTGGTACTTTTAATTTTTCTTCCACATCAAAAGCCAAAGGCTCTTCTCCTAAAGATTTTATAATTGCTAATCCTTTTGGATTTGAAAAATGCCCCCCTAGTGGATCATGAAAAACATCTAGCTCTAAATTTCTTAACCCTAAATCTAATTGTTTTTCTAATGATATATGTCCGTACTGTAATCCTTCTATTTTTTCAGGTTCAAGGCTATACAAATAATCATACAAAGGCTTTTCTATCGCTATTTTATAAGAGTTATGGCTGCCTATAACTTGAATATCATTTAGCCTAGTCTTATTACTTTTACAACCAATTAAGGTGAATAATAAAAGTGCTAAAACGCTACGAACATATGAGAGCGAGAAATTCATTATTTGATTGCTTTTGTTTTTTGTAACCTGATATCCTTAGAAGAAGCTCCGATCATAAATTCATAATCACCTTCTTCAAAAGTCCACTTTTTTGTTTTTTCATCCCAAAATTCAAGCTCCTTTTTAGCAACATCAAATGTGATTGTTTTAGAGACTCCTACCCCCAAAGATTCTCTTTTGAAGCCTATTAATTTTTTAAATGGTCTTTTCTCAGAAGGATGTATCGCTTTAAAATATAACTGCACTACTTCATCCCCTTTATACTTTCCAATATTTTTTACGGTTGTTGTTACTGTAATTTTATCAGCCTTTGATTTTACTTTAAGCTTATCATACTCAAATTTTGTGTAGCTTAATCCGTACCCAAAAGGATACAAGACATCACCTTCAAAATACATATAAGTTCTTCCGTTAGACACTTCATAATCATCCATATCTGGCAGGTCTTTTACCGACTTGTAAAAGGTAAAAGGCAATCTACCCGCAGGGTTATAATCACCAAATAATACATCGGCAATGGCCGTACCACCAGCTTCTCCAGGATACCATGCGTCTACTATTGCTGGTACATTTTCATCCATCCAATTTATAGCCAGAGAACTCCCTGCTACTAAAACCACGATGATATTTTTATTTTCGGCATAAATCTCTTTTAGGTAGTTCACTTGATCTTCTGGTAATTCTAAATCTGTTCTATCTCTACCTTCTTTTTCAATAGATTTATTAATTCCCATAACGGCAATAACATAATCACTAGCTCTAGCAACCTCTTTATCTTCTTTATACAAATCATCGGTTAAGGTTGGTACTTCCCATAACAATTGGCAAATAGCATCGCCTCCATTATCAAAATATTCTAATTTGATGGCATATTTTTTTCCCGCCTCCATCGCTATTTCTACTTGATCTGTAGTCATTCCCCGATTGTGCCATTCATCAACAACAAGCTCATCATTCAACCACATTCTTACACCGTCATCAGAATTAACTCCGATTTTATACGTCCCTGAAAAGTTAGGCGTAATATAACCTGTCCAACGCATAGACTTATGTCTAAAACTTGTATAAGGATCTGGCGGATTATTTACAGGATCAAAATTAACAACCTTATCTACTCTTGTTTGCGGAGTTCCTTCTAAGAATTTATCATCAAAATATTCTCCATACAAGCCCGTTTCCTCATTATGGTCATTTCGTAAATTTTCAGCTTCAATAAGGTTTAAATTCCTAGCTGCTGTTTTCCATTTTACATACGTAATATCGGCACTACTACCTACTTTTGCTTTAATACCTTCTAAAGGCGATACTGGTTTTACTACAGATAAGCCACTATAATCTCCGAAAACAACTTGATTTGCATTAAACCCTACCACCGCTATTTTTTTCTTTTGAGAAAGATTTATAGGTAATATATCATTTTGATTTTTTAATAATACAATAGATTGCCTAGAAGTTTCTAAAGCTAAATTTTGATGCTCTTTTGAGCCAATTACATCTGGAGAAATTTTAGTATAAGGGTTAGCTTCAGTACTATCAAAAATTCCTAATTTAAAACGTGCCTTTAAAATTCTTGTGATTGCTTTATCTATACTTTCTTTAGTTACTAAGCCATTATTATAAGCAGTAAGTAAGTGTTTGGCGTAAATATCATTACCGCATTCTAAATCTAAGCCACCCTCTAACGCTACTTTTGCTGCTTGTTCTTTTGTAGATACATATTTGTGTGATTTTTCAATATACGTCGGTGCACCACAATCGCTCACCACATACCCTTCAAAACCCCATTCATCTCTCAGCACGGTGTTTAACAACCAACTATTCGCGGTGCTAGGCACTCCGTTAATGGCATTATAAGCACTCATTATAGATTGTGCATTTCCTTCTTGCACCGTTGCTTTATAGGCCGGAAAATAATATTCCCGTAATGACTTTTCTGATATTTTAGCATTATACGCAAACCTGTTATCTTCTTGGTTGTTGGCTACAAAATGCTTTGGCGTAGAAACCACCTTTAAATACTTAGCATTATCACCTTGTAAACCTTTTACAAAAGACACTCCTATTCTACTGGTTAAATAAGGATCTTCACCATAGGTTTCTGGTGTTCTGCCCCATCTTGGATCTCTAGCCATATTAATGGTTGGCGACCAAAATGTAAGCAAATCGCTATATACATTTTTTTGATCTTTACCTTGGTTGTAAAAATTCCATTTACCCCTAGCTTCATCAGAAATAGCAGTAGATACATCATAAATTAAATCAGGATTCCAAGTTGCGGCTAATGCAATAGCCTGTGGAAAAACCGTAAAACGCCCCCCTTTGACCACACCATGCAATGCTTCATTACCATGGTAATATTTTTCTACATCTAATCTAGAAATTGCTTCGGCTGTAGAAACCATCATGGAAATTTTTTCTTCGATAGTTAAGCGCTCTATTAAATCATCTACCCTTGTTTCAATAGGCAACTCTTGATTTTGAAACGTGTATTTTTCCTGTGAAAAAACTAGGACAGGAAGTAGTATTAAAGCAATTATGAAACTCTTTTTTACTATCATTTTAAAACTAAAATTATGCATTCGTTTTTTATTTTAATTCAATTCTAAAACCAGAAATAGGAATAACTTGATCACTAATCACAGGTATTTTTAAGGTAAGACCCTTTGTGGTTTGCTTCCATTTTGCATTTTTTGAACTGTCTAGTGGTGTCACCGATTTTATTTTAGCTCCGTTTTTTGTCGCTAATGCCGTAATGGTTACTTCTTCAGTAGTTGTACTGCACACGTAGGCATAGATAAAGTTATTCTTTGTTGTGAATATTACTTCTGGGAAAATGTCTTTAGAAGTGCCATCATGCAAATTATCTTTCATGGTATCTTCTTCTTCAGAAGCATTAGTTTCCTTAACGCTTTCAACAATTTCTGTAAGTCTTTCACTTTGTACGCTCCATGGTTTAGAGCCATAGATGCCTTCAGCATTCTGTTTGATCCAAGAACCCATTTCAGCTAATCGTTCTTGCGCTAAATCTGTAATTTCTCCTTTTGCAGTTGGACCGTTATTCAATAATAAATTCCCTCCTTTACTTACAATTTCAAGAAGTTGTCTGGTCATTAATTCTGAAGATTTATAAACGGTATCATACTCAATATACCCCCAATTTTTCCCCATGGTAATACATGCTTCCCAAGGTTCTACTTCCAAGCCATCAACAATTTCTTGCTCAGTAACTTTATAGTCTCCAAAACCATGTTTAATACGGCTGTTTATAATACAATGAGGTTGTAAATCAAGTATCAACTCTCTCAATTCTTTGCTTTCTTCAGAACTAATTAATTCTGGAGTATCAAACCACATAACATCAATTTTCCCATATTGGGTAAGTAATTCTTTTACTTGTGGCTTCACTTTTCGTTCAAAATAACGACTAAACACTTTTATATCTTCATCTGGATAATCTACCAAATTACTACGTCCGCCTTTATGTGGCCAATTTGTTGCCACATCAGGATCTTCCCAATCACGACCTAAAGAGTAATAAAACCCAAATTTCATGTCGTGCTTATGGCAAGCGGCCACCAATTCTTTCATAGGATCTTTGGCGTAGGGTGTTCTACTTTTTATATTATAATCGTTTGACGGAGAATCAAACATTGCAAAGCCATCATGGTGTTTAGAGGTGATGATGATATATTTCATGCCTGCCTCCTTTGCGGTAAGCACCCATTTTTCTGCATCAAAGTTAGTCGGGTTAAAATCGTCTGCAATAGTAGCATACTCTTTTAAAGCTATTTTTTCATGAATCATGAAATGTTCATTTCCTTTTGCTACATGTCCATCCCAATACCCAGCAGTCTGCGAGTATAAACCCCAATGCATAAACATACCAAATTTGGCATCTTTCCACCAGTCCATTTTATCGGATGATTGGGCTAAGGCACTACTCATAAAAATAATTACAAAACCTAAACTCAAATAAAAATTTCTACAGCATACGTCGTTCTTCATTGGTTCTTATTTATGATTCAATTTAGCATTAAATTCTTATTTAGTAATAAACTCTACATCTGTAATTTTTACCACAATTGGGTTTGGCCATACTTTATCGTTATAAAGCCTCTGTGCTCTACTTATTGATATTTCTAACAAATCCTTATGCTGTATAAACCGAGACGTCGGCGTATTTTCTGGCCAATATTCTACTATCAAATCATTCTGCCCTAATACAGAAACAGTAGTTTTTTTAGTCGATTTTATGTTTTTTAAAAGAAAATTTCTTCTAAAACCTTTAAACCAATCTTTTTGTCCTGTAATAAATACATATGCGGTATTTTCATCTTTATCTTTTGTAAACCACATATCACCATCTTTAACAATAGTAGGTACTGGCCTTACATTTTTAACACCTTCTTCATTCACATACATCCAAAGTCCTATTTCACGCAAACGTTCTTCTTGCTCTAAAGGAATTTCACCATTTGGCTTAGGGCCTATATTCATCAAAAAATTTCCACCTTTAGCTCTAATTTCTATTAATTTCTCAATTAATTCTGAACCATCTTTATATTCTTCATTTGTAGGTTTGTATTGCCATTGCGTACCCATCGTCATACACGTTTCCCAAGGGCCAGGCATAGCGCCACCGGGAATAGATTGTTCTGGAGTACTCATTTCTCCTCTGGTCACCACAATATCCGGATTTATTTCATGAACATATTGCGCCATTGGCTTAGCTTGGAATGCATCAAAAAACATCACATCTATAGGGCCGTAATTATTAATTAGCTCTTTAACTTGTAATTTATCGTATTCAAAAAGCTCTTTATTTGCCGTTACTTGTGTCATTGGACCTTTTCGAGAAATTAAATGTCCTTGTTTATGGATAAAACTAAAATCTTCAGGAGAAAAATAAATACCTACTTTTAAATTGTATTTACGTAATGCTGTTATTAATTCTCCAACAATATCTTTACCATAAGGCGTATTCATGATATTAAAGTCCGTCGTTTTTGTATCCCACATACAAAATCCGTTATGGTGTTTTGCAGTAAAAACAACATATTCTGCACCCGCTACTTTAAATAAACGCGCCCATTCATCAGCATCAAATTTATCTGGATAAAATGTTTTAGGAAGTTCGTTAAAATACTTATTCACATAATCATCAGAAGCCCCCACTAAAGAGTGACTAATAACACTCCCCAATTGTGAATCCATACTCCAATGGACAAAAATTCCGAAGCCCATATCCATAAAATCTTCGTTGAGTTCTGGTTTATTTTTCAATTGTGAAAATGCTGAAAAGCAAACGAAAAATAGTATTACAAATGTGTATTTAGATTTCATTTATTAGGTTTGTTAGACATTTCTAATAGTAATTCTCCACCAGCAACAACCTCACTTTGTGAAATTTTATAATTGTCTATTGGGGCACCATTTAAGGTTATTTTATTTACATACACATTTGTTGAGCTATTGTTAATCGTTTTTATTTTAAACGAACTGTTTGCGTAATACGCTGGATTTAATGCAATCGTTACTTCATCAAAAATAGGACTCCCTATTTGGTATTCAGGGTTTTCTTCTGTTCCGCCATTCATTTGAAAAAGGCCTACTTTGAGTAATACATTTAAACTCCCCATCAAGCCCTGATCTTCATCTCCATTATAACCTGTCGATGGTGCTAAACCACTAAAAGTTTTCGCTATTACTTTACGTGTCCAAAATTGCGTAAGGTCTGGTCTGTTTAATTGATTAAACACAAATGAAGTTTGTATCGAGGGTTGGTTACCAAAGTTGATAGGAATTCTACTATATTCAGGATGCATTTCTTGAGAATGAGATGAACCTGCTGTAAAGCCTAATTTCTCTGCTTTTTCAAATTGAATATTTAACTTATCAACTGCAGCTTTTTCTCCTCCCATTAATAATGCCAAACCTTTTAAATCATGTGGAACAAACCATGTAGATTGTGCTCCGTTTGACTCTATAAAGCCGTTTTCAGCTTGATACGGATCATAATCTTTTTTCCATACTCCTTGAACATTTTTTGGAGACATCCACCCTATTTCCTTATTAAAAACATTCTTATAGTTTGATGATCGTTTCATAAAGTACTCGTAATCTTCAGTATGATTTAATTTCTTTGCGAGTTGTGCCAAAGTCCAATCTTGGTAAGCATACTCCATAGTCATACTAGCTCCATCTTGGTGGCTACCAAAATCTCCTTCCGGAATAGGATAAGGAACAAACCCATTATCTATATAATATTTTAAACCGCCACCTAAATTTGTGGTGTGTTCATACCCCGCTTTACCCATAATACCATTCAACATATGGTTCTTTTTTAAAGCTTGATAAATACCTTCTAAATCATCTTTTACAATGCCTTTTTGAATAGCACTAACTATAAACGGTGTAGCAGATGCTCCCGTCATTACATAGGTGTAATTTCCTCCTGATGGTCCTCTAGGAATGAGTCCTCCATCTTTATAATATTGCATTAATGAATGTGTGAATTCTTCTACAATTTCAGGATAAGCAAGACCCCATAACGTATTTAAAGTCCACTGTGCTCCCCAGAAAGAATCTGAGTTATACTGGTTAAATTTTGGTTTACCATTAGCACCTAATGGCAATTGCCCTATTTTAAATTCTTTTCCTGTATTATCTGGGTACGCACCATTTACGTCGCTAATTGTTCTACGGCCTTGAAGGGCATGCCATAAATCGGTGTAAAATCTTTTTTGGTCTTGTTCGGAGCCACCTTTTACTTCAATTCTACTTAATAAACTGTTCCATTCTGTTTTTGAATCGTCAACAATTTCATTAAAGTCCCAATTCGGTAATTCTTTATCAATATTGGCAATTGCATTTGATACCGATGTGTATGAAATACCAACTTTCATTAGTACTGAATTTTGATCATCTTTTAAATTAATAAGATAATTACCTGTTTCCTTATCCTTATCCAAAGAAGCTATTTCTGTATTTAATAGCACTTTAAAATATACAGTTATTGGTTTCGGTCTTCTATGCGTAGGTGTCATTACCAATTTACCTGATAATTCTTTACCATTATTTTGTTCTAAAAAGCCATTTATATTTTCACAAGGGCCTAATATTGTATTTAAGTTGAATAGTATTCCCTTTTTGCTGTTTTCAGGAAACTTATACTGATGTAAACCTACTCTTTTTGTACTCGTTAATTCTGTTTTAATTTGATATCTATCTAATTCCAAAGAATGATACCCTGGTACTATTTGCTCAGTTTCATGACTAAATTTCGAATAAAAATCTTTATAAATAGATTGCTTATTATTTTCATTAATAGTAACAGGCATTACAGAAACACCCGATAATTGCCATGCATGAATATGACTAAAACCTTTAATTGTGTCTGTTTTATAGCGATAACCACTACCCCAAGCGCCTCCTATTTGTGTGTCTGGATTTAAATTTACCATACCAAAAGGACGATTTGCAGACGAAAAGAAAAACCACCTTGAATTTTCTGAATCTAATAACGGATAAACTTTAGCGGTATAATCTACCGTTTCTTTAATCGTGTTCTGAGCTAATTTATTTTCTGTCTCATCTTTACAAGAAGTAAGAAAAAGGAGAGAAATACCTAGTAAAGCAACGCTGTTTTTAAGTGTTTTAATTAATCTCATTTTTCTTAATTTAAAGTGTCCATTTTTTTAAGATTTGCTTCAATAGCATCTAACATCTCATACGTTGGGAAACCATTATTTTGTCGGCGAATACTTATAGAATACCAATTTTCCCATTTGTTATCTAAATCGCCAGTACTTCTATGATCAAAAACTATTTTAAGTTTGCTTTTTGCTTCTGGAAGTATTGCCATAGCCTCTTCTAAAAAAGTATCGTCCTTTGTAGTTTCGTATCGCTTTTTAAGCACTGCCATTTTATGAAGTTCTGTTTCAAACTCAATTAAATCTGTGTACAACTGAACTGGAAGAAAGATATACGAATGGTAAAAAACATCTTTTTTATCTGTTTTTTTATATCCTGTTTCTGCTTCAAAAAATGCTTTTTCTAAATATGATTTGGTTCTTGCTGTATTTTCTAAATCTCCTAAAACACGCTCATAATCATAAGGGATTGGAGTTTTTCCTGGGCGTACTATTGGAGCATTAGAAAGGTAAGAGACTGCTTCTCTTATTTCCCATAAATGCTCTACATAGCCTTTTCTACCTTCTTGTGCTTTATGTAGATATTGCATTGACGCCACAGCGTGTTCTGCAACATTAGGACTGAAATAACGCTCTGTCCAATTTTTATAAAAACTATCACTTGTAAAAGTTTCTGGATTGTAACAAACTTGACTATAAGCCTCAAGATTTAATAAGAATGGTCTAAAATTTTGGCCATTAACTAAGCAATATTTATCTGCTTCATATTTTTGAAACATGTCTTTCATTACCGTTTCAACAAGCTCTGGATACGGGTTATGAACGGTGTGATTTAACCAATACCCTGCATGCATATAGGTGCCAAAATCAAAACCTTTTGTATCTTCTATTTCGTGGTCAAAAGTTCCAAAACCATGGTCTGACCAAACTACTGTCCAATCTTCTGGAGGGGTGAAACCTTCATTAAACATTTCCATACCGTCACTATAACAGATGGCTACTTTTTTAGCATCAGGGTTATATTGATCTACAAGAGCACCAAAGGTCTCATAAACTTCATTAAAAACATCAATTTTAGATTCGCCACAAGAGCTTTTATATTCCCAATCCCAAACTTGATTTCTAGGGCGTAAAACATAAATATCTGTTTTACTTAAAGGTGTTTTTTCTAAATAATATTTCCAAGCAGTGATCCAGTCTTCTTTATACTCAGCCCAACATTCTGCTTTACTTTCATCCATTGGATGTATTTGGTACCCTAATTCAAAATCTATTTGAATTTTCATGCCCTTTAATTTGGCATAATCTATCATCTTGTCTAGATATTCAACATCTATCTGATAGTTCGGGTTTAATTTTTTATATTCAGGTCTTACAAAAAATTCTGGCCTGCCCAACATGTCAAAAAATTGGATTGCATTATAACGTAATCGTACTAAAGAGTTTATCATTTCTGTATAACTCTCCCAATCGTATTCTAAAAGTTTCCCCCTGTAATTTGCTAATTCATCTACATCATTCTCAAAGTATGCTAAAATTGGCACTTTTGGTGGTGCTATAGTTTTGGGTTTAAAATCATAAATAGCCGTTTTAGTTTTCGCACTAGGCAATTTACCTGTCCAATATTCAAATGGATCTACACCTAATATTTCTTTTGCGTAATCATATATTGCGTATTGAAATCCTTCTACATCAGACCCTCCAATAACAATTGCTTCCTGCTCATTTTCTAGTTTTGTTTTTGCCCAAATTCCTCCTCTTGACCCTGGTAACTTAGTAGAGAGTACTATTTTTTTATCAGAAGCTAATTTTTTAATAATTGTATTAGATTCTGTAGTTCCAAGTATAAAAAGAGTACCAGATTCTGGTAATTTTTCTACATCTGTAAGAATAAAAATTTCTTCATTTACAACCTTAGAAAGGTCTTTTTTTAGATCGTTCACAACCTCTAACTCCACAGCATTAGCGGATGAACCAACAATTAAATAATAGTGATCAACGTTAGATTTTGAACATGAAAAAAGCATGAAAAAAACTATGACAGACAAAATGATTGCCACATTTTTTTTATAAAGAGTAGTAGTCATATTATTGATATATAAGACTTAAAAAAGGGTGTAAGAATTTAAAAATATTGGCAGGCAAAAACTTACCTGCCAATAAATTTATTTAAAAAACTAATTCAAAAAAATGATGCTTAATAACCTGGGTTTTGAGTCATCGTTCCTGGTGAAAGTGTCAATTCCTGAGATGGAATTGGACGTAGTAAATGAACATTAGCATCAAATGCACCATGATTTACTACTGCTGGGTTATAAAGGTTTATTCTTTCCTCTAATTTACCAGTTCTTTTTAACACTGCCCATCTATTATCTTCACCTGCAAGTTCTAATGCACGTTCGTTCAAGATATCATCAATAGTAATAGCTGCATATTCATCAGCTACACCTGTAGCTCTTTCACGTACTCTATTAATATGAAATAATGCCTGACCAGAGTTACCTGCACCTAAATATGCTTCTGCAGCAATTAAATGAGTTCCAGCTACTCTAAATACAAACGTATCACGTGCTCCTTCTCCTGTTTCATTAAAATCTAAATCATCAAATTTTTTGAAAATTGGAAAATTGGAAAATTCTGTATTTTCAGAGTATAAAAAAGTTGTACCAGGTATATCAGTTGGTCTACCAAAGCCATATTGATCTGGCTGATATACCCAATGACGATCTAAATGATCTGCTAATTCAACTGCATCTAAAGCCACTTTAGGAAAATATATAATAGTATCACCTACTGCTATTTCTGCTATACCACCTGACTGCTCTTCGTCTGCAATAAGAGCTCGATGTATTGTAACATCTTCACGTGAGTCATTTTCAGAAAATAAAGAATAGAAAAATGGTGTAGGCATATTATTATCGCCTTTAAACCCATAAGGATTACTTCTTGAAATACCTGGCAAGTTAAAAACCTGATACATAAAAAGAGAATGCTTATTATTACTCTTATCTTCAATAATACCTTCTGCTCCAAATTGAGTTGCAAATAACACCTCATCATTTACTTGATTGTTATAATCAAATACTTCGGCATATGACTGACTTCTGATATCATAAGAGCCTATAGCTTGTTCTGCTAAAGTAGCAGCAGTTGAAAAATCTGTACTTGAACCAAAAGATAAATATGCTTTCGACAAATACACTTCTGCTAATACATGCTGAGCTGCTCTTTTAGAAAACCTACCTGGTTCAGGAGCGTCTTCTAAATTTGGAATAGCTGCTTCTAGATCTTCAATTATTTGTGCATAAGTTTCTGCCTCTGTAGAACGAGTATAATCAGAACGAATAGTCAAAGTTTCTTCCAAATCTAGTACCACACCACCAAATTGTTGCACCAAGTTAAAAAAGGCCAAACCTCTCAATGCTCTTGCTTGTGCTATACCGTAAGCTTTTTCACCTAAACGAGATTCACTCCAGCTTATTTGAGTCTCATACCTATTAATTGCTGTATTTGCTTTTGCAATTATATCGTAATTTGAACTCCACAAACCATTAGTATTTGGAGCTGTAACTCCAACATAGTCATTACCTGCACTAATAGAAGTTACATCATTTTGGCTCGTAAATATATCTGTACCTTCATATTTATAGGTGTAGTTACTATAAGCCGAACGTACTTCACCATAAACACCAACTATTAACTGATCTGCGGTATCTTCGTCAATAAAGTTCTCACTAGTTATATCCGAGAATATATCTTCTTCTATATATTCTTCACAAGAGTTTAACAGCATAGCACATGCTATAAAAGCTGTTGTATATTTTATGTTTTTTAAAAATTTCATCTTTATATAATTTAAAAATTAGTAAGATAATTTTAGGCCAATTAAGACTGTCTTAGTCAAGTACCCTCCATTGTAGTTATTTTGAAGTCCTGTTTCAGGATCTGAACCATAATAATCGGTAAACGTAAATGGATTCTGAACATCTAAAGAAATACGCATACTACTCATGTTCAGTTTATCTAATGCTTTTTTAGAAAGCTCATATCCTAAACCTATATTACCTATGCGGATAAAATCAAAATCAGTATAAAACCAATCTGCATTTGCTCCATACTCTAATGCTGGATTTTCAGAATCTGGATTATTAGGAGTCCAATAATCTGTATTTACTTTATTAAATGTAGCATCATCTCCATTCCATGGCAATGAAAGTGAGTTAAATTCAGAATGTCCAAAACTACCCTGTCTTGTATAAGCTTGAATTGAAAGGTCTAAATTTTTATAGGTAAATGTATTTGTCATACCTGCTGTCCACTCTGGAGATAATTGACCTAAAACTACTTTATCATCATTATCTAAAACACCATCTTCATTTACATCTCTAAACTTATAAGCACCAGGAAAAGTATCATAAACAGCAGCTTCTGCAGCTTCGTCTAATTGCCAGATACCAATTTTATCAAGTGCCCAAATAGCATCTGCTGGTTGCCCTACTTGTAAAACACCATGATCTTCGTAAGGCAATAAATCTAAATCGCCATCTAACTCTAAAATCTTATTATTATTTTTAGCAAAATTTAAATTCGTTGACCAACTGAAATTATCAGTTACAACATTTCTTGTATTTAAAGTAATTTCAATACCCTTATTACTAACTGAACCAAAATTACCAATTGCATCATTATATCCTGATATTGGTGATAATTGTCTACCAAAAATACTTCCTACTGTCTTTTTATCATATAGTTCTAATGATAATCTTAATCTATTACTGATAATACCTAAATCTAAACCAATGTTAAATTCTTTAGTACGTTCCCAAGTTAAATCAGCATTAGACAACCCAGATATAATAACACCATTAGATGGATTTCCTCCAAATAAATAATCACTATTACTTAAAAAAGCTAAAGAATCATAAGCGTTTACTGAAGTATCATTACCTGCTTCACCATAACTCAAACGCAATTTTAAATTACTCAACCAGTCTGCATTTTGCACAAAGTTTTCATCAGAAACTTTCCAAGCAAAAGCTGCCGATGGAAAAAATGCCCATTTGTTATCTTTTGCTAATTTAGAAGATCCATCATATCTACCTGAAAAGGTAAAAAGATATTTATCTTGGATATTATAATTTATTCTACCAGCAAATGATGCCAATGACTCTTTCACGTATTCAGAATCATAATCTCTAATATCTGTACCAGACTCTGTATTGAAAAATAAATATGCATTTGTATCAAAGTTTCTAGTTTCTATATTAGAAGACTCTCTTTGATTGTGATATAATGAAGAAATAAGTGTCGCTTTAAGGTTATGACCTTTTGCTACATCGAAATTAAAATCAACTATATTATCCCAAGTATAAGATGTGTTGAAAAAAGAATCATAATGAGATTGAATTCTACTAGGGTCATTACGAGCTGCTTTTGTAAATAAACCTCTAAATTCTCCGAATCTAGTATTTTTTACATTTGGTGCAAATTGCGTTTTAAAACTAATCCAATCGTTAGGCTTATAGTTTAAAAATACATTTGCAATAACATCCATAGACTTCGTATTTACAGTCCACTCACCATTTGCATCGTAATATGGGTTTGTAAAACGAGTATCTTGATCATCTGGAAATAAAATAAGATTACCTTCTGTATCACGAGAATTAACAGTTGGTGCTAAACGTTGTGTACTTCTATACAATTCTCTACTTCCTTCTTCACGTTCTGAATAAGCTAAATACGTTTTTAAACCTACCGTAAATTTATCATTTATTCTTTTAGAAAGTGAAAGACTTAAGTTATAACGCTCAAAAGCTTCAATACCTATAACACCTTCATCTTTTAAGTAACCTAAACTACCATTGTAAACTAATCCATCAGATCCACCAGACATACCTAAGTTATGACTTGTTTGGATTCCTGTTTTTTGAAAATCTTTAATCCAGTTTGTGTAATTTCTGTTAGCTGCATTACTAGCTTCTTCATTTGTAGTTCTTATTTCTGTATTGATAAAAGATCCTACATCTACATTATTATAATCAGCAACTGTAGGTGTACCAGTACTAAAACCTTTAACCCATTCTCTACTTTTTATAACATCACTTACAAAATTAACATATTGATCTCCATTGAAATAATCAGGCTCATTAGCAACTGAACGAATACCTGCTGTAGTTTCGTAAGTAAACACTGTCTTACCTTCTACACCACTTTTCGTGGTTATAATAACAACTCCGTTTGCTCCACGAGATCCATATATAGCTGTCGCTGATGCATCTTTCAAAATATCCATTTGTTGAATATCTGCTGGATTTAAAATATTAATATCTTCAAAAAAGATACCATCTACAACATATAAAGGCTTTGTTCTATCTGATGTTGGATCATCACTTGCTCCATCACGACCTACATAAGCATCATTTCTAATAGCTGTATTTCCTCTAATTCTAATGCTAAGAGGTGCTCCTGGTTTGTTACTAAGTGATCTAACATCTACCCCTGCTACCTGACCTTTAATCGCCTGGCCAATATCTGTCTTCTTTTGCTCAGTTAAATTATCTGCACTTAAAGAAGCAACAGCACCAGTTAAATTGGTCTTTTTCACTGAACCATAACCAATTACTACAACCTCATCTAACAACGCAGTATCTTCTGACATTGTAACATTTAATGAAGACTGTCCTTTATAAGCAACCTCAGTTGAAGTATACCCTATATAAGAAAATTGTAAAGTCGCTCCACTACTTGCTTGAATCTCAAAAATTCCATCAAAATCAGTAACAGTTCCACTCGTTGTTCCCTTCACTACTACATTTACTCCCGGAATGGGCATACCCTGTTCATCTGCAACAACACCAGACACTTTAGTCTGCGCCATTAGTGTCGATGATAAACCTAATAATAAGGTAACCATTAATAGTTTTAGTTTTTCCATTTTTTTCTTTGTTAAGTTAATTGTTCGCTAAAGTAATGTTAAGGGCTTGTTAATGAATGGACATATTATTCTGATATATGGACAAAATATCCATATCAAATTAATCAATTTCATAAAAAAATGACTTTAAAATATTTTTATCACATTAATATCACCCTTAAAATTGTAAATATTAAATTTTGATATGCTATTTTTAAAGTCTAGAATAAACAACCTGTCCATAGTTTGGAGTGATTTATCCATTCAAAAAAACAACATATATAGTAATTTGCCTAACTTAATAACAAACTAAAATTTACAATGAAAAATTCCATTTTCTTAAATAAATTAATACTACTGTCTGTAGCTACTTTATTTTTTAACTGTAAAAACGAACCTAAAGATGATACTCCATGGATAAGCTTATTTGACGGAGAAACACTAAACGGATGGAACCAAAAAGGAGGAGTTGCAAAATACAGTGTTAGAGACGGAGCTATTGTAGGTAGCACTATTCACGATACGCCAAATTCTTTTTTAACGTCTGATAAAATGTATGGCGATTTTATTTTAGAATTAGATTACAAAGTAGATTCTAGTATGAATTCTGGTATACAAATACGTAGTAACAGTTTTCCTAACTATAGAGACGGTAGAGTTCATGGTTATCAAGTAGAAATTGACCCTTCTGATAGAGCTTGGAGTGGCGGTATTTATGACGAATCTAGACGTGGTTGGCTAAACCCGTTAGATGGCAACCCTGATGCACAAAAGGCATTTAAGCAAAATGATTGGAACCATTATAGAATTGAAGCAATTGGTGACACCTTAAAAACTTGGGTTAATGATGTGCCTGCTGCTTTTTTAATTGATGGTAAAACTGATAGTGGATTTATTTGCTTACAGGTTCATGAAATACATGCTGATAAAAAAGAAGGAACAGAGATTATCTGGAAAAACGTAAAAATTATTACTGATAGTGTTTCTAAATACAGTAGAAAATCACCTATCAAACCTATAAACACAAAAAACCAATTAACTATTGATGAGAGAAAAAAAGGTTGGAAATTATTGTGGGATGGTGAAACTACTAATGGATGGCATGGTGCTAAGCTTGATAAGTTCCCAGAAACTGGCTGGAAAATTGAAGATGGAATTTTAAGTGTTTTAGCTTCTGGTGGCGGAGAATCTACTGCTGGCGGAGATATTGTTACAAATGAATTGTATGCTGATTTTGAACTAACTGTTGATTTTAAATTAACACCTGGTGCAAATAGCGGTATAAAGTATTATGTAGATACCGAATTAAATAAAGGTGATGGTTCATCTATTGGTTTAGAATACCAAATTTTAGATGATGCCTTACACCCTGACGCAAAGCTTGGTAATCATGATGGTAGTAGAACAGTATCTTCTTTATATGATTTAATACAAGCTGATACTAATAAGCCTATTCACCCAATTGGAGAATGGAATACTGCTTACATCATATCTAAAGACAACCATGTTGAACATTGGTTGAATGATGTAAAGGTTTTAGAGTACGAAAGAAATAGTGATGAATACTTGAAATTAGTATCTGAAAGTAAATATGAAAAATGGCCAAATTTTGGCGGTTTGGAAAAAGGGCAAATATTATTACAAGATCATGGTGATTTAGTATCCTTTAAAAATGTAAAAATTCGTCCAATTAATACTATAAATGAATAAGAAGATGGGGTCAAACAGAAGAGATTTTATAAGAAAAACAGCCATTGGAGCTGTAGGAGTTACTTTAGGAAGCCATAGCGTAAATGCAATGTCTGCAAAAAGCTACTCTAAAATAATAGGTTCTAATGACAGAATACATGTAGCTATTCAAGGTTTAGGAAGACGTTACAATGCCTATATATCAGCTATGGGCGATAAAAAAAATAACATTGAACTTACCTACTTATGTGATGTCATGAAAAGTCAGCGTGATAAAGCTGCTATTAATGTTTCTAATTCAATTGGCGCTAAACCAAAATTAGAGAATGACATCAGAAACATCATTAATGATAAAAATGTTGATGCTATTTTTATGGCAACTCCTGATCATTGGCATGCACCAGGCGCATGTATGGCTATGCAAGCAGGTAAACATGTTTTTTTAGAAAAACCATGTAGTCACAACCCTGAAGAAGGAGAGTTACTTGTTGCATATCAGAAAAAATACAATAAAGTAGTGCAAATGGGGAACCAACAACGTTCTTCTTTACAGTCTCAAGAAATTATTAAAGATATACACAATGGTGTTATCGGTGATGCATATAAAGCAATTGCTTTTTACACAAGCAAAAGAGGCGCTGTTCCACATCAAGTAAAAGCGAACCCTCCTGAGGGTTTAGATTGGGATTTATTTCAAGGTCCTGCTCCAAGAAGAGAGTATACAGACAATACTTGGGATTATAACTGGCACTGGTATGGTTGGGACTATGGTACTGCCGAAATGGGAAATAATGCAACACATGAATTAGATATTGCACGCTGGGCTTTAGATGTAGAATATCCTGAGCACGTAGATATCAACGCAGGAAAATTCCAATTTAAAGATGATGGTTGGGAAATGTATGATACTATGGAGGCTACTTTCAAATTCGCAGATAAAAAAACAATCCAATGGGATGGTCGTAGCCGTAACGGATATGATAAATATGGTGCAGGTAGAGGTACAATTGTATACGGATCAGAAGGGTCTGCTAAAATAGATCGTGATGGATACCGCTTATACAACCTTAGAGGTGAATTAATAAGAGAAAATGTTGTACCTGGTATAGAAGATGGAAATGCACTAGGTGGTGGTGGACAGCTTTCTGCTGCACATACGGTAAACTTTTTTGATGCTATAAGAGGAAAAGCAGAATTAACTTCTCCTATCGATCAAGGTGCTATAAGCCAAATGCTTACTCACTATGCAAATATCGCCTATCGAATTGATAATTCTTTTGAGGTTGATGAAACCACAGGACGTATATTTAATAGAGAAGCTATGAAATTATGGTCTAGAACTTACGAACCAGGATGGGAGATAAAATCAGTATAAGTTTTTCAATTTAAAAATCTTACATTACCTATTACAACTATTAAAAGTTTGACATGAAAAGAAGAGAATTTATAATCAAAGGTTCTGTTGCATCAGCAGCTTTAACAACATCTGCAGTAGCTTTAGGAAACGTTTTTGATTTTAAAAATGCAAATGACACTTTAAATATTGGCGTTATAGGTACTGGTGACAGAGGAACTGGAATGATATCTAATATCAATAAAATTGATAAATTTAATGTTAGTGCATGTTGCGACGTTTTACCTTTTAGATTAGAACAAGGCTTAAATGCCGTAAAAGGAAAAGCAAAAGGATATGATGACTATCGTAGATTATTAGATAATAAAGCTATTGATGCCATTCTAGTTTCCACACCTTTTAATACACATTCTCAAATTGCTATTGATGCATTAGATGCTGGTAAGCATGTTTATTGCGAGAAAACAATGGCAAAAGGTTATGATGGTATTGACAAATTGACACAAAAAGTTAACCAAGCCAATACTACATTTCAAACGGGTCATCAATACCATAGTTCTAGGCTTTATACCCATGTGGTTGATTTAATAAGAAATGGAAAAATTGGAAAAATTGCCTCATTTGAATGCCAATGGAACCGCCATGGAGACTGGAGACGCATGGTGCCAAAACCAGACCTTGAAAGAGCTTTAAACTGGCGTATGTATCGCGAATATTCAGGAGGGCTATTAGCTGAACTTTGCTCGCATCAAATAGATTTTGCAAATTGGGTTTTAGGTGAAGTACCACACCAAGTTATGGGTGCTGGTGGTGTAGACTATTGGAAAGATGGTCGTGAAACTTTTGATAATATTCACTTAATTTATAGCTACCCTAGTGGTGTAAAAGCAACATTTACTTGTTTAACTAGTAATGCTAAAGATGGATATAAAATTAGAGTTAAAGGAGACAAAGGGTCGATTATTTTAGAATATTCAAAAGCTTGGTTTTATCCAGAAGGAAATGAAAAAAAAGAAATAGGCGTTTTGGATGGTGTTTCTGGAGCAACTATTAAATGGGAAGAAGGTTTAGGCATTCCTATTACTATGGAACATCTTGAGCCAAGTGAACAAGCTTTAATTGATTTTAGAGATAGTATTATTTCTAATAAAAAGCCAATTTCCGATATCGTAACAGGTGCCAATACAGCTATCTGCATACAAATGGGGTTAGATGCCATGTACAAAAATGCCATCATTACTAACCCTAGTTTATAATTATTTTATTACAAATACTATGAAAAAGCATATTGTTTTTCTTCTATTTATTGCATTTATTACAAAAATTCAAGCACAAAACAATAGCGGTAACGTTGAGCTAGAAACGACTCTAATTAGTCCAAAAAAAATCACCAAACTAAGTGAAGGATCTTATCTAATAGATTTTGGAAAAGCTTTTTTTGGCACAGTTCAATTAGAAAGTAAAAAAGCTCAAAACGATTCACTAGTTTTTCATTTAGGTGAAAAATTAGATAACCAGAATAAAGTAGACAGAAACCCAGGAGGCACAATTCGATATCAAAAAGTAGTTTTAAATGGGTTATCTGCAAATAAGAATAATACGCTAACGCTTAGTCCAGATAAAAGAAATACAAGTGGAGCCGCCATACTACTCCCTGAATCTATCGGAGTAATTATGCCTTTTAGATATTGTGAAATAGAGAATTTAAATATCCCCATTGAAGAAATTCAATTCTCTCAAAAAGCAATTCATAATAGATTTAATGATAACGCTAGTGATTTTACATCATCAAATAAGGTTCTAGACTCTATTTGGGATCTTTGCAAGCACACTATAAAAGCTACTAGCTTTACAGGTTATTACGTTGATGGTGATCGTGAAAGAATCCCCTACGAAGCTGATGCTTACATCAATCAATTAAGTCATTATAGCGTAGATAGCGTTTATACTATAGGTCGTAGAACTAACGAGTATTTTATTGATAACCCAACATGGCCAACTGAATGGTTGTTACATACTGTTTTAATGTTTTATACCGATTATATGTATACTGGAGATTTAACACCTTTAGAAGAGCATTATGAGAATCTTAAATTAAAAACTTTAATGGATTTAGAGCGAGAAGATGGTTTAATAAGCTCATCATCTCCAAACCTTAATAGGGAATTAATTAAACGATTAGGTTTTAAAAAACCAGATACCAAAATAAAAGATATTATAGATTGGCCTCCTGCTCAAAAAGATACGGGCTGGAAATTGGCAACTGCTGAAGGAGAAAGAGATGGATATGAAATTGTACCTGTAAATACCGTTGTAAATTCTTTTTACTATTACAACTTAAAACTAATGACTGAAATTGCTGGTTTTCTTGACAAAAAAGAAGATGTTATATTCTTTAAAAATAAAGCAGCGGCTGTAAAAAATGTAATCAATACCAAGTTATTTGATGCTGAAAAAGGATATTATATTGATGGAGAAAACAGCACACACGCCTCTTTACATGGCAATATGTTACCCCTAGCATTTGATTTAGTACCAGATGAGCATATAAAAAGCGTCACCTCTTTTGTAAAAACAAGAGGTATGGCTTGTAGTGTTTACGGTGCTCAATATTTATTAGAAGGTCTTTTTAAAAATGGCGAAGCACAATATGGTTTTGATTTAATTACCGAAACTGAAGGCGATAGAAACTGGTGGAATATGATTGAAGTGGGTGCAACTATGACTATGGAAGCTTGGGATGTAAAATACAAACCAAATTCTGATTGGAACCACGCTTGGGGAACAGCTCCTTTAAATATTATAACACGCTATATGTGGGGTGTAAAACCTAAAACTGCAGGCTTTAAAATTGCAGAAATAAAACCTCAATTAGCAGAATTATCACATACGACCATTAAAGTACCTACTAAAAATGGTATAATTTCTGGAACTTACGAAAAGGATGAAAAATCAGAACTCTATACTATCGAAATTCCTGAAGGAATAACAGCAGAATTTACACTACCTTCTAACCAAAAAAAAGGCTTACTTAATGGCAAGAAAATTAAAAATAATAAAACTGTAATTATTCTCAATAGTGGAATTAATAAAATTCAATTAAAACAGTAAAATTATAATTTTACTGTTTTAATTGAATTACTTATTATGTTTACTAAAGCTTACATTTTCTTTAGTTAAAATCTCTATTGGTGAATATATTCGTTCATCTAATTCCTTTTTATCTACTAAAAAATCTACTATTAATTTAATAGCTTCATAAGCTTCTTTAAAAGGCTGTTGCGATATTAAAAATGCTACTTTTTCATTTTCTAAGCACATTACATTCTTATCAGTACCATCAAAACCAATAAGTACTAAATCGTTTATTTTTGTAGAGCTAATGGCGTTTGCAAATGTAAACACCCTACTATTAGGTACATAAACGCCTTTTATACTAGGGTTCTCAATAAACATAGTCTCCAACTTTTCTTTTAACTCTTTCGTATTATCTAAATCAATGACATTTACATTAATAACATTGATAGGCGCTCTATTTGTCGGAAAATAATCTTCAAAACCTTTTATTCTATTATATATAGCATGGTTATTATCTAGGTTTATCCTTGTTTGCATAATGGCAATCGTGCTCTTTCCCTCTAAAGAAAGCCGCATTAATTTCCCTGCTAAAAAACCACTCATATACGAATCTTGCCCGATAAATGAAATATTATTACATCCTTCTAAATTAATATTCAAGAATAAATAAGGAATCTCTTTCTGATCTAATTCTTTTGTTAAAACTCTAGTAGCAGAACCAAATAAAGGAGCTAATAAAATAGCATCTGGCTGTGAAGTAATTATTTTTTTTAATTGATGTACATAAGAAGCTTCATCAAACTGATTAAAATTAAAACACGCCACATTTGCTCCAATTTTCTTCACTTCATCTTTAGCTTTCAAAACTCCCATTGTTGGAGATTTCCAAAAAGTATTTTCAGTGTCATAATCAGGAATCAGAACTGCAATTTGAACCCTTTTATTTAAAGCTAATGAGCTTGCTAATGCATTAATTTGAAAATCATGTTTTTCTATGATTAACTTAATCTTAGCTTCTGTTTTCTTAGAAACTCCTCCCCTATTGTGAATTACCCTATCTACAGTACCTGCAGAAACTTTAGCCTCTTTTGCAATGTCATTAATAGTAACCATATAGAGCTATTCTAGTTAAAAAATTATTTTTACGTGTGCGCACACAAATATTGGTAAATATAGTGAATATAAAAAAATTCTATCTATATTTACGTGTGCGTACACGGAAATTTTAATAAAAAATTAAAATCAACATGTAACACTTCGTGTTTATAAAAATAACCTAAGTAAAATAACAGGTAATGAATTTGTTTGATATAGAAAATAAAGTAATCTTAATCACAGGCGGTGGCGGCGTATTAGGCGGTGAAATGTCTAACTACCTATTGGGAAATGGTGCTACAGTTATTGTACTTGATCGTAGAGAAGAAACTATAAATACTTCTTTAGATAAATTAAAAAAAGTTAGCACCAATGTTTTCGGTTATGTATGTGATGTACTAGATGAAACTAGCTTAAAAGAAATTGCCGATAAAATTGTAGAGGCACATGGCAAAATAGATGTACTGATTAATGCTGCGGGCGGTAATATGCCTGGCGCAACAATTGGTGTCGATCAAACAATTTTCGATGTAAACATTGATCACTTTAAAAAGGTTGTCGATTTAAATTTATTCGGAAGTATTTTACCTGCTCTAGTTTTTGGCAAAAAAATGGTTGAAAACAAAACAGGTGTTATCATCAATATATCTTCAATGACTGCCCAGAGTGCTATTACACGTGTAGTTGGTTATTCTGCATCTAAAGCAGCTATTGATAATTTCACAAAATGGTTATCTGTAGAATTAGCTTCTAAATTTGGAGAAGGATTACGTGTTAACGCAATTGCTCCTGGCTTTTTTATTGGCAATCAAAATAGAGACTTATTAATAGATAAAGAAACGGGTAAATATACCGATCGCGGAGATACTATTATTAGAAATACTCCTATGAATCGTTTTGGAGAAACAGATGAATTAAACGGGACTATTCATTATTTATGTGCAGATGCTTCAAAGTTTGTTACAGGAATTGTAGTACCTATTGATGGAGGATTTAGTGCATTTAGCGGAGTCTAATTAAAATATTAAAAAGATGGAACAAACATGGCGTTGGTACGGACCAAATGATCCCGTATCGTTATCAGATATAAAACAAGCAGGCGCAACTGGTATTGTCTCTGCTTTACATCAAATTTCAAACGGAGAAGTTTGGGAAGTTGCTGCAATTAAAGAACGCAAAGCTATTATTGAGAGCGTTGGATTAACATGGAGTGTGGTAGAAAGTATACCCGTTCATGAAAACATTAAAACACGTTCTGGTAATTTTGAAACATATATTGAGAATTACAAGCAGAGTATTAAAAATTTAGCTTCTTGTGGTATCCATATTATATGTTATAATTTTATGCCCGTTCTAGATTGGACCAGAACATCACTTGATTACGAAGTAGAAGATGGTTCTAAAGCACTACGTTTTGATGTAACTGCTTTTGCTGCATTTGAATTATTTTTATTAAAAAGACCTGGTGCAGAAAACACATATTCAGACACTCAAAAAGTTGAAGCTAAAGCATATATTGATCAATTATCAGATGCTGACAAAACACAATTAATAAATAATATTATTGCAGGGCTACCTGGTGCTGAAGAAGGCTACACTTTAGAGCAATTTCAAAAAGTTTTAGATACTTATGATGCTATTGATGCTCCTAAATTGAGAGAAAACTTAGTGGCTTTCTTAAAAGAAATTATTCCTGTTGCTGCTCAAGAAAATGTAGTAATGTGTATTCACCCTGATGACCCTCCTTTTCCTATTTTAGGCTTACCTAGAGTAGTTAGTACAGAGGCAGATTATGCTTATTTATTTAAGCAAGTACCACATATAGCAAACGGGATAACCTATTGCACTGGGTCTTTAGGGGTAAGAGAAGACAATAATTTAGTCCAGATTTTTAAGCATTTTGCCGATCGTGTACATTTTATTCACCTTAGAAGCACAAAAAGAGATGCAAAAGGCAACTTTTTTGAAGCTAACCATTTAGATGGCGATGTAGACATGTATAGTGTCGTAAAAGAAATTCTTTTAGAGCAAAAGCGTAGAACTAAAGAAGGTCGAAAAGATGCTATAATACCTATGCGACCAGATCACGGCCACCAAATGTTGGATGATTTAAAGAAAAAAACAAACCCTGGATACTCAGGAATTGGAAGGTTACGTGGTTTAGCAGAATTAAGAGGATTAGAATTAGGTATCAAAAACAGTTTATAAGCAATGGCTTCAATAACATCAAAAAACTTTATTACAGATAATTTTTTATTGAATTCTGATATAGCCGTAAAACTATATCATGATTTTGCTAAAAACATGCCAATAATTGATTATCACAATCATTTATCACCAAAGCAAATTGCAGAAAATAAGCCTATGGCTAATCTTTCTGATGCTTGGCTAAATGGTGACCATTATAAATGGCGCGCTATGAGAGCTAATGGTATCGATGAAAAGTATATTACAGGTAATGCATCACAAGAAGAAAAGTTCAACAAATGGGCAGAAACAGTACCTTATACCTTACGAAACCCTTTATTTCATTGGACACATTTAGAGTTAAAACGTTATTTTGATGTAGATGAAATTTTACAAGAAAATACTGCTTTCGCTATTTATAGTAAAGCCAATAAAATTTTAGCAGATAAAACTCCTGCACAACTTCTTAAACAAATGAATGTAGAAGTTATTTGTACTACAGATGACCCTATTGATAGTTTAGAATACCATCAAGAAATTGTAAAGCAAGGTTTTTTCACTAAAGTATACCCAACTTTTAGACCTGATCAACTTTTCTTAATCAATAAAGATTCTTTCAAAAGCTATTTAGAGAAATTAGAAACTTGTGTTTCTTTCTCTATAAATTCTTTAGATGATTTATTAAAGGCTATACAAAGCAGAGTAGATTTTTTTGATGATAATGGTTGTCGTTTATCTGACTTTGGATTAGAGCAAATTTATGCCTTTCACTTTACAGATGATGACGTTAATACTATTTTGAAAAAAAGACTTTCTGGAGCTGAACTTTCTGAAAATGAAATGAATAGTTACAAATCATGCATACAATATCATTTAAGTAAAATGTATCATGCTAAAAATTGGATACAACAGTTTCACTTAGGAGCACTTAGAGATAATAACACTCGTTTATTGGAAGAATTAGGAGCCGATTCTGGTTGTGATTCTATGGGAGATAATACGCATGCAAAATCCATGTCTGCCTTTTTCGGTAGGTTAGATTATGAAAATATCTTAGCTAAAACTATTAGTTATAATTTAAATCCGTCGCAAAATGAAGTTTTTGCTACTATGATGGGAAATTATAATACTGGAGAATGTGCCGGTAAAATGCAATGGGGATCTGGTTGGTGGTTTTTAGACCAAAAAGATGGTATGGAAAAACAAATGAATGCACTTTCTAATATGGGATTATTAAGTAAATTTATTGGAATGCTTACGGATAGTAGAAGTTTTTTATCTTTTCCAAGGCATGAATATTTCAGACGTATTTTATGTGATTTAATTGCTGAAGATGTTCGCAAAGGTTTAGTTCCTGATGACATCAACTTCTTAGGTAAAATGATCCAAGATATTTGTTATAATAATGCGGTAAATTATTTTAAATTCAACTAAAAGTTATGAAGTATCGTACGCTACTCTTTATCATTCTTACCTTGTTTATCGCTTCGTGTAAAGAAGAGTCTGGAAGTAAAACGCTTTATTTAGCACATACTTTACCACAAACTCATCCTGTACACAAAGGAATTTTAAAATTTCAAGAAGCTTTAGATAAAAAATCTGGTGGTACTTTAAAAATCAAAATTTTCCCTGATGGCCAATTAGGGTCTGAACGTGAAGTTTTAGAATTATTACAAATTGGAAGTGTTGCTATAACTAAAGTTAGTGCTGCAACTATGTCTAATTTTGTGCCTGAATACCATGTACTAGGCATACCTTATTTATTTAGAGATAAAGAGCATCAATTTGATGTTTTGGAAGGGCCGATTGGTAAATCTATCTTAGAAAAAGGAAGTAAATTTTACTTACGTGGCTTATGCTATTATGATGCAGGTAGCCGAAGCTTTTACACAAGTAATAAAGCAATTAGAACTCCTGATGATTTAAAAGGGTTAAAGATTCGTGTAATGAACAACCAAATGGCAATTAACATGGTTAATGCTATGGGAGGTTCTGCTACACCAATGGCTTACGGAGAATTGTATACAGCAATACAACAAGGCGTTGTTGATGGTGCAGAAAATAATGCACCTTCTTTTGTTTCTTCTAATCATTTTGAAGTAAGTAAATATTATACACTTGATCAACATTCTGCAGTACCAGATGTACTTTTAATAAGCACTAAATACTGGGACACATTATCTGAAGAAGAAAAGATTTGGGTACAAGAAGCCGCAGAAGAATCTGCTGAAGCTGAAAAAAAATACTGGAACGATTCTGTTGAAGAGTCTATGAAAATAGCTTCTGAAGCTGGTGTAGAGATAATTATTCCTGAAAAATCTTTATTTGCTGAAAAATCTAAATCAGTTTTAGAAGAATTCGAAAAGGAAAATCCTGAATTAAAAAGCTTAATTAAACAAATTAAAAAGAACTAATAATGAACAAATTAGATACACTCTTTAAAAATACTTGCAAAGTAATGGAAGTACTTTTGATACTTATTTTTGCGTTATTAGTTTTAGACGTTTTATGGCAAGTTTTCTCTAGATACCTTTTAAATATATCTTTTTCTTGGACAGAAGAGTTTGCTCGTTTTTCATTGATTTGGCTCGCTATATTAGGGGCAGCTTATTTAAGTGCTAAAAGAGAGCATTTATCTATGGATTTTTTATATCAAAAATTCTCACCAACTACCAGAAAAAAAGTACTCCTATTTATTGAAGTGTGTGTATTTCTATTTGCTTTAATTGTTATGGTTGTCGGAGGGTTCAACCTAGTTTATACTACATTAGATTTAGAACAACTTTCAGGAACTCTAAGAATACCATTAGGGTATGTTTATAGTATTTTTCCTTTAAGCGGGTTACTAATGATGTGCTTTTCTATTTACCATATATCCAAAATAAAATCTAACCAAATAACCGAATAATTATGAGTATTGAAGTTATAAGTATTATCGTTCTATTTGTTAGTTTTTTTATTTTATTAATGCTTAAAGTACCTGTAGCATATTCTATAGGTATCTCTACCACCATTAGTTTGCTACTAAATATTGAAAGCTTACCAGGTATCACTACTATAGCACAGCGAATGATTACTGGTATTGATAGTTTTGCACTACTTGCCATTCCATTTTTTGTATTAGCAGGTGAAATTATGAAAAGAGGTGGTATTGCCAATAGGCTTATCAACTTTGCAAAATCTTTAGTCGCTAGTTTACCTGGTGGTTTAGCTTATGTAAATGTATTAGCTTCTATGCTTTTTGGAGCTATTTCGGGGTCTGCAATTGCTGCAACTTCTGCTATAGGTAGTATTATGACAGATAGAATGGAAGAAGAAGGATACCCTAGAGAATTTAGTGCATCTGTAAATATTACATCATCTACTACAGGGTTATTAATTCCACCAAGCAATATTTTAATTGTATATGCTTTAGCCAGTGGAGGTACTGCCTCTGTAGCTGCCTTATTTATTGCAGGTTATTTACCTGGAATTTTATTAGGCTTGGCATTAATGGGCTATGTTGCTTTTGTGGCTATTCGCAGAAAATTTTCAAAAGAACAAAGAGCACCTTTAAAAGAAATATGGACTTATTTTAGAAAAGCTTTTTTTAGTCTTCTTTTACTTTTTATTGTTGTTGGAGGAATTGTTGCTGGTGTTTTCACTGCAACAGAGGCTTCTGTAATTGCTGTTTTATATGCTGCTATTCTTGCATTAATATATGGTGATATTCGCGTAAAAGATTTCCCTAGTGTATTATTAACTAGTGCAAAAACTACAGCCGTTGTAATGTTTTTAATTTGTACTTCAATGGCAATGTCATGGTTGTTTTCTTTTGAAAGCGTTCCTGAACTTATGAGTAACTTTTTATTAGAGCAGTTCAGCAATAAATTTGTCATCTTTTTAGTGATCAATATTATCTTATTAATTGTCGGGACATTTATGGATATTACTCCTGCAGTATTAATATTTACACCAATTTTTCTACCTGTTGTTGTAGCCTTAGGAATGGATCCTGTTCATTTCGGAATCGTAATGGTGTTGAACCTTTGTATTGGACTGTGTACCCCACCCGTAGGCACCATCCTTTTTGTGGGAAGTGGTGTTGCAAAAATATCAGTATCACAGGTCATTAAACCTTTATTGCCATTTTTAGCCATCATGGTTATTGTACTATTATTAGTACTTTATGTGCCTGAAATATCAATGTTTTTACCAAGATTATTTGATTTATAATCTATATTAAAACATGAATAAAAAAAGCCTTGTAACTAAAAAATACGGGGCTTTTTACATATAGTCTTAAAATTTACATCACACAGAAATAAGAGATAAAGAAACAACTCTATAAAGTAATACCTGTTATACAGTTGACTTGCTTACAAACTATTTAAAGCTTGAATTAACATAAAAAATAGAATTTTAATTAGCACTTTTTTTTGTAGATTTAATATCTCTTGAGCAAGTTAAGCTTATGAAATTGAGAGTTTTAAAATTATAAATTAAAGTATTCGAACATCTATTACAAATAAAAAATAGTAGCTAACCTCCTTTAATTATAGTAATTAATTAGTATAGATATGAGTAAAAAAATTACACTTAAAGAACTTGCTATCATATCTAAATTTTCTGTTTCAACTATTTCGAAAGCTCTTTCCGATAATAATGAAATCAGCACAATAACCAAGAAAAAAATAAAAGCCATTGCTCGAAAGCATAATTACAAACCAAATGCAATGGCTAGAGGCTTAAAGTCTAAAAAAACAAAAACGATTGGCGTAATAATACCAAATATACTTACTCATTATTTTGCAAAAGTATTATCGGGTATAGAACAAGAAGTTACTAAAAGTGGTTATAATATAATTACTTGCATTTCAAATGAATCTCATAAAAAAGAAGTAAAAAGTATAGAATTACTTGCTTCTGGTAGTGTTGATGGGTTTTTAATTTCTTTATCTAAAGAATCTCAGAAAAAAAATGATTACAGCCATTTAAATGATGTTATCGAAAATGGCCTTCCCATTGTTATGTTCGATAGAACCTCTAATGAAGTTGTTTGCGATAAAGTTATTATCAATGACTTTGAGTCTGCATATAACATAACTGAAGTACTTATTGATGCCTCGTGTAAAAACATAATATACATTTCTCCTTTAGGTGATACTAATGTAGGTACTGAAAGAGCTAACGGATATTCTAAAGCTATCGAGGACAAATTTAACAACAGTACTAAACCAGTTGTATTAAATTTTACTGATTACTCTAAATTCTCTATTGAACTCGAAGAATACTTAGAAAAAAATGTTGTTGATGGTATAGTTTCTTCTAATGAACTTTCTGGAATATTTGCAATGAATTTAGCTATATCAAAAGGATTGAAAGTACCAGACGACATCGCTTTTGTTGCTTTTACTGATGGAATTTTATCAAGAAATAGCAACCCTCCACTAACTATCGTTAATCAAAATGAAACAGAACTAGGGCGGCTAGCGGCAGCTACATTAATAAAAAGGTTAGAAAAAAAGAGTGATAATCAGTTTACGACTCAAATTTTAAACACCTCTATAATTCATAGAAAATCATCAAAAAAAAATATTCTTATTTGAGCTTTAAAAATTAAAAACCTTGTTGCCTTTTGTTGCAAAAAAAGAATACACATTATTATTGAGTATAAGTAAATCAAATTAACAATTAAATCAAGATTATGGAAATTATTTCTTTTCTAGGTTTTACTTTATTGGTTGCCATTATTGCATATTTGGCAACTAGAAAAACCGATGAAACCTCATCAGATGGATACTTCTTAGGAGGCAGAAGTCTTACCGGACCAGTGATTGCTGGATCATTACTTTTAACTAACTTATCTACAGAACAAATTGTAGGTGTAAACGGTGTTTCATTCGCCGATGGGTTACCAATTATGGCGTATGAAGTTTTAGCCGCCATAGCTATGGTATTTACAGCTTTAATTTTATTGCCTAAATATCTCAAAAGTGGTATTACAACTGTACCACAATTTCTTGAAAATAGATACGGAAAAACAACTAAAACCATTGTTTCTCTATTATTTTTATTAGGGTATGCAATTTCAATGTTACCTACAGTATTATACTCTGGTGCATTAGCTATAAATACAATGTTTGACATACCTGAATCTTTAGGTATGGGGCCAGAAGCCGCTTTATGGGTTACAGTTTGGTCTATGGGTATCATAGGTGGTATTTACGCCATATTTGGTGGCTTGAAAGCTGTTGCTGTTTCTGATTCAATCAATGCTATTGGATTACTTATTGGAGGTACTTTAATTCCTGTATTTGGATTAATGTATATTGGTGATGGCAATGTTTTGGAAGGTTTAGATAGATTAACTACTAAACTTCCTGAAAAATTTGATATTATAGGAGGTCCTGAATCTTCTGTTCCGTTCTGGACACTTTTTACAGGTATGATTATCGTAAATTTCTATTACTGGGGAACAAATCAAGCCATAATTCAAAGAGCATTAGGTGCTAAAAATTTAAAAGAAGGGCAAAAAGGACTTTTATTAGCTGCATTTATTAAAATATTAGGCCCTATTATTTTAGTGCTACCGGGTATTATTGCTTTCTATATTTTTAATGGTGATTTAACAAATGCTGATGAAGCTTACCCAATGCTAGTTAAAAAGGTACTCCCTACTGCTCTCGTTGGTTTTTTTGCTGCTGTACTTTTCGGGGCTATACTGAGTTCATTCAATAGTGCTTTAAATAGCTCTGTAACATTATTTGGTCTTGACCTTTACAAAGAATATATCAATAAAAATGCTTCAGAAAAACAAACTGTAAGAGCTGGTAAAATATTTGGTGTAATATTAGGTTTATTCTCAATGGCAATTGCTCCATTATTATATGGTGTTGAAGGTGGTATTTTTACTTATTTGCAAGAATTAAATGGTTCATACAGTGTACCTATTTTAGCAATTGTAATTATCGGTATTTTCTCTAAACGAGTAACTGGCAGTGCTGCGAATGCTGCCATCATTTTTAGTGTTGTCTTATATTTAGTATCGCTATATATTATCAAACCTATATTTGTAGAGTCTGGAATATTCTTTCCTCATTTTTTACATTTAATGGGCATTATTTTTGCGCTCGCAGTTATAATCATGTTTACAATTAGCGCTATTAAACCAAGAGAAACCGACTATATTCAAAAATATACGATGCAAGTTGACATTACTAACTGGAAATATGTATTACCTGTTGGACTTAGTATTTGTACAACTGTAATTTTAATATACTATCTACTTTCTTAAATTTTAATAGAATGCATAAAAAAGCCTTTAATAATATATTAAAGGCTTTTTTGTTACTAAGCTGAATTACATTTTATAAAAAACCTAATAGCTTTTATAAGCTATAAAAATTAATAGCATTAGTTCCCATTATATTTTTTTGTTCTTCAAAACTACATTTAGATATAAAATCGGTAGTTAATTTTTTTATTTCAGAATACTTTCCTGCAACTAAACATACTGGCCAATCTGATCCAAACAATATTCGATCAGCTCCAAATGAATCTAGTACTAAATTCATATAAGGCTCTATCTGGTCTACTGTCCATTTTTTATAATCTGCTTCAGTAACCATGCCTGATAACTTGCAATATACATTTTCACATTTTGCTATCTCTTTCATTAAAATAGCCCAACCTTCAAAAAAACCATCTTTAATATAAGGCTTAGCTATATGATCTATAACAAACTTCTGATTTGGAAATTTTTTCACAAACTCTAACGTAGCGGCTAATTGATGAGGGAAAATTAAAATATCGTAAGTATAATTATACGTATCTAATTTAGAAATTCCTCTGATAAAATTTGGTCTAAGTAAAAAATTAGGATCCGGTTCTGCTTGCACAACATGCCTAAAACCTTTTAGTTTTTTTTCGCATGAATAAACAGATAAAAGTTCATCTATATTTTCTGATCTTAAATCTACCCAACCAACAATTCCTTTTATAAAATCGTTTTTCTTTGATAAATTTAAAAGAAAATCAGTCTCTTTTCCATCTTGATTTGCCTCCACAGCAACACAACCTTCAATATTATTTTCTTTGTAAACTTCTTTTAGATCTTCTGGCAAAAAATCTTTTCGAATTGTAGACATACTGTCATCCAACCAAGAGTGTTTATCTTTATTATAAATCCAAAAATGTTGGTGGCTATCAATTATCATTATTTTTATTTAGAAATAATAGAAATTTTAATTATTTATTACACTTCTCTGTACGGTGACATTTATTTATAATAATGATTATAAGTAACATTATTAATACTGCAATATACATTCTTTGTCATAATTTAAAAATCATCGTCACCATAAAAACGTTCGAGAAATTTACTTTTTCACTATTAAAAATAAATTAAAGCACTGTGTAACATACATTACATACTGCTTGAAATCTGTATGCTATATTTGCCTTATAAATATTTACATATGGATTTTATTTTAGACCCATGGCCTTGGTATGTTTCTGGCCCATTAATAGCTTTAATATTATTGATTTTAGTATTGTTTGGCAAAACATTTGGAATGTCTTCTAACCTAAGAACTCTTTGTGCTATTGGCGGTGCCGACAAGTATTCTGATTTTTTTAAATTCGATTGGAAATCACAACGATGGAATTTGGTTGTTGTTTTAGGTGCAATTATAGGTGGTTATATAGCAACTTTTTTTCTATCAAGTAATGCTCCTATTGATTTAAGTAGTGAAACTATTTCTGACTTATCTAAATTAGGTTTCAACAATGCAGGGCAAACTCTTTTACCTCCCGAAATTTATAGTTGGGAAAACATACTTAGTATTAAAGGCATGCTCATTATTATAATAGCAGGTTTTTTAGTTGGTTTTGGAACAAGATATGCCGGTGGTTGTACATCGGGGCATGCTATTACTGGTTTAAGTAACTTACAAATACCATCTTTAATTGCTGTTATCGGCTTTTTTATTGGCGGTTTAATTATGACTCACTTTATTCTTCCTTTAATTTTTTAATTATGAAGTTTTTAAAATTTTTACTCGTAGGTATCTTATTCGGAATTGTTTTAGTAAAATCTGAAGCTGTTTCATGGTATCGAATTTTTGAAATGTTTAAATTTCAATCTTTCCACATGTATGGAATTATTGGTTCCGCTGTTTTTTTAGGCATTCTATTTTTAGGTCTTATAAAAAAATATAAAATAAAAAGTATAGAAGGTGAGCCAATAAACCTACCCCAAAAAGACAAAAGTTTTGCTCGTTATATTTTAGGCGGAACTATTTTCGGCTTAGGTTGGGCTTTAGCCGGTGCATGTCCAGGGCCAATGTATATTTTAATCGGAGCTGGTTTTTCTAGCATGTTAATTGTCATATTTGCAGCTCTTTTAGGAACATTTGTTTACGGACTTTTAAAAAATAAATTACCACATTAAATCTCAGTCATCATTTTTGGAAAAATTACTTAAAAATTGAGTGCTTTTTAAAGTAATAAAATATATTTTTAGGTAATTGATAATTTTTTGAAATGAAACCAATTACTACTGCACTCTGTTCTTTTGGAATGAGTGGCCTTGTTTTTCATGCCCCATTTATAGCAGCAAACCCAAAGTTTAACTTATACGGTGTCTTAGAAAGAACAAAAAACTTAGCGCAAGAGAAATACCCTCTTATAAAAACGTTTAGATCTCTTGAAGATTTACTTGCGGATGATGCTATAGAATTGATAATTGTAAATACGCCTAATATTACCCATTATGAATTTGCTAAAAAAACTATTCTCGCTGGCAAAAACCTAATTATTGAAAAACCTTTTACAGCCACTGTTGCTGAAGCTGAAGAATTAATAGCATTAGCAAAACAAAAAAATGTTACGATTGCTGTTTATCACAATAGACGATATGACAGTGATTTTCTAAGTTTAAAAGAAGTCTTAAATAGTGGTGTACTTGGTACTATCGTGGAAGCAGAATTTCATTACGACAGATATAAGCCCGAATTAAGTGAAAAAGTGCACAAGGAGGTACCTACCGGAGCCGTTGGTAGCTTATATGATTTAGGGTCACATCTGATAGACCAAGCACTACAATTGTTTGGCACTCCTGATGCGGTGTTTGCTGATATTGCTGCGTTTAGACCAAACTCACAAGTTGGTGATTATTTTGATTTAAAGCTCTTTTATCCAGCACACAGAGTCATTCTTAAATCTAGTTATTATGTTCGTGAGCCTTTACCTGAAAACATCTTACATGGCACAAAAGGTTCTTTTATAAAAACAAAAGCAGATGTTCAAGAGCAAGATTTACAAGCAGGAAAAATACCAAATTCTATGTATTGGGGAATAGAACCCGAAGCCGATAAAGGAATTTTACATACCGAAAAAAACGGGGTAGTAGTAAAAGAAAAAATCACCTCTTTGAAAGGTGATTATATGTTGTATTACGATGCCATCTATAACGCTATAAGAACAGACAAACCTGTTCCTGTAAGTGCAGAAGAAGGTATGCAAGTAATCCGTGTCATTGAAGCAGCACTCCAAAGTAACCTAGAGAAAAGGGTAGTGCCTTTAAGTTCTGATTAGTTTTTATAGACCTTGATATAGTCAATCACAAAATCTTGAGGAAATAGGTCATCATCAATATCATTTCCTCCTAAGTTACCCCCTACTGCTGTATTTAAAATCACATAAAAAGGTTGATTAAATGGCCAATTTTGTGGTGTTTTGTGATCAGGCTTGTATTCAAACATCTTAGCATCATCTACAAAAAATTCAATTTTATCAGGAGACCATTCTACGGCGTACGTATGAAAACCGACTTCTATCCCTTCGATTTCTGTGGTTTTGGAATATCCATTATCCCCAAACTTTTCGTCAAAATGTAGTGTTGTAAATATGGTATTTGGTTTTCTACCAATGTATTCAAGTATATCTATCTCTCCACACAAAGGCCAACCTACTTCTGTAATATTTGAACCTAACATCCAAAATGCTGGCCACAAACCTTTAGCCAAAGGCAGCTTTGCCCTTGTTTCTACTCTTCTATATTTAAATTCTTTTTTTCCTTTTGTTGTTATCCGTGTAGAAGTATATTTTTCATCTTCCTTTTTAATATTAATATGTAAAAAACCATCTTTAAGCGTGTGGTTAGTTTTTGTATAGATTTGCTTTTCATTATTACCCCAACCACATAATTCTGGACAGCCATCTCCTAACTCATAATTCCAAGCTTTCTCATCTAAAGTAGTCCCATCAAAATTTTCTTCCCATACCAATGCTCTTTTATTCGCACAACTTTGCACAAAGAGAGAAAGGCATAAAATAGCTATACGGATGTAATTATTCATAAAGATATATTATTCTACTACCGAAAAATCTGATGTTAATTGTGTCTCAGAACTACCTCCTATAAATACGTTAAAATCTCCTGCCTCTGTTTCCCATCGGTTATTCGCCGTATAAAATTGAAGTTTCTCTTTATCAATTTTGAAAGTCACCGTTTTTGATTCATTGGGTTTCAGAGAAACCATTTTAAAATCTTTTAACTCTTTTACAGGTCTAGTAACGCTAGCAAAAAGATCTCGTATATACAACTGCGCCACTTCTTTACCTTCGTATTTTCCTGTATTTTTTAAGGTAAAAGAGACGGTAATTGACTCTTCTTCTTTCATAGTCGGTGTACTTAAGCTCAAGTTACTATATTCAAATGTAGTATAACTCAAACCATGACCAAACGGGTATAATGGTGCATTACTAACATCACTATAATGTGACCAGAAAACAACATCTTCTCCGGGACTTGTTGGTCGCCCTGTATTTTTATAATTGTAATAAATAGGAATTTGACCTACATTTTTAGGAAATGTCATCGGTAGTTTACCACTTGGGTTGTATGCACCATACAGTACCTCAGCTATAGCATTACCACTTTGAGCACCTAAATGCCAAGCTTCTACAATTGTTGGGATATGTTCTTGTGCCCAGTTAATTGTCAACGGTCTACCGTTCATTAATACTAAAACAATATTTTTATTTACCGCGTATACTTCTTTCAATAACTCCTCTTGTAAGCCTGGGAGATCTAAAGATGTTCTGCTACGTGCTTCTCCTGTTTGAAAGCCGTATTCTCCCAATACCATAATTACAACATCTTTATTTTTAGCAGCCGCTACAGCCTCCTTCATTCCTGTCCTATCTGTGGTATTAATCTTCGTTTCTAAGACAAATTTATTCTCTCCCGTAGTTAGGTTTACTCCCTTTTGGTAGTCTAAAGTATTCCCTGTATACTTTTTTAAACCTTCTAACACAGAAACCGCAGTATTGTCATCTCCTGCAATTCTCCAACTCCCTAAAGGACTATTTTTATCGGCCGCTAACGGACCAATTAAAGCCATTTTTAAACCTTTCTTCTTTAAAGGAAGAAGCTGGCCTTCATTTTTTAAAAGAACAATAGACTTCTTAGCAATATCTAATACTGTAGCAATGTTTTCTTTACTCCCTATTACCTCTTTTTCTCGAGATGTATTGCAATATAAATAAGGATCATCAAAAAGACCCAATTCAAACTTTACGCGCAATATTCTTTTTACTGCATCATCAATCTTTGCTACGTCTACCTTACCTTCTGCTACCAATTCTTCTAAGTATTTTACATACACATAAGATTCCATGTCCATATCAGAACCTGCATTCAATGCTAAATTCGCCGCTTGTTTTCCGTCTTTTGCGTAGCCATGGGAAATCATCTCGCTAATTGAACCCCAATCTGAAACCATAAAACCTTTGTAATCCCACTCTTTTTTTAATACTTCACGCTGTAAAAAGGCATTTCCTGTAGCAGGAATACCATTTAACTCGTTAAAAGCATTCATAAAGGTTTTCACATCTGCTTTAATTGCTGCTTGAAATGGTGGAAAAATAATATTGTATAAGGTTGATGTACCCACATCTACCGTGTTATAATCTCTACCTGATTCTGAAAAGCCATAGCCTGCAAAGTGCTTTGCTGTTGCTGCTATTGTATTGGGCGCACTCAAATCATCTCCTTGAAATCCCTTTACTCTAGCATAGGCAATCTTACTCCCGAGATACGGGTCTTCGCCTGCTCCTTCCATCACTCTACCCCAACGTGCATCACGAGAAATATCTACCATAGGAGCAAAAGTCCAATTAATACCACTGGCTGCTGCTTCTGCTGCGGCAACTTCCGATGATTTTTTTATAGCATCAAGATCCCAACTTGCAGCTTCTGCTAAAGGAATAGGGCTAATGGTTTTATAGCCGTGTATAACATCAAAACCTATAATTAGCGGTATCCCTAACCTTGTTTCTTCTACTGCTATTTTTTGCACTTTACGAACTTCTTCAACTCCGGTAACGTTTAACATTGACCCTACTAAACCGGTTTTAAGGTGTTCGTATTTATTAGCTGCATCACCAGCTTTAGGTACGGGGCCCGTTACATTCCAGAACCCATTATATTGATTCATCTGACCAATTTTTTCTTGAAGGGTCATAATAGAAAGTAGTGAATCTACCTTCTGATCAATGCTTGATTTTTTTCCTTGACTTAGGCCTAGATTGCAAAACAATCCGATACAAATAATCACTTTGAAATTCATGTGTTCTAATTTATTATAATAGTACGGTATTTTAGTTAACTAAAAAAAAGGAGTAATCGAGCTATGAATTCTCAATTACTCCAACATAAAAAAACTCAATTATTGATATACTCTTACATAATCAATTTCCATAGTATCTTCTGTAAAAGCTGCATCTATTGTTCCTCCTAGTGTACCTCCCATAGCAATATTCATAATTAAGAACTGATTTTCATCAAAAGGCCATGTTTGATCATCTTTTACCCCAGGATTATACGTGTAAAAAATAACATCGTCTATTAAGAAAGATATTTCATTTTCAGACCAATTCACAGAATAAATGTGAAACTCTGATGAAACATTAGTTGCTGTGGTTTCTCCTTTATTTATTGTATTTCCAAAACTAGATGGCGTATGAATAGCAGATTGCACAACATTTAGGTTATTTCCAACATGCTCCATGATATCTATTTCTCCGCTAGCAGGCCATCCTACGGTTTCAAAGTTTGATCCTAACATCCACAATGCTGGCCATGTACCAGCAGCCTGTGGCAACTTAGCTCTTATATCTACCCTTCCGTATGTAAAATCAAAAAGTCCTTGAGATTTTAAACGCGCAGAAGTATAATCGCTTCCATTGAAGGTTTCTGCTTTCGCTATAATTTTTAGAGTACCGTCAGAAACTACAGCATTATCAGTGCTATTGGTATAGTACTGAGATTCATTATTACCCCAGCCTCCAGCTCCGATGTCATAGGTCCAATTGGCAGCATTAGGTGTTCCATCCACATCAAAATCATCAGACCAAATTAAATTGGTGTACGTAACATCTACAGAGGAAGGTTCCTGCACTACACCTTCATCATCAGCAGTTAAAATAAACCACCAGTTAAATTCATTATTACCATCAGTAGTGGTAAGAATCATTTCATTTGCTGTTCTGCTAAAAATTCTGTAATTATGGTCACCTCCTGTGTAATACCCTAAAAAAGCAGTACCTCCTAAACTTAAGGTTTCTAATCCATCAGGAGCAGAAAGAGTCCATTGGTTTGAATAATCAGCATATGGGTAATTTTCAATATCTGATCCGTTAGGCTCTTCATTATGAGCACCAAGTTCATCTACTAAATTAATTCTTCCAACTATAGTTCCACTTGTATTTTCAGTAGGGTCATCATTTACGCTATTCGTAATATGAGTAAAACTACCATCGCTATTAAAAATATAACGATCATCATACATACCTGTAGCAGATTTTTCATTTGCTGTTGCACTGTACCATTCTGCTGGAATATTGCCTCCTACAGGGCCAAGTCCGAAATGTCCACCAGATTCTGCTTTAATTCGCCAGGTTCTAGCCCCATCTGCTACCAACATTTGCAATAAATCTTCTGGAGCAGAATACGAGGCAAAAACGTCTAAATCTAACAAATAACTTGTAGACAAGCCTGCACTACCAACTGCAATTACAGTAACGGTATAGGTGTTTAGCCCAGTAGTACTAAAATTATAAGTTTTAGACCCTGAAGGTATAGCCTCCCTATTACCGTTATAAACAAACTGATAAGAGATAGCATCATCTGCTGTAGCTGTTAAATTTACAGTACCACTACCATCGCCATTTGGATTATCTGCATCTGCACCCACCAACTCAACAGATACTTGCAAGTTAGATGGCGCTACTATAACATCTAAATCAGGTTCATCTTCTTGACAACCTAACAAGATTAAGCCAAAAACACTTAATAGAATTATTTTTATATTTTTCATAATAATAGCTTTTTCTTATTAATCTTTTACAAGCTTGAATTGCCAAAAAACACCAGAACCTGTTCCTGTCTCAATCACTACACTCATCGTATTATTATCTATAAATGTAGCATTATAAACAATTGAACTAGGCGCATCTTCTGGAGCGGCTAACTCACCTGTATTTGTTCCTTTCGCAAGTGCAATATATGCTCCAATGCCATTTATAGTAATAGTACCTGCAGACTCATCATAAGCATAAGTAGCAGACGCAGTACCATCATGAGGCGCTACTGAAGCTCCACAAGAATCAGAACCACCTTGCCAGCCTTCAATCCAAGTTTCCGTCCCTAAATTCACAGAATAACTATCATCAGATCCAAAAATATATTCATCATCTATTAAACAAGCACGATCAATAATTCCTTGATCATCTAAAGAAAACCAACTCACATCTCCAATAGCAGGACCAACCCCATAAGAGCCTGATTCTGATGCTATCCTCCATGTACCAATAATTGGAGAAACAACTTTTTTAACTAATTTAAATTGCCAAAAAACACCCTCAGTAGTTTCTAAATAAACGTTCATAGTGTTTTTATCATCAGATAAAGAAACTGTGTACGTAATTGAATTTGGAGCATCAGCAGGTGCGCTTAATTCTCCATTATTAGTTCCTTTAGCTAAAGCTATATAAGCTCCAGTTCCTGTAATGGTAATTGAACTAGATGCATCATCATAACTATACGTTGCTGAGGCAGAACCATCGTGTGGCGCTACAGGAGTTCCACAAGCATCTGTGCCGCCTTGCCAAGCTTCAATCCATGTTTCAGAACCTAAAATAGTACTAAATGTACCACCTGATCCAAAAACATACTCGTCATCAATAAAACATGCTCTATCTTCAATACCTTGTGCATCTAATGAAAACCAACTAACGTCTCCAATAGCAGGACCTACTCCAAAAGAACCTGCCTCTGATGCAAGAACCCAAGTACCTATAAAATCTTCTGAAGTTGCAGAAACAGGGTCGCTTATGCTCACTGTATCTTCATATTCAATAGTGGTGGCACTAGCACCTTTAGCGATAACTCTAATGGTATAATCTCCTGCAGCTGCATAAGTATATGTAGCCACTTCACCTGCCATAATCGTAGTTGCCTCTTCTTCCAATGCTTCTCCAAAATAAACATCAAAAACGGTAGCATCATCTGCAGTAGGAGTAACACTCACCTCATAATTATTAACTACAATTATATCAGCTGATAAATTTGACGGTGGGGTAAAAGAAATTGAAACATTTCTATTAAACTCACTAGTAAGACCTGAAGCACTTAAAGCTACTACTCTTAAAACATACTCACCTTCTTCATAAATATGTGAAACTTCTTGCCCTGGAGCAGCATCTGTAGGTGTTTCTTCTTCAACATCACCAAAATAAACTTGAAAGGCTGTTACACCTTCTGCTGTTGGTGTAAGTGTTACAGTGCCCGTATCATCATTAGATATATTAAATGACGCAGCTACATTGGTTGGAGCTGATACCTCATTAAAAGCATATGAAACTTCATCATCTGCACAAGAATTAAGTGCTATTACTGTTAAAAAGCAAATAACTAAATTTTTTATAATCTTCATTTTTACAATTTTTTTTATTAATATCCTGGGTTTTGCTCCCAACGGTTTCCTGACAATTCTATTTCTATAGATGGGATAGGAAATAATTCATGCTTCCCTGCTTGAAATCCATCTATTTCTTGAGCTGCTCTTCCTGTTCTTACTAGATCGAAAAAACGATGCCCTTCTCCTACTAACTCTACCCTTCTTTCTTGATAAATTGCTGTAGTTAAACTTGAACCTGTCATAGTAACGTCATCCAAATTTGCTCTTTCTCGTACTCGATTTAAATATATAAGTGCACGTGTATCGCTAATATTACCCCTATTTAAAGCTTCAGCTGCCATTAATAAAACGTCGGCAAAACGTATAGCTCTATAGTTATTTGGGTTCGTTAAATTTGCATCACCTGTATTAGAATCTTCAGCTGCATCTAATCTTGGAAGGTATTTTCTGTTGAAATATCCAGTATGCTCATTACCTGTTCCAAAAGTTGCACCGGTTTCTTCTGCCCATGCATCAATATCTAGTATTGCAATATCTCTTCGTGTATCTCCCTCTTCAAAAGCATCGTAAGCTTCTTGAGTTGGTATATTAAAGCTAAATCCTGATTCAAAACCAGGGCCAGCATAATTTCTAATTCCATTAAACCCCACAGCAACATTACCTTCACTACACTGTAAGCACTCAAAACCAGCACCTTCTTTGTCCGTATATTGTACTTCGAAAACAGATTCTATATTATTCTCATTATTTAATTCGAACATGGTACTGTAATCTTCTAAAAGATCATAAGGACCATTATTTATTAATTCCTCTAACACGTTTGCTGCTTCTGTAAACTTATCTTGATATAAATAAGCTTTTCCTAAAAGTGCCTGTGCTGCTCCTTTAGTAATTCTTCCTTGTTGTGTTTGAGTATACGGTAAATTATCTGCTGCATATTGTAAATCAATTTCAATTTGAGCATAAATTTCAGTAACTGATGTTCTCTCTACTAAGTATTGATCGCCAAATAATAATCGTTGATCTACAGCTAAAGGAACATCTCCGAACCATTTTACTAATTCAAAATAATAATAAGCTCTCAAAAAGGTAGCTTCTGCTAAAAGAGCCTCTTTTCCTGTAAAATCAGTTTTATCTTTAAATTCTAAAACATAATTAGCGCGGTTAACTCCGGCAAACATCCATCCCCAAATACTTTCTAATTGTACATTTAAAGAGGTATGTAACATATCATCTATTTGCTGTATGCCTATTACATCTGTAGCACTTTCGCCACCTGCCAAGGTATTATCCGAAGCAATTTCTCCTAACATTACATTAAGATATGTAGATTGAAGTAAATCATAAGCGCCAGTTAAAGCTGATTGATAATCTTCTTCTGAATTGAAAAAATCTTCTGAATTTTCATCTTCTGATTCAACATTTACAAAGTCATCACTACATGATATAGAAAATATCAGAATAACAGCAAACGCAATAACGTGTTTTAAAAAAGTGTTTTTTATCATCATTACATTAAAATTTAAGGTTTAAACCTAATAAGTAGGTACGTGGTACTGGGTAAAATCCTGAATCAAATCCTGAACCTATTGGATCTCCAGAAGATGCTGATGGATCGAACCCTTTATATTTAGAAAAAGTAAAAAGATTACTCGCAGAGACATATAAACGTAATTTATTTATACCCATATCTTTAATACCCTCGCTATTTAAAGAATATCCTAATTGCATGTTCTGCGCTCTAACAAAAGAGCCATCTTCTACATAAAAATCTGAAAATAAAATATTTGAAGTTGCTCCGTTTGTTACCCTTGGATATGTATTAGTACTCCCTTCTCCTGTCCATCTATTTAAAGCATACACAGACTGATTTGTAATTGGATTATTTCTGTCGTAATTTCTAACAATATCATTACCTATTGACGCAAAAACATAAGTTTGGAAATCAAAATTCTTATAATCAAATGAAATATTTAAACCCATTGTAAAATCAGGAATCGGATTTCCAAGATTGGTGCTGTCATCAAAATCTATAGTTCCATCTCCGTTTACATCAACGAAACGAATATCTCCAGGAGCTGCCTCTGAACCAAGGCCTATTTGACTTGGATGTGCATCTACTTCTGCTTGGTTTTGAAAAATACCATCTGTTTTGAGTCCGTAAAAATATCCTATAGGCAGACCAGCTTCCATACGAGAAACGCCTGATTGGCCTATTCCAAAGCTACCGCCTTGCTCATACCCTATTCCATTTTCAACACTTAATACTTCGTTTTCTAAATATGTGAAATTATAATTAATTCCAAATCTAAAATTTTCTGAGTATGGTGTTTCATAACCAATAGCAAACTCAAAGCCACTATTTCGTACAGAACCAGCATTGGCAATAGGATTTCCTGCACCTGGCGCAGAGGTCCCTAAAACACCTGAAGATTCTACTACTAGCAGTAAATTATCTGTTTGTTTATTGAAATAATCTGCAGTAATATTAATTGTATTGTTAAATAATTTAGCATCTAAACCAATATCTAAGGTAGTCTGTTCTTCCCATTGTATTTCTGGATTAGAAACTCTACCTACCGCTTGTCCAAAAACTAATTCATTATCAAATACATAAGTACCTTCACCCGACAATAAAGAAACAAATCCAAACCCAGGTATTCTATCGTTACCTAAGACTCCATAAGATGCTCTTAACTTAACAAAATTTAGCACGTTACTCTCTTTAAAGAAATCCTCATCAGATACTACCCAACCTAAAGAACCTGAAGGAAAGTAACCAAATTTGTTCTCTGGACCAAATGCTGTAGAACCATCTCTTCTTACTACAGCAGATAGCAAATATTTTCCTTTATAATTGTATTGCATTCTAGCAAAATAAGAGAGTAACCTAGAGTCATATAATCTGTTTGCACGTGTTACAAAAGAATCGTTAAATAAAGTTGCTGTTTCTAAATTAGGATCAGACAATGTGGTATTTGTAACACCTTCATAAGTTCCGCCATATTCATCTGCCGTAGTTTTGAATACAGAAGTACCTAATGTAACTTTTAAATCATGAACCTCATTGAAAACCTTATCATAATCAATATAGGCATCAAAAGTATAATCTCTATAAAATTGATTAGATACAACGTAAGAAGCAGTTGTTCTATCAAACACTGTATTATTTCCTACATTCCCAAAATCTGAAATTGGAAAATAAGCTGAATAATCTATCTCTGAATAGTTCCACTGATAATTAGAAGTTATTTTGAAATTATTTAAAAAAGAATAATCTAAACCAAAAACTCCACTGATTTTATCAATTTTTGTTCTGTTAAAAGTATTCTTTGATTGCGCTAATGGGTTTATTACCTCAATTGGATGCCCAACTGCTCTGGTATAACTTCCATCAATATCTGTTGCACTTAATATAGGTGAAATATTTAATGCATTAAATAATACAGAACCCAGACCTCCCTCAGCAAGTATTTTTCTTAGTGTACCTGTGTAAATTAAATTTGCCTTAAAATTTAAACCATCAAACAATTCTGTATTAAAATTAGCCCTTGTATTATAACGTGTAAAATTAGCTTTAGGACCACCAATAATACCATCTTGTGTGAGTACAGATGAACCAAAAGAATATCGAGATTTTTCAGTACCTCCACTAACTGTTAAATTATGATTGAAAATAGGAGCATTTTGAAAAACCTCGTCTTGCCAATCTGTACCAGTACCTAATATTGCTAAATTAGGATATGGAATAGATTGCCCATTTGCCGCAGCTGCCTCATTTTTTATAACACCATATTCTGTGGCATTTAATAAAGGTAATTTTCTTGTAGTTTGCTGAAAACCACCATAAGTATCATAAGAAAATTGTAATGGTGTTGACTTTTTTCCTGTTTTTGTAGTAATTAAAATAACTCCATTTGCTGCTCTTACCCCATATATACCAGCTGTAGCATCTTTTAAAACATTGATACTTTCAATATCTCCAGGGTTTACAACACTCAAATCTTCAATAACGTTTCCATCAACTAAAATTAATGGGTTATTATTTCCATTAGTTGAAACACCTCTAATTCTAATATTTGATGCGCTACCAGGAGAGCCTGATTGAGAAGTAATATTCACTCCTGCAACTTGCCCCTGTAAAGCTTGCTCAATACGTGTTGGTTTTAACTGCTCAATTGTCTCTGCTCCGATAACTGTTACAGCACCCGTAATTTCTTTTTTGGTCTGAGTTCCATACCCTATTACTACTACCTCATTTAAAGCACTAACGTCCTCATTTAATAAAATGGTAATAAAATTAGAATCTTTAATAAAAAATTCTTTAGTGGCATACCCTATGTATGAAACCACAAGTACATCTCCTACTTTTAATTTATCGACGGTAAAATTACCATCAAAATCTGTTGTAGTTCCTCGTGTCTGATTTTTCACAACCACATTAACCCCTGGCAAAACATCATTTATACTGGCATCTTTTACAGTACCCTTTACTGTAAATTCTTGAGCCCAAGAAGTTGTGGTTAAAAAAATTGCTAAGAGCAACAAAAATATGTTTTTCATTATGTTGAGTTTTAGAATTACGAATTTAAAAAGACATATTTTATCATTATAATAATATACCACAACAAAAAATATACATATCGTAATTAAAACTCAATAATTAAAGATATCAATAATGAGAGTAAGCCCTCACGTAGTAAAAGGTTAAGATAATATTATAATAAAAAACTCTTAAAACACACTTTTGTATGGGTAATGTTGTAGTAGAATAAATACGTGTATTGTTAATTAAAGCTTAATGATGTAATCAGTTAAACCCATTTCGTGTGGTAGATCCATTTTTTTACGTAAACGGTAACGTTTTACCTCAACACTTCTTACCGAGATATTTAATAATGGTGCAATTTCTTTAGAAGATAAATTTAACCGTAAATAAGCACACAACCTTAAGTCATTTGGTGTTAAGTCTGAATGACTTTTTTTGATTTTTTTTAAAAATTCTTTATCTGCATTATTAAATGCATCTTCAAAAAATTTCCAATCATCTTCATTATTAATATTCCTATCAATAGTTTTAATTACGGAATTTACTTGTTGTGGTGTCTTACTCTCTTGTAGTTGTGCTTTAATCGTATTTAAAAATTCATTCTTTTTAATAATACTCATGGTAGAAATAGCAAGTTCTCTACTTTTATTATCAATTTCTTGATTTAATTTTTCATTTTTAATTTGAATAAGCTTCTTCTCTGCTTTAATTTTTTTTCGTTTAAGCTTCTTCTCATTCTCTTTTAAAATTTGCTCTTGCTGCTTTCTATAATACCTACGATACAACCTATGTATAAAATACCCTAGAGTAATAAAAAACAGTATGTATATTAATATTGCCAAATTTGAAGCATACCAAGGTCGTAGAATTTCGAAAGTATAGCTCACTATATTCTCACTTAATTCATTACCTACTTTTCCTCTTACCTTAAATGTATATTCCCCAAATGGCAAATTTTCAAAAGCAACTTTAGAATCTTCTGACCATGAGCTCCATACCTCTGATAGACCTATTAATTGGTATTGGTAATTTACCTCTGTATATTTTTCAAAACTTGGAATACTATATTCAAAATACAAGTTGTTATTTATATATCTAAAGGCTTTATCAACACCCTTTAATTCAACTTTTTGTAATAAAGTAGAATCATTATTTTTATTAAATACATCCGTTAAAGCTATACTGAATTTATTAGCACTTAGCTTATCAAGATGCAGTGTTATATAGCCATTAGAAATACCTATTAAATACGTTTCATCATCTATTTTCTTTATATTTTCAAAACCTAAAACTCCTAAACTTCGTCTCAACGAACTTGGGATAGCAATTTTTTTGACTTTTGGTTGTCCATTGAATTTATTAGCAGTTAATGCTATAATATTTTTATTGGTAAAAGCCCATAACATATCATCACTAATATCTGGTATAACAATACCAGATAAACTTTCTTCTGGTTCAAATAAGAGATTGGTTAACAAAGAATCTCTTTCTAATTTTTGGTTTGATTCATTAAAACGCAATACTCCATTATTTGAAGCATGTAAAATGGCTTTCTCATAAGAAACTAAACTTGCACCTGTACCTAACACAGGTGTTTCTACAAGTTTAACAACCTTAGAATAGAAAGAATCTAAGGTTAACCTAAAAACACCTTTAAATTCGTGATTAACGATAATATCTTTATTCTGGGTTAGTTCAAAAAATCGGCTAGAAATATCAAATCCTTCAATTTTGTTTCTAAATGTCCACCCTGTATTCTTCTTTTCAAGAATACTTATTCCGTTATAATTACCTTGTAATAAAAGAGAATCATTTCCTGGAATTTTTTTAATATCCCAAGCTCCTGGGAATGAAGCTATTTGTATTACTTGATTGCCTTCTACAGTAAAAGTTCCTGCATTATGACCACAAAAAAGAATACCCTCAATTTCTTTTAAAAACCAAACCTGACCGTTTGTATTGGCTATAATCTTAAAATCATCATTGCTTGATTTTTGTTTATAAAATAAACCTTGATTAGTACCCAAGTATAAGTAATTTTTATGGATCGCGGCAGTGTACACAACCCCTAATTTACCTACCGTATCAATATATTCTTTAAAAGGCGCACTAAAATTTAGCACACTGATACCATTATTTAATCCCAACCAAACATTTCCATCAAGGTCTTCAAAAATAGAAAGTATAGTATTATCATTTAATCCTTTTTTCTGATTGATCTTTTCTAATAATACGCCAGACTCACTAACATGGTAAACTCCATCTGAAATTGTTCCTAATATAAAACTGCCATTTTTTAATTGAGTACTACTATAAATATTAACCTCTTGCAATTCAGCATTTACAGGCACTTTCCATATATCTAATTCTCCATTTTTTAAAATATAAAAACCTGATTTTTCAGTAAGTATTAACGTACCAAAAGAGGTGTCAAACATACCTATTACAGAATTAGATTTAAAAGCAACATTTTCTGAAACTAAAAGACTTTTACCGCCTTCTATTTTGAAAAGACCTTTTCCTGATTTTTGGAAATAAACACTTGTTTTAGTTTTAAAAAGCCTAGCTCTAGTACTCTGAGAACGTATTATACTAAATTTATCTGTTTTTAAATTGTAGATATAGATTCTCTGCAAAGACTGAAAAAGCACATAAGAATCTAATGTAATAATATTCCAAAATTCCTCATCTTCAATCATTGGAGTAGGCAATTTTTGTTTTAAAGACTCATATAATAGATCTCCAAAATCATCTTTATACCAATACCCAAACTCCATATAACACCCCGTAAAAATACGATCATCTACAACTTTGACTGCGCGTATATGAGAACCGTTAGGAGAAGCGTATGTTTTCCAAGAAGCACCATTATATTCTAACAGTCCATAATTATTACCTACATAAATATTTTTCTTAGCAGATTGAGAAATATTCCAATTTTGATTACCTGCGTTATATTCTAAAGGAGTAAAATTATTTATAGGCGGTAGCTCTTGCGAAAAACAGGTTAACGAAAGAAGTAAAAAGAAATAAAATTTAAAAAAATTCAAATGCATGTTTTTAAAACCATGGGCAGATCATGGATTTGAAGGTAATGAAATAGTATAAGAAAACAATTAAACAATCTCTGCACTTAAACCTGCTTGCAGTAATTTACTGCACCTTGGCTTAAGATCATCATAATCGCCTGTTTTAACGGTACACTTACCGTTATGATGTACTATTATTGAGCATTGCTCTGCTTGCTCTGGTGTATGATCACAAACACCTATAAGTGTATCAATAACATGATCGAAAGTGTTTATGTCATCATTAAATAAAACAATTTCGTTCTGCTTTTGAGTCTCTTCTTCTACAAGTAGATCCTCTGAGATCTTTTCTTTAGTGCTCATAGATTCTTTTTTACTAATATACAAATTCTTTAAAATACTTAAATATTAATTATACTTATTAGAAAGTATATTTTGCGGCTACCCAATTATTCTTTTCTAAATTCGAATTGTACTTCAAAGAAACTTCTTTACATTTTTCTGATATAATTTCGATGTCTTCAGTATAAAAACCACTTAAAAATAATGTTCCATTAGTATTTAAACATTTGGCGTATATTGGTATGTCGCTCAACAAAATATTACGATTAATATTAGCTATAATAACATCGTACTTTTTACCCTCCAACAAACTAGCTTCGCCTTCGTAAACATTTATATGACTACAGTTATTACGCTCTACATTCTCTAAAGCATTTAAATAACACCAATTATCAATATCAATTGCATCAATAGTACTAGCACCTTTCATTGCTGCTAATATTGCTAAAACTCCTGTTCCGCTACCCATATCTAAAACAGAAAGTCCTTTAAAATCTGTATCTAAAATATGCTCTAACATCATATGCGTAGTTTCATGATGTCCAGTTCCAAAGCTCATTTTTGGTTCAATAACAATATCGAACTCAACATTTGTTTTTTCATGAAAAGGCGCTCTTACTGCACATTTATCACCCACTTGAATAGGATTGAAATTTTGTTCCCAAGTAGCATTCCAGTTTTCTTGTTCAATTTCTTTAAAACTATGTTCTATTTTAAAATTAGAATTATCAAATATTTCAATATTTTCTAAAATATTTTCTGACCAATCTTCTTTTTTAATATACGCTAAAACACCTTCTTCTGTTTCTACAAAACTTTCAAAAAGCACTTCTCCCAACTCTGCAATTAAAATATCTGAAGCCGGTTGTATTGGCGCTACTTTAAATTGATATTCTATATAAATATTATATTGCTCCATCCTTATTTTAGCATAAAAAGGGCATCTAAAAAAGATGCCCCATAAAAAATTATTATTTGTAAAATTATATTGCTTTTATAATTGCAATAAAATCATCTGCAACTAAAGCTGCACCACCGATAAGACCTCCATCTACATCTGGCTTAGAAAAAATTTCTACTGCATTACCAGGTTTAACACTACCTCCGTAAAGTATAGAAACGTTATTAGCAATTGTAGCATCATAAGCTTCAGTTATTGTTTTACGAATAAAAGCATGCATTTCTTGTGCTTGCTCTGGAGATGCTGTTTCTCCGGTACCAATAGCCCAAACTGGTTCGTACGCTAGAATAATATTTTTCCAAGCACTTGCATCTAAATCAAATAAAGCATTTTTTAATTGACTTTCTACAACGTTAAAATGATTATCAGATTTACGATCTTCTAACTCTTCACCAAAACAAAACATAACACGAATGTTTTTAGCTAAAGCCGTTTTTACTTTTTTAGCTAGTATCTCATCAGTTTCTCCAAAATAAGCTCTGCGCTCTGAATGACCTATGATAGCAGTATTAATACCAACACTTAATAGCATGTCTGCAGAAATTTCACCTGTATAAGCTCCGTTTTCTGCAAAGTGCATATTCTGAGAAATTACTTCAATTGTAGATGCTTCTAGATTACGTACTGCTGCCGTAAGGTTTATATATGTTGGGGCAACCATTACCTCTGCTTGTGTATCTGGCAATTTCGCAGAAAGTTCTGTTAATAATGCTTCCGTTTCAGAAAGGTTTTTATTCATTTTCCAATTTCCTGCTACAATTTTACTTCTCATTATTATATATTTTATGGTAATACTAATTTCTTTTATTCAAATTTTAATTCATCTAAATCATTAAAATGTACCTTTTGTTTAATTGTACCATTTTCAAGCACCAATACACCTGGGTTAGATCTCACAATTGTTTTTAATGTTGTTTGATCGGTAAAATAAAAATCAAAATTCAACTTATATTCTTTCTGTAATTTAATCTTAAAATCTTCACTAGAAGCAGACATACCAATCACCTTATATCCTTTTTCAATTGCATCATCAGTTATTGTTTTAACTTCTTCAAAAGCTTTATAATTACTCTTAGCTAAATCATAAGCTACAACCACAACTAATTTAGGTTCATTTAAAAATTCTGGTGCCATATCAACACCTTCTTTCTCTATTGTAAAATCATGTATTGGTGGCTCATAGCCTGCCTGTACCTCTATCGTTTCTACATCTACAAAATCTCCATCTACAGTTGGGTAATCTCCTTGTGTTGTTATTATTTTTTCTTTACCGTTAATTTTAAATTTCCAATGGTAATCAAAAATAGCTTTCGGTGCATCTTCTGGCACAGACATGCCTTCTGTAATATTAGCTCCTATTTTATAGGGCCTAAAGTCTATTGCTGGTAAATGATTTAGTACATAATAAGCAAATACGGTACATGCTAATAAAGAAAGCATAGTAACAAACCTATTAAAACCTGCCCCAAAAATTAGCTTTATATACCCTTTCTTAAAAAACAATATCAATATTAATATTAATAAGATTATGTCTTTTGTAAAAGATTCCCAAGGGGTTAATTTTAAAGCATCACCAAAACAACCGCAATCTGTAACTTTATTATAATATGCAGAATAAAAGGTTAAAAACGTAAAACCAACTATCATTAATAATAAGCTCCAAACTGTAAACCTTACTCTAAAACCGATGAGTAAAAGCACACCTAATAAAACTTCTAAAATAACAACTACAATCGCAATTTTTAAGGCATGAGGCTCTAAAAAAGGTAAGTTTAAAACTCCAAAACTAAAATATTCTTCTAGTTTAAATGAAAAACCAACAGGATCATTAAGTTTTATAAAACCACTTATTATAAATAATAAACCGACAAATACTCTACTAAATCCAACTAAAATTTTCATGTATATTATTTAGATTTTGCTGTTAAATGTATCATCGCAAATATTGCATAGTTTACCATGTCTTGATAATTTGCATCTATACCTTCACTAACCAATGTTTTTCCTTTATTATCTTCAATTTGCTTAACTCGTAATAGTTTTTGTAATATTAAATCGGTTAAAGAGCTAACTCGCATATCTCGCCAAGCTTCACCATAGTCATGGTTTTTATTCTCCATTAAAGACTTGGTAATTACAGTATGCTTATCGAATAAATTAATAGCTTCTTCAACATCAATATCTGGTTGATCAGCAATTCCTTTTTCTATCTGGATTAATGCCATTATAGAATAATTTATAATTCCAATAAACTCAGACTGCTCCCCTTCCTCTACTTTACGAACATCATTTTCTTGCAGACCTCTTATACGCTGTGCTTTTATAAAAATCTGATCTGTTAAAGATGGCAGCCTCAGTATTCGCCATGCACTACCATAATCTTTCATTTTTTTAGAGAATAAATCTCTACAAACTTTAATTACTGCATCGTATTGTTCTGAGGTTTTCTGCATGTATTCTTTCTAATTTGTGTAAATTTCGTTCAAAATTTTTAATTGTTCAAGTATCCCGCTTTAAACTTGACCTCTAAACACCGAAACTTAACTAATTATATTAAGAAATGACAATTAATTGTAAAGGAAATCTTATAGATCTAAAGAATCCTAAAATTATGGGAGTTTTAAATGTCACTCCAGATTCTTTTTATGATGGAGGAAAATTTAAAAAAGAGAATGAAATTCTTTTGCAGGTAGAAAAAATGTTATCTGATGGAGCAACTTTTATAGATGTTGGAGCATATAGTTCTAGACCTGGTGCAGTTCATGTATCTGAAGTTGAAGAATTAAAAAGAATTGTACCTATTGTTACGTTATTAGTTGATAACTTTCCTGAAATTATACTTTCCATTGATACTTTTAGAAGTAAGGTAGCCGATAATTGCCTTACTCATGGTGCAGCGATAATTAATGATATTTCTGGAGGCAATTTAGATTCTAAAATGTTTGATATTGTAGCAAAACACAGAGCACCATATATCGTCATGCATATGAAAGGCACCCCTCAGAATATGCAAGAAAATACAAATTACACTAATTTGCTAACTGATATCTTAAACTATTTTTCTGAAAAAATAAAGCTTGGACATTCGAAAAAACTAAATGACATAATCATCGATCCTGGTTTTGGTTTCTCAAAAACTTTAGAACAAAATTATGAGTTAATGCATAAAATAGAACTTTTAAAACCATTAAGCGCACCTATATTAGTGGGTATTAGCAGAAAATCTATGATTTATAACCTTTTAGAGACTGATGCTAAAAACGCATTAAATGGCACTACTATTTTAAATACAATCGCTCTTTTAAAAGGTGCTAATATTTTAAGAGTGCATGATGTAAAAGAAGCCAAAGAATGTATTAAACTTGTAACTCAATTACAGGCCAAAACTAGTTAGTTTTAGTTCATCTATTTTTCTTAATTTTACAAAAACAGCAAGCTTGAATTTTTTAAATTTTCTAGATTTTAGAATTACAGATTTTATCGACATTATTCTTGTCGCAATATTACTCTATTACATTTATAAACTTGTAAGAGGTACAGTTGCTATAAATATTTTTATAGGAATTGTACTTGTATGGGGGTTTTGGAAACTTACCGAGTTGTTAGAAATGAAAATGATCAGTAGTATCATTGGTGGGTTTATGCAAGTTGGTTTAATTGCTTTAATTATAGTTTTCCAACAAGAAATCAGAAAGTTTTTATTAATGATTGGTTCAACAAACTTTGCCAACAAAAGAAATTTTTTAAAACATTTTAAATTTTTAAAGCAAGAAGCTGGAGCTATAGGAACAGATGTAGATTCGATATTGAGCGCTTGTGAAAAGATGAGTGCATCAAAAACTGGTGCTATTATAATTATAAGTAGAAGTAACTCTTTAGATTTTGTGAAATCTAGCGGAGATAAGATGTATATTGAAATTACACAACCTATTCTAGAAAGTATTTTTTACAAAAACAGCCCTTTGCATGACGGTGCTGCTATTATTGAAGATAACTACATTGTTGCTACACGTGTAATATTACCCGTATCTAACGAAAGAAATATTCCATTACGCTTTGGATTAAGACACAGAGCTGCTGTAGGTATTACTGAAAAAACAGACTCCCTTGCTTTAGTCGTTAGTGAAGAAACAGGAATGATTACTTATATTAAAAATGGTGAATTCACCCTTTATAATGATATTAACGAGCTTTCGAGTATGATTAAAGAAGATTTGACGTAAAAAACAAACCACCAACCAAAACCACTTTTATGGAATGCAAAAATTGCAATCTCACCTTAGAAGACAATCATAATTTTTGCACTGATTGTGGAGCGAAAGTGATTAGAAATAGAATTACTACAAATAACCTTTGGTACGATTTCACAGAGCAATTTTTTAATTTAGATAATACTTTCCTACTTACTTTCAAACATTTATTTACAAAACCTGAAACAGTAATAGGCGGTTATATAGATGGCGTTCGAAAAAAATACATGAACCCTATAAGCTACCTAACAGTAGCATTAACATTAACAGGACTTATGGTTTTCTTTTTAAAAAGAACATTTCCTGAAGGGATTGATTTTGATATATTTAAAACAGGTATTTATAGCCCTGAAACATCTAAAAAAATGACAGACTTTCTGTTTGCTTTTTATTCGATACTCTATATATTATACATTCCTATTTTAGCTGCGTGTGGTTGGTTATCATTTAAAAATAAGAATTATTATTATTCTGAATTTATCGTCTCTTTTATATATAGTCAAGCTCAATTAAGTTTTATTTCAGTATTTACAACATTACTAACTATAAGTATAGCTCCTAGTTTGTACACGCTTTTATCTATGCTATCATTATTAATTATGATTAGTTATAGCTTATACGTAATGAAAAGAATATCTGATCAGAAAAAAGGAGAATTTTTACCAAGCGCACTTATATTTCTAGTTATGTTTGGTTTCGGTTTTTTTATATTATCTATACTTCAATTTATTTTGATGTATATGTATGGAGTTATATCATTTGAAGCTTTTATACCTAAATAAAATTAAGCAACTTCATCAGCTGAAAACTGAGCTTCGTAAAGGCTATTGTAGTACCCGCCATTTTTAAGAAGTTCTTTATGGCTACCCATTTCAACAATACGTCCAGCATCCATAACTATAATTTTATCTGCTTTTTTTATGGTAGCTAAACGGTGAGCTATTATAATAGAAGTTCTACCTTCAGTTATCTTATCTGTTGCTTTCTGTATTAATTGCTCTGAATATGTATCAACAGACGATGTAGCTTCATCTAAAACCAATATACTAGGATTACTTACATATGCTCTTAAAAAAGCTATTAATTGACGCTGACCACTTGAAAGCATCGCACCACGTTCTTTAACATTGTAGTTATAACCTTCCGGTAAACTCGATATAAAATCATGTACTCCAATTTCTTTTGCCGCAGCTTCAATATGCTCAATAGTTACATTGCTATCTTTTAAAGAAATATTGTTTGCAATTGTATCTGCAAAAAGAAAAACATCTTGCAGTACTACAGCTATTTTAGATCTTAACGATTTTAATTTAAAATCGTTAATCGCAACTCCATCAACGGAAATAACTCCTGAATTTATTTCGTAAAAACGGTTTAATAAATTTATTATAGTCGATTTTCCTGCTCCTGTTGAGCCTACAATAGCAACAGTTTCTCCTGCTTTTACACCAAATGAAATACCATGTAAAACTTCTTCATCATCTAAATAACCAAAACGTACATCTTTAAACTCTATAGCTCCTTTTACAGATTCTACTTCTACATCTCCAGAATCTTCAATCTGACTATCTGTATCTAGTATTTTAAAAACTCTGTTCGCTGCTACCATACCCATCTGTAAAGTATTAAACTTATCTGCTATTTGCCTTAATGGCCTAAAAAGCATATCAGAAAGAAGTATAAAAGCAAAGATTGCTCCATATTCGCTTACTCCAACACCTGCAACATTTAATAATCCGCCATACCAAACAATTAAACCAATTGCTATAGACGATACTATTTCTGCGATTGGAAAAAAGATTGAGTTATACCAAACTGTTTTTAACCAAGCATCCCTATGCTTTTTATTTATTTCTCTAAACTTTTCTTTTTCAATTTCTTCGCGATTAAATAAATGAACGATTTTCATTCCTGTAATGCGCTCTTGAACAAAAGAATTTAAATTAGAAACCTGAGTTCTAACTTCTGTAAAAGCTATTTTCATTGCTTTCTGAAACACTCTTGTTGCATATGCTATAACAGGCATTAAAGCAAAAACAATTAAAGCTAATCTCCAGTTTTGATAAACCATTACACCACCAACAACTATCATTTTCAATAGATCGGCTACGATTACGAAAAAGCCTTGACTGAAAACCTCTCCTATTCGTTGCATATCAGAAACTGCTCTAGTTACCAAAAGCCCTATAGATGAATTGTCGAAATATTTCATTTTAAAACCAACCATTTTTCCAAAAAGGTCTATCCTAACATCTTTTATTACAGATTCGCCTAACCAGTTTGCGTAATAATTAAAACCAAGCTGACTTATTACTTGTCCTAACAAAACTACAATCATAGCAATAGTTAAGTACAATAGCTTATCTGCATCTTTTAATGTAATAGCTTCATCTACAATATTACCAACTATAATAGCAGTCATAACAGCAAAACCTGACAATAAAATTGCCGCAATTGCCACTCCGTAAAAAGTTACTCTATAAGGTTTTGTATAGGCTATTAACCTTTTAAACAAAATCAAATCAAATGCTTTTCCTGACTTACTATCCATACTTATTTATACAATTTTTCGGGGTACAAAACCTTCGTCAAATATAATCCTTTTGCAGGCACTGAAACCCCTGCTTTACACCGATTTTTGCTTTTTATAATAGCTTTAACACTATTGATTTCTGATTTACCCAAACCAACATCTAACAAAGTACCGACTATAGCCCTTACCATGTTTCTTAAAAATCGATCTGCTGTTATCGTAAAAACCAAAACTCCATTTTTATTTTCCCAATATGCCTCTCGTATATCACATAAAAAGGTATTCACTTCTGTATTTGATTTTGAGAAACACTCAAAATCTGTATGTTCCAATAAAACCGCAGCAGCCTTATTCATTTTTTCAACATCTAATGGATATTTTATATAATAAGCATGCCCTGTATAAAATGGATTTTTTTGTTGAACAATCCAATACTCATAAGTTCTTGATGATGCATCAAACCTAGCATGAGCTTCGTCTTTAGTTTCAAAAACTTTCTGAACAGCTATATCTTGCGGTAACAATGAATTTAAACGATATTCTAGATTTTTTAAATCCTTTATCTCTGAAAAATCGAAATGGGCATACATTTGTTTTGCATGTACTCCTGCATCTGTTCTACCAGCCCCCATTAAAGAAACTTTTTCTCTTAATAATTTAGAGAAAGCGTCTTCTAAAACTTCTTGAACTGTAATTGCATTAGGCTGTTTTTGCCATCCGTGGTATTGCTCTCCGAGGTATGAAAAAGCGACAAAATATCTCAATCGAATACACTATTTTTGTGAACTACAAAGGTAAGAAAGAAAAACTGAATTGAATTTAACTCTTACTACTGTACTTTATTGATTTCATCTTTCAAATTATTCCATGACCCGAATTCTTTTACTTTCTGACACACACAGCCACATTGATGATTCTATTTTAAAATACGCAAAAAAAGCTGACGAAATTTGGCATGCAGGTGATATTGGATCGTTAAACGTTACCGATACTTTAAAAAAAGTAAAACCACTGCGTGGCGTTTATGGTAATATTGATGATAATGTTGCTCAAATGGAATTTCCGTTAGATAACAGATTTATGTGTGAAGGTGTTGATGTTTGGATTACGCACATAGGTGGATACCCTAATAAATACTACCCTAGAATTCGCGAAGAAATTAAATTGAACACTCCTAAATTATTCATTAGTGGTCATTCACATATTTTAAAAGTTATGTGGGACAAAAAATTAAACCTTTTACACATGAACCCTGGTGCTTGTGGCAAACATGGTTTTCATCAAGTACGTACTATGCTGCAATTTGTAATTGATGGAGAAGATATTAAAGATTTAGAAATTATAGAGCTAGGTCAACGATAAAAATTAAACACCATATTTTAAAATAAAAAAGAGGATAATTACATTAAAGTAACTACCGTCTTTTTTATTCTAAGTAAATTTATTCACATGTATTTAGAGCGTTACTAAAAGCTATTAAACTTTCTTGCGTGTTTTTAAATTCCCCCGCTTCAACTCTGGTTTTTAATGCTGGACAACTTTCACAAAAAGAAGCTAACTCTTTATTAAATCCAAAAACAAAATCTTTTCCCATTGTTGAAACACCTTTTTCTGAACCATTTAACAGAAGCACAAACTCACTACCCATATGTTCATAAAGGCTAAATTTAGCACCTTCTACTAATGCTTTAGTAAACTTAAGAGATGGTTCTGAATCACTTTCTATTGATGATTGAAAGTTGACAACAACATAAATATCTCCGTTCGCAACCACCATTTTTTTAACTCCTGTTGCCTCAAAAATTTGTTGTTCTTCATTTTCCGAATTGAAAAAATTAGCAACCGAACTCATTTTAGATAATTCATTTGCTGTTACATTAGTTTGCAGAGTATCATTTTCAATTGTTATTAAAAAGGCTATTGATTTTTCTGAATTATCTTCTGGTGTTTCTACAAAAACTTCTGTAACAACAGGCTCATCAGAAATATCCTCTGTTATAACCTCAAGATGCCTAGTTGTTGTTGCATTAGCCTTCAGTAACTCAATTAATCTATCAGCCCCTTCTATAATTCTTTTACCGTCATTTTTATCATAATCGTTTGCTATTAGCTTTTCAGCATACTCTTTTGCTTTTTCTGGCTGATCTAATTTTAAGTACATCAAAGCTGTATTATAATAACTAGCGTATCTTATTTTTTTGGATTTTTTATCATCACCCGAATATCTTGAAACTACATCATTAAAATAATCTTCATATTTTTTAACGCTTTCTACTTGAGCATCTATTGGTTGATCATATTCTACCTCATCAAAAATTCTAATTAAATTTTCTGCTACTTCTTGATGTTTTGATGTTTCTGGATGTTTTTTAGATGCTAGTATCCAAAAATTATTAGAATTAGTACTTGTATAAGGAACATAACCATAATCACTATTAATTTTATAATAAACACGAGACTCCATAGCTTTACGATGCTTTGTTCTAAATTCGTTTCTAATAGTGTAACGATTCGTATTATAATATTTACTTGCTGCCGAATAAGACGTAAATGTAGAACTTGAATACCTATCTGATTCTGAATAAGAATAAGAATCACTCTCTTCTGAATCACTATTATTTATTGATAAAGAACCTGAAGAAGAAAAACTAGTAACTGCACTATAATAATACTTTGTAGACGTAACGTTACCATCTTTATCTTTTTCCTCGACTTTATCTTTTACAATTTCAACTTCGCCTACTTTAGTTCCGTTAAAATCGAACCTAAGGTCTATAGTACCATTGGCTGCTATTTTAGTAAAACCAGATAATCTAATGCCACTTGTATTACTTGAATATATTCTTTTAGAATTATCTAATATTGGTTTTGATGGAAGCTTTACATAAGAAACCTTAAAATATTCTCTATTTAAATTTGCACTCTGTGCAAAAGATGATAATTGTGAACCTAAAAATAAAATAAATAAAAAAATACATTTTTTCATGAAACAATTGTTTGCTGTTAAAATTATGTTAACGAATAAAGTCAACTCTAACAACAAAAACAAATATTTACATAGAAAATTATCTTCATTTTTTTAATTAGAAAATAAAAAACCCGGGAACAACCCCGGGTTTAACGCACTAATACTACTAAGATGTTAGGCTTAACGTAAGCGATCAACAGATTTTACAAGATCCTCATCCTTCCTAATTGCCTTGTTGGCCAAGACTAAAAAAACGATAGAAAAAATAGGAATCAGCATCCCAATACCTTTCTCTGAAACCAAAGTTTCTCCAGATAAATTTAGCGATCGATAAACGAAAAATCCTAGTAAAAAAAGATTTAATATCATATTCAGTCTGTTTGCAACAAATTGATTTTGTCTTTTCTTAAATAAAACTATAGCTATTAAAGCCAAAACAGCAGAAACATAAAATGCTGCAGAAATTAAAATATCATTCTGAGCATATATATGAGTTCCATTTGAATCTGACCATAGATTAACCCAAAACGGTAAAGCTGCAGTTAAAAGTATAACTATTAGTAAATATAATGTTTGGATTCTTTGAATCATTCTTTAAATTAAAATTTAAGACTGCAAAATAACTGTCTTTTTAAGAAATATCAATGAAATATTGAAAATAATTTGTAATATTGTCTCGAAGTACAATAATACTTACCAATTTTAGGACATCGTTCCATAAACTATCAAGATCACAAGAATACACTTCCAATTTTAAAAGACGTATAATTTATCCAATTATTAATGTTTGAGATTTCAGATTTAAAATCAAAAAAGCTTCCTGAGCTTCAAGAGATTGCCAACGGTTTAAACGTACCTAAGTACAAAACCTTAAAAAAATTAGACCTTGTATATCAAATTTTAGATGTACAAGCTGCCAACCCAAAAGTTGTTCAAGAGGCAATAAGTAAAACTGCTCCTGTAGATATTACAGAAAAGCCTAAGGCTAGAGAACCAAGGCCTAAAAAACCAAGAGTAACAGCTAATAAGCCTAAAGAGGCAGATAAACCTGCTGAAAAAACTGAAACTGTTGACACCAGAACTGAAGTTCCTGTAAAAAAACCTAAGCCAAACCCTAGGCCTAGAGCTGCAGCTCCTGCAAAAGAGAATACAACTAAACCAGAAGCGGCAGTAGCTAAAAATGATAATGCAAGTAGAGAACCTAGAGCTAATCAGCCTAGAAACCCTAATCAGAATCAAAAAAAGGAGTTTCAAAAGAAAACACCTGTACACAACAATCAAAACAAGCCTAATCCGCGTCCTAAACAGGAAAAGAATAACAATTTCGATAAGGATCTTAAAAATAGATACAAAGAACCAGAATATGAGTTCGACAGTATTATAGCAAGTGAAGGTGTTTTAGATATCATGCAAGACGGTTACGGATTTCTACGTTCGTCTGATTATAATTATTTATCATCACCTGATGATATATATGTATCTCAATCACAAATTCGCTTATTCGGATTAAAAACAGGAGATACTGTTTTAGGAAATGTGCGCCCACCAAAGGAAGGTGAAAAATATTTTCCTTTAATTAAAGTAAATAAAATTAATGGTATTGACCCTCAAGTTGTACGCGATCGTGTAGCTTTCGAACATTTAACCCCATTATTCCCTCAAGAAAAATTTAATTTATCAGATAGACAAGGAACAATATCTACAAGAATTATCGATTTATTCTCTCCTATAGGAAAAGGACAAAGAGGTATGATTGTATCGCAACCTAAATCTGGTAAAACTATGTTATTAAAAGACATAGCAAACGGTATAGCTGCAAACCACCCTGAAGTTTATCAAATTATATTATTAATTGATGAACGACCTGAAGAGGTTACTGATATGCAACGTAATGTTCGTGGCGAGGTTGTCGCTTCTACTTTTGACAAAGAACCAACAGAACACGTTAGAGTTGCCAATATCGTTTTAGAAAAGGCCAAAAGATTAGTAGAATGTGGACACGACGTAGTTATCCTTTTAGATTCTATAACACGTTTAGCTCGTGCATATAACACTGTACAACCTCCATCAGGTAAAGTACTAAGTGGTGGTGTAGACGCAAATGCATTACACAAACCAAAACGCTTTTTTGGAGCAGCTCGTAATATAGAAGGCGGAGGATCACTTTCGATCATAGCTACAGCATTAACTGAAACAGGCTCTAAAATGGATGAAGTAATCTTTGAAGAATTTAAAGGTACTGGTAACATGGAGCTACAATTAGATCGTAAGATTGCTAATCGTAGAATATTCCCTGCGATCGACCTTACATCTTCTAGTACACGTAGAGATGATTTATTACTTGATGAAGCAACGATACAACGTATGTGGATAATGCGTAAGTACTTAGCAGATATGAACCCTGTCGAAGCTATGGAGTTTATAGAGCAACGCATCAAACAAACAAAAAACAATGAAGAATTTTTAATGACGATGAGTCAATAAAAACTTTTTATTTGAAATATTAAAACCCAATGACAGAATCATTGGGTTTTTTGTTATCTAAACTTTAAGAAAGTATAGTAAATGAACTGAAAGTAAAATTATTAAACTCTCTAATTTCTTATTTTTAAATATATTTACAAAAATCACAAAAACGCCCCCTAAAATAATTGAAAAATTTACTTATTATCAATAAAAATACTGAAAGAGTATGTCTAAAATAATAAACATACTCCAAGATAATTTATTCATGATATTTTATGTAACATCATTATTATTTTCATTATTTAATTATAAGAAATACTATCACACGCCTTTAAAATATTTTCCAATTCTCTTATTCTATATTTTCTTAACAGAATACCTTGGCTTTCTAATAAAAATAGACCCTACAAAAAATCCATTTTATTCAGAGTTATATGCTAATTACAATTACGTAATCTACTTTATATATCATCAATTTTTTTTTATTTACTTCTACTTCCTTTTTTGGAAATGTTGCGTGTTAAAGAAAAATAAAAAAATCATTTTTTATGGCATAATAGGCTTTATTATCATCACTACAACAAATGCTTTTTATAGAAACATAGCTACAAATAGGCAGTTATTTGCAGACACCTACTCCTCTATATTATTAATAATATCTATTGTACTATATTTTTCAGAAAAATTTAGAAAAATAGAACTTAGAAAGTCTATTCTTTTTTGGATAAGTATAGGCCTAGTTGTTTATCAAATAATTTATGCACCAATAAATATCATTTACAGCTATTTAACCTACGAAACTAATTATATTTATTACCAACTTAAACCTATACATTTATCAGCTACTTATTTTATGCACTTATGTTTTATGATAGGCCTCACCAAGAAAAAACTTTAAGACCTACATTAACAAAATACAGTTCAGCATACCTCTTCCACAGTTCAGTCATCATTATCAATACCCCATAGGTTACTTTTATTATTTTAGTAAAAAAACAACCTTATGACCACAACTTACAAAATTTTAATGTTTACACATTTAATAACTGTTACACCTTGTTTATTTATTGGTGCTTATCTATTATTATTTAGTAAAGGAACTCCTAAACATCGGTTAATTGGCAAAATCTATCTTTCGCTAATGTTTTTTACCGCTATTGTAAGTCTATTTATTCCTGCCCATGTAGGCAGCCAATTCTTAAATCACTTCGGTTGGATACATTTATTTAGCTTATTAACAATTTATTCAGTCCCCACATCCATATTAGCGATCAAAAAAGGCAATATTAGAGTTCATAAATTTAAAATGGTAAGTTTATATTTCGGAGCACTTATAATTGCAGGAGGATTCACCTTAGCACCTGGAAGATATTTACACTCTGTATTTTTTTAGATAAAACAGAGCTACGATAGAAAACAAAAAAGCGCTCAATCTTGAGATTGAGCGCTTTTAATATTATTAAAATTAGCTTAAATTATAGAGCAGCTAATTGCTTAGATAACTTACTTTTTAAGTTAGCAGCTTTATTAGAATGAATGATATTGCGTTTTGCTAATTTATCAATCATACTAACAACTGTAGGAAATAATGTTTCAGCAGATTTTTTATCTTCTTCAGCACGTAACTTTCTCAATGCATTACGCATTGTTTTGTGTTGGTATTTGTTACGTAAACGTACTGACTCGTTTCTTCTGATTCTCTTTAACGCTGACTTGTGATTTGCCATTTTATTTCTTATTTGTTTAATTTAGGATTTATTAAAATCCCGAAAATGTTTTTTTAGTAGTCCGTAGGGGAATCGAACCCCTGTTACCAGGATGAAAACCTGGCGTCCTAACCCCTAGACGAACGGACCATTGTTTTAACTAGAACTTTTTAAATTCGGTTAAAAACTTACGCTTTCAACTTCCTTAGTAGTCCGTAGGGGAATCGAACCCCTGTTACCAGGATGAAAACCTGGCGTCCTAACCCCTAGACGAACGGACCATTGCCTTGCGCAATTGCGGATGCAAAAATACAACTATTTTTTACTATTGCAATAGCTAGCTATTATTTTTTTTAAAATTAATAGGCCTTTGCAAATAATACTCTTTTAGAAGACGGTTTTCCGGTCACCATACAGCTCCCATTTTCCAGCTTCGCATCTATCGGAATGCAACGTATTGTTGCCTTCGTCTCATTTTTAACTTTTTCTTCTGTTTCAGAAGTCCCGTCCCAATGTGCAGAAATAAAACCGCCTTTATTTTTTAAAACTTCTTTAAATTCATCATAAGAATTAACTTCTGTTATGTGATTTGAACGATAATCTGATGCTTTTTTATAAATATTCTTCTGAATATCCTCTAATAAAAATTCTATTTTATCAATAATCGAATCTGCATTTACAGTCTCTTTTTCAAAAGTATCTCTCCTTGCTACCTCAAAAGTGTTGTTATCCATATCTCTTTGACCTATAGCCAAACGAATAGGAACACCCTTTAACTCATATTCTGCAAACTTAAAGCCAGGCTTATATGTATCCCTATTATCAAACTTAACAGAAATTCCTTTCTTTTTTAACTCTTTTACTAGAGGAGCAACTCTTTCTGAAATTGCATCAAGTTGATCATCACCTTTATAAATTGGTACAATAACTACTTGAATAGGCGCTAATTTTGGAGGTAAAACCAATCCATTATCATCACTATGTGTCATTACCAAAGCCCCCATCAATCGAGTAGAAACCCCCCATGAAGATGCCCAAACATATTCTTGCTTCCCTTCTTTCGTTGCAAACTTAACATCAAAAGCTTTTGCGAAATTTTGCCCTAAAAAATGCGATGTACCTGCCTGTAAGGCTTTTCCATCTTGCATTAATGCTTCAATACAATATGTTTCTATCGCACCTGCAAAACGCTCTGATGGCGTCTTCAAACCTTTAATGACAGGCATTGCCATAAAATTTTCTGCAAAATCAGCATATACATTCATCATTTGCTCTGTTTCCTCTATTGCCTCACTTTCAGTTGCATGTGCCGTATGCCCTTCTTGCCATAAAAATTCAGCAGTACGCAAAAACAAACGAGTTCTCATCTCCCATCGAACAACATTTGCCCATTGGTTAACTAATATTGGCAAATCTCTATAAGATTGTATCCACCTTCTGTAAGTATCCCAAATAATAGTTTCTGATGTTGGCCTAACAATAAGCTCTTCTTCTAATTTTGCATCAGGATCTACAATAATCCCACTTCCATCTTCAGCATTTTTCAATCTATAATGTGTCACAACAGCACATTCTTTAGCAAAACCTTCTATATGACTTGCCTCTTTACTTAAATACGATTTCGGAATAAACAAAGGGAAATAAGCATTCTCATGCCCTGTTTCTTTGAACTTTGCATCTAAAGCCGCCTGCATTTTCTCCCAGATAGCATAGCCATACGGTTTGATAACCATACAACCTCTTACTCCTGAATTTTCAGCTAAATCTGCTTTAACAACGAGTTCATTATACCATTTAGAATAATCCTCGCTTCTTTTCGTTAAGTTTTTACCCATGTTTACTAGTTTGGCACAAAACTTGTGCTTTTATTTTAAAAAAAATAGTTCGGTAAAACTAACTATTTTTACAATGTTCAACAATTAAATTTCTAATAGATGATACATACTATACCCTTCAAAAAAATTAGAAGATCTTTATTAATACTTGCCTCTGCCCTATTTTTAGCTTCTTGCGGTTCGTATCAACAATCTTCATATTATGATAATGATGGAATTTATTCTAATAATAACCAGCAAGTTACCGATAATAATCCACAACAATACCAAACAAACGATAATGAATATGCTGCTTATTTTGGAGAAAAAGCAGATCAATATCAAGATATTTTAGATAATGAAATATTTACTGATATTGATGATTATTACGGTCAGGCTGAATATACTGATGAAGAATTAGCTTATCAAGACGATTCTAATAACTATGATGGCTATGGTGGATGGGGTGAAAACCCTACAAGCGTTTCGATAAACTACAATAACAATTTAGGTTGGGGTGGTTACAATCATTGGGGATATGGATACGGAGCATATGGCTACGGTTACAACAATTGGGGTTGGGGCGGTTATAACTCATATTACGGAAGACCTTGGGGTTACAACAGATGGAATAGCTGGGGAGGATACGGATATGGGTATGGATACGGTTATAATTATGGCTGGAACAACTATTATAGACCTTATGGTTATTATAATGCTAATAGATATTACAACAATAATTATAACAGAAGATATGCCTACAACTCAAGAGGCAGAAACTTTACTAACACCAATAATTTAAGAACTTCGTACAGAAGTACGCCATCAAGAAGTAGATCAGCTTCTAACACTGCAAGATATAGAACTACAAGTAGCAGGTCTACAAATAACACAAGAGCTTACAGATCTTCTACTACAAATAGAAATACTCAATATAGAACAACAAGAAGCACAAGAGTTTCTCCGACTTATAGAAATTCTTCAAGCAGTAGTGGATACCAAAGAGGCACAACTACTAGTTCTAGAACATCTAGAAGTACAGCACCAACAAGAACATATACCCCACGAAGCTCTTCTTCTTCATCTACAGGCGTAAGGTCATCAAGCTCTAGAAGTAGCTCTCCTACTACAAGAAGTTCTAGCTCTGGAAGCCGCAATAGCGGATCTTCTGTAAGAAGTTCTAGCAGCAGATCAAGCAGCAGTGGATCTTCTTCAAGAAGCTCTAGTAGCGGGAGTAGCAGCAGATCTTCTTCAGGAAGCAGTAGAGGAAGAAGCAACTAAATTTAGTATTTAAAAAGGCTTAAAAAAATTGAAATGAAAAAATCTATAGTTTTCGTAATAACATTGGCATGTTCATTTGCCAGCGCACAAAACATTAATGATGTTTTACGTTTTAACACTAGCAACACCCAAGGCACCGCAAGATACCAAGCAATGAGTGGTGCTTTTGGTGCTCTTGGCGGAGATTTATCCTCACTAAATAACAACCCTGCTGGTTCTGCCGTATTCAACAACAGCTTAATCTCTTTTTCAGGAACCAATTATAATTTAAAAAACACAGTAACTACTAGAAGTGGAATAGCTCCAAGAGCTAGTAATAACAATTTCCAAATTAATCAAATTGGTGGTGTTTCTGTATTAAAAAACAGCAATCCAAACTCTGATTGGAAAAAGATTACGCTTGCTTTCAATTATGATAGAACTCAAAATTTCAATAGTCAATATAGCGCAGCTTATAATACAGATACAGGTATTGATAATTATTTTTTAAATTTTGCCCAAGGCACTCCTTTAGGCCCATTAAAATTGCAAAATAATGAATTTATTGAAAATGCTTATTTAGATATCGGAGCCAGTTTAGGTTTTGCTGACCAACAAGCCTTTTTAGGTTTTTTCGGAGGCATTATAGACCCTGTTGATATTAATAACGATAATAATACTGACTACATAAGCCTAACTAAATACAATACTGTAAATCAAAATTACAGAAAAACAACCTCAGGTTATAATGATAAATTTACTTTTAATATTGCTTCTCAATATCAAGAGAATTTATACTTAGGCGCTTCTATAAACGTTCATTCTATTTTATACGATCAACTTAATGAGCTAAGCGAAAATGGTTACGATGCAGATTCTGAAGTTCAATTTTCATCATTCGACAATTACTTAAGAACTCAAGGAAACGCTTTTTCTTTTAGTCTAGGTGCAATTGCTAAAGTAAACGATGCTATTAGACTTGGAGGTAGTTACGAATCACCTACATGGTATCGACTATTTGATGAATCTTCACAACAGATAAATTCTAATATTGCCGATGGTGATATTGGCTTTTTAGATTTAAACATCATTAATGTTTATGAAAAATATACTATAAAAACACCTTCTAAACTTACGGGTAGTTTAGCTTTAGTTTTTGGAACGGATGGATTATTGAGTTTAGATTATGGCTACCAAGATATGTCACAAGCTGAATTAAGACCAGAAAGTGATTCTAATTTTGCTGATGAAAATATTTTTATAAGTCAGCAACTACAAGCTGTTTCTAGCTTAAGACTTGGTGGCGAATACAGAATTAAGCAAATAAGCTTAAGAGGTGGCTATCATTATGAGCAAACCCCCTATATTAATGAAAGAATTGGAGATTTAAATGGTATATCAGGTGGTATTGGCTATAGTTTTGGGCCAAGTAAATTAGATATGGCCATAAATACATATTCTAGAGATATAAATGAAAATGTACTAAGCACAGATACCGCACCTACATTTAGCATCGACCAAAAAAATACTAATGTTACATTAACATACACGGTTAATTTTTAATAAAAAACATTATATATCAAATAAACTAAAGACTCACGAAAGTGGGTCTTTATCTTTTTAAAGAAAAATGATTCTGTGCTAATTTAGTCACTAAAACCCCATTTTCAGGTTCAGCATACTCGAGTTTAAACCAATAATCTGAAGCTGGCATCTGACCACCAATGTATGTACCATCCCAAGGCGTGTTTTCATTTAGTTGCTTCAAGAGTTTACCATATCTATCAAAAACATACACCATAGGGTCTGTCAACTCTTCTAACCCCTTTATATTCCATTCATCATTAATACCATCGCCATTTGGTGTGAAAAATTTAGGATAACCAATTACCAAAAACTCTATTGGCTCTGTAATTCCACAATTATTTTTATCATTTACAATCACCATATTTAAACCCGGAGGCACATCTAAAAAGATAGGACTGTCTTGAAACTCACCTCCATTTATAGCATATTCAAATGACCCATTCCCTCTTTCATCCTCTACAATAACCTCAATATTATTCTGATCGGGGTTGTTTGATAGGTTCGAGTTAAGAGTAACAACATCTTGTAATACAGGAGGACCAAAAACAGTTACTAATACACCGCTTTCATCAACAACCGTAATTGGTGATCCTGAAGCTGTAGTAATTTCAACAAAATACCTCCCTGAACTTAAAATTTCAGTAGATACAATTAATTCATCTGCTACACCTATTGGCCCACTTAACAAATTATCATCATCAACAATACCATCATCGTCATAATCTACATACCACCTTATATTAGCTATATCTGGTCCCGCAGGAGACCGCAAAGCACTTAACACAATATCAGCATCATCTTCACAGGCAACAATATCCAAACCTAAAAACTCATCTCGCAAGGTGCAATCTAAAGCTGTATCTTGATCCGCACTTACAGAACTACCAGTAAATGTAATTCCAAAAGATTCTGGATCACCGTCGAAATTCGTGTTATAGTTATTTATTAAAATGTAATATATTTCCCCAGTAGTTACTTGCAAATACTCATCGTATGTATTTAAGCTTTGTGTTAAGTTTGGACGACCTATATCGCCATTTTCAGGATTTACGCCTAATCCAGTAAAATCAGTATCATTAACTTCATAATTGCAACGAATAGGTTCCGCCGTACCATTACTAATAGCAGCACAATCAACATCTGGCCCGTAAACTGCAAAATCCCATTCAGCTGTTGTCGAAAGAGCTTCTAAATCAAACCCAACTTCACCATCAGTACCAGCACGGAAAACAAACCATGAAGTATTATGCTCTATATTTGAACTTGAACCACTACCTTTTTCTAAGCAACCTGTTTGAACCATGTTTTCTGGATCAAAATCCTCAATATCACCAAGCCCATTTGCCTTACCAATATAAGGCATATCAGCACATACAGGAATTGCTGTTCTACAATCGGGCGAATTTTGGGAATAACTAATTAAAGAGAACAATAGTGTGGATATAAAAATGAATGGTATTCTCATAATAATGATGATCTGTGGTGCTTTCTAGTAACTTTATATACGCTGATTTAGTATTTTTAGCTGATATATTTTACCGTTAATCGATGAAATACACAAAAAATGACTTTCTATCGCTTTAAAGAAAAATGACTATTTATATATTTTGCTACTGTACGGTCTCCATTTTCTTCTAAATAACTTAACTGAAACCAATAATCTGAAGCAGGCATTTGCACTCCGTTGTAAAAACCATCCCAACTAATTTTTAAAGGGTTTAGTTGCTTCATTAGCTTACCATAACGATCGAATATTAAAACAACAGGACTATTGAGTTGATCCAACCCTTCTACCAACCATTGATCATTAATACCATCTCCATTTGGTGTAAAAAATTTTGAAAAGCCCATTACAACAATACTTTCTGTAACCGAACCACATCCTTCAATATCTCGAACCTCAATAATATGCGATCCTGGTAAGACAGTATTAAAAAATGACTCAGTTTGATATTCTCCATCATCAATTCGGTACTCAAAATTACCATCGAACTCCGTTTCTATTGTTACCGTATTATTTTCTTGTAAGCTTTCTATTATTACATTTGAAATTATTGGTGTTCTAGAAATTATTACATCAACAGTAAAAACCTCTGAACAAACAACACCTGAAATAATACTAGAAATAGTTACCGTATAAAAACCTTCAGAGTTCACTAGTATCGAAGGTGTATTCTCACCTGTACTCCACTCATAAGTAAAATTATTATTCGGAGTATCATCTCCTACAATAACTGTTGTATTTCCTTCACAAACGGATACTATACTCGGAAAATCCTGCTCGATTTCTTCTGAAACAATCAAATCAAAATTTTGAGAAACATCAAAACATTTTGGATTTTCAAATGAATTTACACGTATATAAATTGTTTCTACTCCTTGATTTTTTTTATGATTTTTATTCAAATTATTTACACCACTTACGGCATCTGAAAAATTAGAATGGTATGAAACAATAAACCTATCTGAACTTTGACTTCCTAATACTTCTGCATCAATAGCGGCCAAATCATAAGTGTCTTCACTATAACAAACCACCTTATCATCCACAGGGCTCGCCGTAGGGTTAGGGGTAAAATTAACCTGAACATCACTTATAATAGTTTCTCCTGGCAAGGTAACCACTACCCTATATAAACCAGAATTAACAACCTCAAAAGTTGCATTATTCTCGCCTATAATTTGATCAAAACCACTATTACTTTCTACATACCAATCATAAGAAAGAACATTAGCAGTTGTCGCATCCAATTCTATAAAATCAGATTCACATGCTGCTATAGGCGGACCTAAAAGGTTGTTTATTATTGTACAATCTAAAGCATCATAAGGGTTGGTAACAAATATATTTCCTGAAAATTGTATTGAAAAACCTGAATTTATATTCGAAAAATTATTGATTAACAAATAATAATCTTCCCCAGGAACCACATCTAACCAGTCTTCATAACTCAGGTTTTCCGTATTCCCTGTAGGATCTTCGCCAACTCCTAAAAAAGAATCTTGATCATCGTTTTCTTTAAAATTACAACGCACTGGCTCACCAAGGTTATTACAATCGGCTGATTTATAAAGTGCAAAATCCCAATCCTCACTAGAATCCATACTAATATTAAACCCTAATTGCCCCGATGCTCCTGTTCTAAAACGATACCATGCAGAGTTTGATTCTATTGCCCCAGATAATGATTTTTCTAAACAACCAGACTCATTTGCCCCGTTAAAGTCATCTATACCATAACTATCTGTGCCACTATTTACTGGCGTATTATTACATATAGGTATTGCTGTTGAGCAATCAGGAGATATTTGCGCAACAGAAAAAAGAGAAAACAATAAAAAGATTATAAATAAACTATATTTCATAAGACGATAGTCCTTCGTAAGGATAAATATAAAAACTCGACATAACGCTCACTAATTAATGTTGTGTAACATAGGTAAACATGCTATTAAATATTAGATTATGTATATCTTTGCAGCACTTAAGAGATAATTTAAGATGAAAATTGACAGCACATTAGAAGAGCAATTTGAAGAAATGGGAGATAACCATTTAGCTACTTCTGAAGATACTCCATTACGAAAAGACGCTTTTAAATTAAGCGATGAGGAGAAAATTGATAAAATAAAAGCAAACGTTTCTGAGATTTTAGAAACCTTAGGCCTCGACCTAACCGACGATAGCTTAAAAGGCACCCCGAATAGGGTTGCTAAAATGTTTGTAAAAGAAATTTTCTCTGGTTTACATCCAGAGAAAAAACCAAAATCGTCAACATTTGATAATAAATACAAGTACGGTGAAATGTTAGTTGAAAAAAACATAACATTATACAGCACTTGCGAACATCATTTATTACCAATTGTAGGTAGAGCTCACGTAGCCTACATATCTAATGGTAATGTAGTTGGTTTATCAAAAATGAATCGTATTGTTGATTATTTCGCAAAAAGACCACAAGTTCAAGAACGATTAACTATTCAAATTGTACGAGAACTACAACATGTTTTAAACACAGAAGATGTAGCCTGTATTATAGACGCTAAACATTTATGCGTAAATTCAAGAGGTATTCGCGATATAGAAAGTAGCACAGTAACTGCCGAGTACGGTGGTAAATTTAAAGAAGAAGCTACTCGTCGTGAATTTTTAAACTTCATCAAATTAGAAACAAAATTTTAACGTTCTACATTTAGCATGCAATTATATAAAAGTCAAAATCTAAAAGTTTACAATTCTTTATCCGGAAAAAAAGAAATTTTAGAACCTATCACTGAAGGTATTATCGGAATGTATGTTTGCGGACCAACAGTATACAGCAATGTACATTTAGGTAACTGCCGTACATTTATGTCTTTTGATATGATTTTTAGATATCTAAAGCATTTGGGTTACAAGGTACGTTATGTACGTAACATTACAGATGCAGGGCATTTAGAAAATGATGCTGAGGATGGCGAAGATAAAATTGCAAAAAAAGCACGCTTAGAACTAATTGAACCCATGGAAGTTGTTCAGCGATATACTGTTGATTTCCATAATATATTACAGAAATTTAATTTTCTACCTCCTAGTATTGAACCAACTGCTACGGGGCATATTATAGAGCAAATAGAAATTATTAAAGATATTCTTAAAAAAGGATATGCTTATGAGAAAAATGGATCAGTTTATTTTAACGTTCCTAAATTCAACGAATCTCATAACTACGGTAAATTAAGCGGTAGAAAGTTAGAAGACATGATTGCAAATACTCGCGAATTAGCTGCTCAAGATGAGAAGCTAAGTCCACAAGATTTTGCACTTTGGAAAAAAGCTGAACCACAACATATCATGAGATGGCCTTCTCCTTGGGGAGATGGTTTTCCTGGCTGGCACCTAGAGTGTACCGCTATGAGCACCAAGTATTTAGGTAAATCATTTGACATACACGGTGGTGGTATGGATTTGAAATTCCCGCATCATGAATGCGAAATTGCTCAAGCCGAAGCTACAAACGGAGTATCGCCTGTTAAATATTGGTTGCATGCCAATATGCTGACAATGAATGGCAAAAAAATGGCAAAATCTACAGGTAATAATATTTTACCTGACGAGATTTTTTCAGGAGATAACGATATTCTTTCAAAAGCTTTCTCACCTACTGTTGTTCGCTTTTTTATGATGCAAGCACACTATACTAGCATATTAGATTTAAGTAGTGATGCTTTACTTGCTTCAGAAAAAGGATATTTAAAATTGATGGATTCTTTAACTTCAATCGATAATTTAGAAGCCTCTAGCAGTACTGATTTTGATATAAACGCATGGAAACAGAAATGTTACGATGCAATGAATGATGATTTCAATACACCTACTTTAATTGCTCATTTATTTGAAGCTGTTAAACATATAAACTTGATTAAAGAAGGGAACGAAAAAATTACAGCTGAAGATAAAGTGCTATTAAAAATTACATTAAATGATTTCATTTTCGACATTTTAGGTATTGAAGACAAGAATGAATCTGGCGTTGATTCTGATAAGTTACCAGATGTTGTTTCTTTACTTATACAATTAAGAAAAGATGCGCGTGATAATAAAGACTTTGCTACTTCAGATAAAATAAGAGATCAATTAGCAGCTTTAGGCATACAACTTAAAGATGGTAAAGACGGAACCACTTTTAGCATTTCGTAAATTACTATCAAAAATACTGTTGCATTTTTAGTTGATATTCTCCCGGAGAAATATGTTGTTTGGTTTTGAAAACCCTATTAAAATAAGAACGGCTTTCAAAACCACACTCCATATAAACATCTTTTATCTTTCTTTTAGGGTTTTGTAATAAACTTACCGCCAATTTTATTCTTTCATTTTTAATAAACTCTACTGGCGATATCCTTAATTCGCTTTTGAAAACACGATGAAAATGAGATGGACTCATACATGCCTTTTTACTTAATTCTTCAATAGTTAATGGTTCATGAATATTACTTCTAATATATTTTACAATAAAAGACAACCTATTATCTTCTGTTAAAGACAATGTTTCTTTAGTATAAATTTTTTGTTGGTTCGTTTGTAAAATTCTAATTATAAGTTCACGCAACATGTTATCTACAAAAAAATCTTTTGAAGCGTGGTTCTCTGTAAATAAAAATAGTAAGCGCTGTAGTATTTGATAAATTCCTGAGTCATTTACAAAGTGAAAATTATAATCCATTAAACTCCATTCTTTACCACTATCCTTAGGCATGTTTTCGTTCATTAAACGCAAAACATTATTTATTTTCTCTTCAGAAATGGCCATGGCCAAACATTTTGTCGGGTTCTTATCTTCTGCTTCAGGAAAATCTATAGACATAATTTCCTTTGCTGGCAATATTAAAGATTCTCCTGGTAAAAATTGAAAAGATTGATGATCTCTTAAATGCATCACTTTTTTACCCATTATCATACTTGCTAAAACAGGCTGATCAAACTGCAACATAACTTTATCTGCTTGTTCATGTGTTTCAAAAACATGCATAGCTGCATTATTTAAAGTATATGAAGTCTGGTTTTCTACAAGAGACTCTAATTTTCTTCCTTTAATAAATTCGTCAGATAACTTAAGCATAACTACTAATTTCAACAATTAAAAAATAGATAACATATTAAATTTATAAAAAAATACGCTAATAATTGTTAAAATCATAAAGTATGATAGTATTGTTCATCAAATTGATAGAATTATTCAAATAAAATAAAAAAATGAAAAGTACTTTTATGAAGTAGCTGAAAATCAACACTTCATAAAATTGATCGCTATAAAATATAAACATTTAAAATATTGAATCATGAGCAACGTACAAACAACAGAACGCAATGTATTAGAAAAACCTAAATTCAAAAGTCAATATGAAAATTATATTGGAGGCAAATGGACATCTCCTATAAAAGGAGAGTATTTTGACAATACATCGCCTGTAGATGGTAATGTATTTACAAAAATAGCAAGATCAACATCAGAAGATATTGAGTTTGCAATTGATGCAGCATGGAAAGCAGCGCCAGGCTGGAACAACTCATCAGCAACAACGCGCAGCAATATGCTTTTAAAAATTGCGGATGTAATGGAGCAAAACTTAGAAATTTTAGCTCGTGCAGAAACATGGGATAATGGCAAAGCTATTAGAGAAACACGTGCTGCAGATATACCATTAGCTGTAGACCATTTTAGATACTTTGCAGGTGTTATAAGAGCGGAAGAAGGGTCAGTAAGTGAATTAGATGCTAACACTGTAGCACTTAACGTAACTGAACCACTTGGCGTAGTTGCACAAATCATTCCTTGGAATTTTCCGATACTTATGGCTACATGGAAACTTGCACCTGCGTTAGCCGCCGGAAACTGTGTTATTATAAAGCCCGCAGAACAAACACCTGTTGGTATATTAGTACTTATGGAATTGATTGAAAATATTTTACCTGCTGGTGTATTAAATATTGTTAATGGTTTTGGCGCAGAAGCTGGTAAACCATTAGCATCAAGTCCTCGCATAAATAAAGTAGCTTTTACAGGAGAAACAACTACAGGGCAATTAATTATGCAGTATGCTTCTAAAAACATTACACCTGTAACTCTAGAATTAGGAGGGAAATCACCAAATGTTTTCTTTAATAATATAATGGATGCCGATGATGATTTTTTTGACAAATGCCTTGAAGGCGCTGTAATGTTTGCATTAAACCAAGGAGAAGTCTGCACAAGCCCATCAAGAATGCTAGTACAAGAGGACATTTTTGATGCATTTGTAGCTCGTGTAGTTGAAAGAACGAAAGCTATAAAATTAGGTCACCCACTAGACCCAACTACAATGATGGGTGCTCAAGCATCGAATGATCAATATCAAAAAATATTAGATTATATTAAAATTGGAAAAGAAGAAGGTTGTGAAGTTTTAACTGGAGGTGAAGCTGCTTACAACGAAGGCCTTGAGGGTGGATATTATATTCAACCAACAATTTTAAAAGGAAATAATAAGATGCGAGTTTTTCAAGAAGAAATTTTTGGACCTGTTGTTTGCTTAACATCGTTTAAAGATGAAGCTGAGGCTATTGAAATAGCTAATGACACATTATATGGTTTAGGGGCAGGAGTTTGGACAAGAGATACTCACCAGGCTTATAAAATCTCAAGAGCTATACAAGCTGGTAGAGTTTGGGTAAATTGTTACCACCTATACCCTGCTCATGCTCCATTCGGAGGGTATAAAAAATCAGGTATTGGCAGAGAAAATCACAAAATGATGTTAAGTCATTACAGACAAACCAAAAATATGCTTATCTCTTATGATAAAAAAGCAATGGGTTTCTTTTAATAGCATTTAAGATGAATGTAAAAAGAATTTTAATTACTAAGGATGCAGAAATCATTCTGAACACATTAAAAGAAAAGTACGGCGACCTTATGTTCCATCAAAGTGGTGGATGTTGTGATGGTTCTTCTCCTATGTGTTTTGAAAAAGGAGAGTTTATGCTAAATGAAAATGATGTTTGGCTTGATATTACTTCTGATTGTGATTTTTATATGTCTAAAGATCAATACGAATATTGGAAACACACACAACTCACTATTGACACAGTGGTTGGCAGAGGTGCTAGTTTTTCGCTAGAAGTTCCTTTAGGTGTTCGGTTCATTACTAAATCTAGGTTATTTACCGAAGAAGAATCAAACAATTTAGAACCCATTAAATATGCTACAACATATTAATTTGTAATTTATTTTTATAAAAAACCCGCTACTTAGCGGGTTTTCTATTACTATACTTTTATTGTATTTTTGATTGAGATTCCATCAGAAAACCTATTAATGAAAAAGATTCTTATTGCTCCTTTTGTTTTTTTAGTCCGTTTCTACCAGTTAGTTATATCTCCATTAACACCTGCAAGTTGCAGATATGCACCAACTTGCTCACAGTACACACTTGAAGCCTTAAAAAAACATGGTTTATTTAAAGGTGGCTGGTTAGGTTTAAAACGTATTTTCAGTTGCCATCCTTGGGGAGGAAAAGGCTATGACCCTGTTCCTTAAAAGAGTTATTTAACGGTATACAAATTTCTATTTTCTTTATCAATCAATCATTCACCTAGCTTGTATTTTGTTATCTTAGCCTAATAAAAAAATACAAGAATGCACTTTTTAGGAATCAACTGGAATCCAGACGGAACTCTTTTTAATATTGGGTTTATTCAAATTAAATATTACAATCTATTATGGATTGCCGCTTTTGCTCTTGGTTGGCTTGTTATGAAGAAAATTTTTCTTCGTGAGAAAAAAACTATGGAGCAGCTAGACTCCCTTTTTATTCATTGTGTCGTATCTATAATGCTAGGTGCTCGACTAGGCCATGTTTTCTTTTACGACTGGGACTATTACAAGAATCACTTATTAGAAATTTTACTACCTATTCGAGAAAATGCTAACGAAACTTTATTTGGCTTTATTAATGGCTATGAATTTACTGGCTTTACTGGTTTAGCGAGTCACGGAGCTACAATTGGCGCTATTGTTGGCCTTTACCTTTTTACAAGAAAATATAAAGACATAAAATTACTTTGGTTATTAGACCGTGCAGTGGTAGCATCAGCAATTGGTACTTTCTGTGTACGTTTAGGTAATTTTTTTAATTCTGAAATTGTAGGTAAACCTGTTGAGGAATCTTTTATTTTTGCGACTCGATTTATTCGTAATTCAGATGATCTGCCTGCTTATAAGGCCATGGCAATTACAAAAGCAAAAACAGCTAATGTAGCGTATGAACTTATAGAGAACAATCCTAAGTTTGCATCCATTTTAGAGCAAATTCCTTTTAGACACCCAGGACAACTATACGAAGGTATTTGTTATATTTTTGTTTTTATCATTCTTTATCTATTATATTGGAAGACTGACAAAAAAGACAAGCCTGGTTATTTATTTGGTTTATTTTTAGTTTTATTATGGAGTATCAGATTCTTTGTAGAGTTTGTAAAAGAACGCCAAAACTCATTAGATGAATCTATGCAAATACTTTCTATCGGTCAATGGCTAAGTGTACCTTTTGTATTAATTGGTCTCTACTTCATGTTCCGCCCTACTAAAACAAGAGCATAATGAAATTATTTACATCTCTTTTAATTATTACAATAGTTTGCTTCACTTCTTGTAAAGAAAAAGTAAAAAACAAAGTAGAAACTGTTACTGTCGAATTCAAAAAAGAAGGAGAGCTTACTATTTACAAAGCAAAAACAGATTCTATAATCGGCTCTTTTGATATTGAAATTGCAGATACGGAATACGAAACTAGCACAGGATTAATGTACCGAAAATCAATGAAAGCAAACAGAGGTATGTTATTCGTTTTTCCTGATGTAGCTATGCATTCATTTTATATGAAAAATACTGAAATACCTTTAGATCTTGTTTTTATTGATGAGAATATGCACATTGCAAGTTTTCAAGAAAACGCAAAGCCTTTTAATGAAACTGGTTTATCATCTCAAGTACCTGTAAAATATGTTCTAGAACTTAATGCTGGTATTTCAGAAAAATTATTACTTGAGGTAAAAGATAGTATTTCTTTTAAAAAAATATAATTCTGATGTTTTTTTGATGAATTATTTAATGGATAACATAGAATCTGAAAGACTTGTTTTCAGAAAACTAGTTCCTGATGATTTTTCATTATGGCTTCCTTTTCATGAAGACAAAAGAACCTCACAACATTGGGAAGGAATACCAACAAATCCCGTTGATGCTTGTAAAGTTGATTTTGACAGAACATTTTATCGATACAAAAATAACTTAGGAGGCAAACTAGCTTTACTAAAAAAAGATACAAAAGAATTTATAGGTTTATGCGGATTATTGATTCAAGAAATTGATGGCAAGCAAGAGCTTGAGATAGCATACTCTTTACTGCCAAAATATTGGAAAAAAGGTTTTGCAACTGAAGCCGCTATACAGTGTAAAATATATACCACTGAGTATAAATTATCTTCTTCTTTAATTTCAATAATTAGCATCACAAATATACCTTCTCAAAAAGTAGCGTTGCAAAACAAAATGGTTATTGATTACAAAACTTCATATAACAACAATCCTGTATATATCTACAGAGTTCAATTCTAATACTACTCATGCAAAACTTATACAAATGAACAATACTCAACATTATATAGTTTATACGGATAACGAATCAAACATTAATTTATTTACAACACTTATTTTAAAAGGTGAATTACCTGAACTGCTTGTTTCTTTAAAAAATTTAAAAGGAGACGTACTTAACAAGTCAAAAATTAATGATTTAATTTTTGAAGAAGAGGTTCATGATATTAAAATTGCCACAAAAAATACATCACAATCTTTGAAATCAATGTCTAGTGGTGAACAGAAAAAAATAGTTTTAGAACACATCTTATCCCAAAAACCAGATTTTATTCTTTTAGATAGTCCATTTGATAACCTAGATATATCATCAGTACAAATATTAAAAGACAGGTTAAAAGTTATTTCAGAAAAAACATGTTTGATTCTTTTAATTAGCAGGCAAAATGATAGTTTAAGCTTTATAAAAAATCAATTTATACTTTCCAAAGACAATACATTACTAATCTCAAAAAAAATAGAAAAACGAAAGAAAACTGAATTTCTATTACCCATACCAAAACCTCATAATAAAAGTACATATTCAGATGATGTTCTAATAGACATGAAAAACATCACTGTCTCATTTGAAGATAGGATAATACTAAAAAATATAAATTGGACAATTAATCAAAATGAATTTTGGCAGCTTAAAGGCAAAAATGGTAGCGGAAAAACCACATTGCTATCAATGATAACAGGAGAAAACAGTAAAGGATATGGCCAAGAGCTATATTTATTTGGTAATAAAAAAGGTACAGGAGAAAGTATATGGGATATAAAGAAAAAAATAGGATACTACTCCCCTACTTTAACTCATAATTTTAATGGGTTACACTCTGTTGAACACATGCTAATATCTGGGCTAAACGATTCTATCGGACTCTATAAACACCCTACAGAATTACAAAGAAAATTAGCTGATGAATGGCTAGATGTCTTAGATATGAAATCTTTAAAAAATTCTTTATTTATTGATTTAACAACAGGAAATCAGAGATTAGTAATGGTTGCAAGAGCTATGATCAAACAACCTTTGTTATTGATTTTAGATGAACCTACTGAAAACTTAGATGATAAAAGTGCATATTTATTTGTTGATTTAGTCAATAAAATTTCAAAGGAAAGTACTACTACAGTACTTTTTGTTTCTCATAGAGATGAGCCGGGATTAAAACCCAAAAAAATATTTGAACTTCAAAAAACAGAAAATGGTGCCACAGGCTCCATTACAAATTAAAAAAAATTATTATTTAAGATTTTTTTATACCTGATTAATGTCTAAGCATAAATTTGATGAGTTTTAAAGCCAATTGAGCTCATTAACAACTATAGCTACTAAATTCTACCGATAAAATAGTTTTTACTCATTAAATCTATTTAAAATAGCTAATTAATGAAACCTATCTAATTATACCAAGAGTACAAATCTCAATTATTTTAATAGTACTAATTGTAATAACATCTACTATTACCAATCTTCTTTATTACTTAAAAAAAGGCACTAAATAACAGCTTATAATTAGAAATAATATAAAGTTTCGTAGCTATTTGTAAGGAGGCTATATTAAAGACTACCAATAACATACCTAAATTATAAAAAGCAAAAAGTGAAAATAGCTAAGTTGTGATGTTAGCGTGATACTTTTTAACTTGATTCGTATATAAATATGAAAAAAATACTAATTATAGAAGATGATCTTGAAATAGTCAAACTTTTAGAGATACATCTTACTGATCAAATTTTTGAGACCTCAAAAGCTACCGATGGTGCTACAGGGCTAGAAATGGCCTTACAAAATGATTACGACTTAATAATACTAGACTTAACATTACCAAATATGAATGGTATTGAAGTTTGTAAAAATTTGAGAGCCAAAAAAAATACTCCAATAATAATGTTAACTGCTAAATCAGAAGAAATTGATCGAGTTTTAGGATTAGAAATTGGTGCTGATGATTACATGACAAAACCATTTAGTATTAGAGAATTATTAGCAAGAATAAAAGCAGTTATGCGAAGAAGCAATACTGTTAAACAAAACACTAAAGAAAGCTCTATTATTAATGTAGACGGAATGCTAATAGATATTGATAAAAGAAAAGTACTTATTAATGATGTAAAAATAGAACTCTCTCCAAAAGAATTTGAACTACTACATCTTATGGCAAACAACCCTGGAAGAAATTATTCGAGAACAGAATTACTGAATATTATATGGGGATATAATTTTAGCGGATATGAACACACCGTAAACTCTCATATTAACAGACTAAGAGCCAAAATAGAAACAGATATGGCAAACCCAAACTACATACTCACCACTTGGGGGATAGGTTATAAATTTAACGAAGATTTACCGCATGAAATCTAAAAGCAAAGCACTAACACCTAAATTAATTAAAAAATTATGGCTTGCATTTGGCTTATTAATTTTATTAATGGGTATATCCTACATTCTTATAACAGGGTACTATGCAAACAAACATAATAGAGCTACAATTCAACAAGTAAATGTCGACGTTGCAAATCATGTAATACAAGAAAAGTTCACAAACGCATCTCCATTTTTAGAAGATGGAAGCGTAAATAAGCTTTTGTTTGGCGATTTAATGCATGATATGATGGCAGTAAACCGCAGTATCGAAGTTTACTTATTAGATGATGTAGGTGAAATTTTATATTCTGTAGTTTTAGATCATAGCAAAAATGCCCCCTCTAAAAAGGTTTCTTTAGAGCCCATTAAACAATTCATTAAAAATAACGGTAGTACGTATATTGAAGGTGATGACCCAAAACACCCTGGTACAAAAAAAATATTTTCAGTAGCACCCTACAATACTCAAGGCAAAAAAGGGTATATCTACATCATTTTAGCTGGCGAAGATTTTCAACATATTAGCGAAGATTTATTGGGCATGTACTTTAAACAATTAGGTTTAGGAGCAACTCTTTTAACCATGCTTTTTGCTGGTATCATTGGCTTATTAAGTATTTGGTTTTTAACTAAAAATTTAAGATTGATTACAAATACAGTAATCCGTTTTAGAGAAGGTGATTTAGAGGCTAGAATTGAGAATTCTGAAAAATCAGATATAGCAATATTCGCAAATTCTTTCAACGAAATGGCTGACACAATCGTAGACAACATGGATAAAATGAAATCTGTTGATTTACTTAGAAGAGAATTAATTGCTAATGTATCTCATGATTTAAGAACTCCTCTAGCTGTTATTAAAGGATATATAGAAACATTACAGATAAAAAAAGAAACACTATCTGAAAAGCAGAAAGAAGAATATTTACAAATAACACACAACAATGTAGATAAACTCTCAAACCTTATAAATCAACTCTTCGAGTATTCTAAATTAGAAGCCGAACAAATTACACCTATTAAAGAGCCATTTTCAATTACTGAACTCTCTTATGATATTATAGCAAAATTCAAGGTTATATCACAGAAAAAAGAAATCAAATTATCGTTAGAATGCCCTGAAGAAAATTGCATGGTATATGCCGATATCAGCCTTGTTGAGAGAGCGCTACAAAACTTAATAGAAAATGCGATAAAATATACAAATCCTTTTGGATCTGTAACACTATCTCTTAAAAAGCTATCAGATGATATTGAAATAAATATATCTGATACTGGAACAGGTATTCCTGTTAACGAGCAACCGTATATCTTTGATCGTTATAAACAAGTAAGCAAAACAAGTAAGCAAGGCCATGGCTTAGGCTTAGCAATTGTAAAAAAAATAATGGATATACATGAAACTACTATTGTTGTTTTAAGTAAACCGAAAGAAGGAAGTTCTTTTATCTTTAACCTACCTTCTTATCAATCTTAAATAAGATAATAACAACAAAATAAAACCCCCAAGAGATAAATCTCTTGGGGGTTCTTTATTTATAAAAGCAAACTAGATAGCTTACTTTTTTTGAATTGGATGATAAACTATTCAGTTATTACATCTTCTTCAGTACCATCTTGAACGCTTTTCTTTAATGTATCATACATTACAGGAGTTGCGATAAATAAAGATGAATATGTACCAACAACAACACCTATGATCATTGCAAACATAAACCCTCTTAATGAATCTCCACCAAAAACGAATATAGCTAAAAGAACTATTATAGTTGTTAATGACGTATTTAACGTTCTTCCTAATGTACTATTTAAAGCCAAGTTTGTGTTTTCCCCTGTCTTCCAACCTCTTTCTGCAATAATTTCACGAATACGGTCAAAAACAACAACAGTATCATTCAATGAATAACCAATTACCGTTAATATAGCTGCAATAAAAGCTTGATCTATCTCCATATTAAAAGGCATGATTTTACCAAATATAGAGAAAATACCTAGCACAAGTAATACATCATGGAATACCGCTGCAACAGCTCCTAAAGAGAATTGCCATTTACGGAAACGGAATAATATATATAAGAATACTACCGCTAAAGACCCAATAATTGCCCAAAAAGCATTGTTTTTAATGTCATCAGCAATTGTAGGACCTACTTTAGTAGACTTCATAATACCTACTGCTTTTGTATCACTAGCAACTACAAACTCATCATAAGTTATACCATCTGGAAGGTACTTTTGTAATGTTGTAAATAATTTATTTTGAATTTCAGCATCAACTTCAATACCTTCTACATCAACTTTATAAGGCGTTGTAAGCATTACTTGATTATCTTCTCCATAAGTTTTAACGTTAGTTCCACTACCGAAAACTGTATTAAACTCTGCCGCTAATTCAGAAGCACTTACTGGCTTCTCAAAACGAACTTGGTAAGAACGACCACCAATAAAATCTACACCTTGTTGTAAGC